>JBEGQI010000143.1:0-5071 GCA_041181065.1 Verrucomicrobiota bacterium | reverse complement strand
AACGGAAAAGGACGGAAAAATATGAAATTCCGCGATTTTATTTTTAATTCCGCCCGGAAAATAATTCAGCCCCCGGAAAAGGGGCGGGATTTAATTCCAATCTCTACACCTTTTTGGCGGATGGAGTCAGAAAAAAGTCCCCGAAGTCCCCGGACGGGGACGGCGGGGAGTTTCCGGCAACTTTATGTCAACGGTGAGCAATGGGCAGGTGATAATCCCGCCAGCTTGCGGGAGATCACGGGCACCAATGGCACTGAAAAGGCACTGTTGGCCGGAAACCTCGCGATTGCTTGGGATTCAGGCGGTATTTTGCAGTCCTTCAAGTCCTGCCGTGCGCACCATGGTTTTCTTCGTCTTCTAAAGCGTTTATCCCTCGAAACCGCATGTTTGTGCGTTTCATTCCTGTGGCCATCCGGCGCCATTTTCCGGCAGTCTGACGCCATGACATTGACGCTCAAGCTGCGGTTCCGGACCGCGTTTGGACAATCACTCTCCGTCACGGGAAATCATCCGCAATTGGGGGATGGCGACGTGTCTCGCGCTGTGGCGCTGGAGTATTTGGACCCGGAGTTTTGGCAGGTGGTGGTTTCGTTCACGGGCGAGGCACCAACGGAACCGATCCGCTACAATTACATCCTGCGGCAAGCGGACGGTAGCAGCGAAATGGATTGGGGACGCGACCATGCCTTGTCGCCGGAAGTGTTCGCTCACGAGCAGGTGCTGGTGGTGGATTCATGGAATTCCGCTGCGACGCTCGAAAATGTTTTCTTCACCGAACCGTTTCAGTCCGTTCTGTTGCGCGAGCGTGTGACGAAAGTCGCAGCCCGCAAGGAGTCGCATCCGTCGCACACATTCAAAGTGAAGGCGCCTTTGTTGGCGCGGGGACAAGTGCTCGCAATTTTGGGCGGCGCACCGGCGCTTGGCGTTTGGAATACGGAAAAGCCTCTGTTGCTCAGCCGTGACGGTCACCACTGGAGCATCGAGGTGGATCTTCGCGAGGCGACGTTTCCGGTCGAATACAAATATGGCGTGTTCGATGCCGAGCGCGGTGTTTTCGTGGCCTACGAAGAGGGAGTAAATCGACGTCTCGACTTATCGAAAGCGGATCGGGTCGTGGTTGATGATGGGTTTGCGGGGTTGGCGGCAAATGACTGGCGTGGGGCAGGGGTGGCGATCCCGGTTTTCAGTCTGCGGACCGCAAACAGCTGCGGCATCGGTGAATTCAGCGATCTCAAGCCGCTGGCGGATTGGTGCGCGCAGGTCGGGCTCAAACTTATCCAGATCCTGCCGGTCAATGACACCACCTCCACGCACACGTGGACCGATTCGTATCCTTACTCGGCCATCTCGGCGTTTGCGCTGAATCCAGTCTATCTGAATCTCGACGCACTCGTTCCGGCGAAGAACAAATCCTTGCTCAAACAAATCGCGGACGAACGCGCGCGTTTGAATGCGTTGCCGGAGATCGACTATGAAGCAGTGACGCGCACTAAACTGGGTTTCTTGAAGTCCATTTTCTCGTCGCAACGCACGGCGACATTCCGCAGTCAGGAATACAAAACATTCTTCGCCGAAAACCAGCACTGGCTGACGCCTTACGCGGTGTTCTGTTGCTTGCGGGACAAATTTGGGACGGCGGATTCGCGGTCGTGGTCGGCGCACACGCGTTGCTCGGCTGAGACGCTTGCCAAGTTGACGGCGGCAAATTCGCCGGACTTGGCGGAGGTGGAGTTCAATTATTTCGTCCAATTCCATCTGCACCAGCAATTGCAGCAGGCGGCTGCGCATGCGCACGCGCGCGGCATCATCCTCAAGGGCGACATCGCCATCGGCGTCTCGCGCAACGGCGCCGACACTTGGCAGTCGCCGGAACTCTACGACTTGAGCGTGCAAGCTGGCGCGCCACCTGATCCGTTCGCGGACAAGGGGCAGAACTGGGGCTTCCCTACCTACAACTGGCCGCGCATGCAGCAGGACGGCTTCGCTTGGTGGAAGCAACGTTTTGCGCAGATGTCGCATTACTTCGACGCGTTCCGCATCGATCACATCTTGGGCTTCTTCCGCATTTGGAGCATTCCAACCGATGCGGTCGAAGGCATTCTCGGCTACTTCGTTCCGGCCATCCCGGTTGAAGCCAGTGAGTTCGCCGCACGTGGAATTGGTTTCACGCGTGCCCGTTTTGTTGAGCCATTCATCAATGATCAGGTGCTCGATGCAGTGTTCGGCACCGGCGCAGATTTCGTGCTCCTGAAATTTTTACAACCTGGCGCAACCGTGCAGTATGCCCTGCGTCCCGAATTCGCAACGCAGCGGAAGGTGGAACAGTATTTCGCAACCCTGCCGGACACGGCGGAGAACAAGGCGCTGAAGCTCGGCCTCTTTGATTTGATCAGCAATGTGTTGCTCATCGAGGCGCCGGGCTCGGGCGGGCGAGAATTCCATTTCCGTTTTCACATCGAGAAGACCGCTTCGTTCCGCGCCTTGCCGGCTGAGGTGCGTGGGCGGTTGATGGATTTGTATGTGGATTATTTCTTCCGGCGGCAGGATGAGTTCTGGCGCAAGCAGGCATTGCAGAAACTGCCGGCATTGAAGCGCGTCACCAACATGCTCATCTGCGGCGAAGACCTCGGGCTCGTGCCCGCCTGCGTGCCGGATGTGATGCGTGACCTTGGGCTGTTGAGCCTGGAGATTCAGCGCATGCCCAAGACGCCAGAGCGCGCGTTTTCGCGTCCGGCGGAGGCGCCGTATCTCAGCGTGGTCACGCCCTCCACGCACGACATGAGCACGATTCGTGGCTGGTGGGAGGAGGAGGCTCCGCTCACGCAACGGTTCTACAACGACGAACTCGGCTTGGCTGGAACCGCGCCGGCGACTTGTTCCGGCGCATTGAACGAAGCGGTGGTCCGTCAGCATCTCGCTTCGCCCGCGATGTGGAGCATCTTTCAACTTCAAGATCTGCTCGGGATGGATGAAGCGCTGCGCCGTGCGGATGTGAATGCTGAACGCATCAACATCCCGGCGAATCCGAAACACTATTGGCGTTACCGGATGCACATGACCGTGGAGCAACTCGCGCAGAAGCCTGCGTTCAATGCCCGGCTCACGGCGATGTTGCGCCAGAGTGGACGTTAATTTTGTTCCGGACTGCACTTTTTTTCGCAGCCTGAACAAGGAGTGAATCCAGTAAGCCGTTTAGCACGGCTGCGAGGTTGGCTGCGCGTGCTCTTCTTATCGCCTTCGACCGGAGGTTACCCTCTTGCATTCGCGCTTTTGGTCCGGCTCCACTTCGTGTTCGTGAATCCGTTTCACGCTCGCGCTGAAAAATTCTCATCGAACTATCCCTGTGCTTCCGGTGCGTGGCATCAGGGTTGCATGGAAGCGTTTGCCTTTAACAGCGAGTCCCTCGCTCGAGTGACATCTGAAGCGTGTGGCTGCTGGTTAAGGTTCTCACGGAGCCTGTCGTTCCAGGTGAGAAGTATGTTCGTAGTTTCAGAACTCAGTCATCCCTACTCCAAAGAAAATGAAGAGGCACCGGAATCAATACAAGAAACTCACCACGGTTGGCGCCTGTATGGGCGTCGCGCTCGGCGGCATGCTTGGCCAGGCAGCCACGGTCGATGATTTGGCCCAGGAAAACCAGAGCTTGAAGTCGCGGCTCGACGCGCTGGAAGCGTTGGCGGCCAAGGAAGGGCTGCTGCCTTCCGGCAAGCCAGCGCCGAAATTCGTCTCGGCCATGTCGGACATCACCATCAGCGGTTTTGTCCAGGCATCCTATTTCTACAACACCGAACATCCCGCTGACGGCATGTCCGATGCGTATCTGTGGAATACGAAGGACAATTCGTTTTCGATCAACAAAGTCAAACTGACCATCGCCAGCAAGCCGGTTGCGACCGACAAATGGGACGCTGGATTCAAGGCGTCGCTGATGTTCGGTGACGATGCGACCCAGCTCAATTCGCCCAGCGCGGGCAACACCAGTTTCAATGATCTGCGGGAAGCCTACATCGAACTCAATGCCCCGATCGGCACCGGCTTGAACATCAAGGCGGGCGAACTGATCTCGCTCTTGAACTACGAATCCGGTGATGGCGGCGCTGCCAACGTGAACTTCTCGCAGGGCAACCAATGGTGGTTCACTGGCAACGGTCCATCCGCGGGCATCCAGGCGACCTACAATTTCACCGACAAGGTGGGGCTCACGTTGCGCGTGGATAACGGCTTGTTCCAGGGCCCGGTCGACAACAACGAAGGCAAGGCGTTCAGTGGAAGTTTAAATCTCAAGCCTTCGAGCAAGCTCTGGGCGAACATCTACTTCTTCGCCGACGATCAGCCCGGCGGCACTGATTGCACGGGCTTCGGCTCGATTGGCGGCTATCAGGTGAACGAGAAGCTCGGCACCGGCTACGAATTCGACTACTTCAACTTCGACACGGCCGGCACCTCGAGCGAGCTGTGGTCCCTGGGTGGCTGGGTGTGGTATGACTTCTCTCCGAAGTTCGGCGTCGCCTTCCGCGGCGATTACATCTCCAGCCCGGATGGCGTGCTGGGACCGGCGGTCCGGCCCGGTGCAGGCATCACGACCACGGATGCCGACGGCAATCTCTCCAGCTTGACGCTCACGCTGAACTACAAGCCGGTGCCCAGCCTCAAGATCCAGCCTGAGATCCGCTACGACACCACGTCTTACACCGGTGGTCTCGACGGCAAAAAGAGCCGCGTGATCGTCGGCTGCGGTGCGACCTACTCGTTCTAAACCGAATCCAAAACCATTCCGAAAAGTTTCAAGACCCAAACCTATGAAAAAGTTGTTCCTCCAGAAAATTCTGACCGTGGCGGCCTTGGCCGCCACGGTCAGCGCGTTCGCCGCTGATACCGTCAAGGTCGGCGTTCTTCATTCTTTGAGCGGCACGATGGCCATCAGCGAGACCTCGCTGAAGGACGTGTTGCTCTTCACGTTTGACGAGATCAACAAGTCCGGCGGCGTCAAGGTCTCCGGCAAGAACTACATGATCGAGCCGGTCATCGTTGACCCCGCTTCCAACTGGCCGCTCTTCGCCGAAAAGGCGGA
>JBEGQI010000142.1:0-6381 GCA_041181065.1 Verrucomicrobiota bacterium | reverse complement strand
GTTTGACGCGGCTTGTATTGGGCGCGGGCGAGCGCGTCAGCCGAGGCGTCGACATCGATGAACCATTCGCCCGGCAGCGCCTTCAGCACCTCAGCGGGGGCAGCGGCCAGCGGAGCAATGCGTTCGGGTGGCAAAGTCGGCTCGGAACTCGCACAACCCGCCAGCCATAGCACAGTTGAAGTCAGAACGATAACAGAACCCAGTTTGGTGACGCAGTTCATGCACGCATTGAAAGGTCCGCACCGGAAGGAGTCAAGGAGCGCGACATTCGGCGTTCTTCCAAGGCCGCATCGCACCGCAGTCAGGTGCAATGCATCCCAAATACAGGCCCAACCGGTTTACCGCCGAAAATGGGTGCCATTTTTTCACGTAGGTTTGCAACGGCAGGCGGATGACACATGACACGGCCTCGCTAGGCTCGGGCATCTATGAACACCAACCCTTGGACCAAAGCCAATCGACGTGGCTTTACCCTGATCGAATTGCTGGTTGTCATCGCCATCATCGCAATTTTGGCGGCCATGCTTCTGCCCGCGTTAGGAGTGGCCAAGGAGAAGGCCTTGCGCACCACGTGCATGAATCATCTCAAGCAGATTGGCATCTCCATCGCCATGTATACTCCGGATAACAATGACAAGTTACCGCCCCCACAAGTCACTGACACGGATACGGCTGGTTTTGATGGAGCCTACGATTTGTTCAAAAACACGATCGACGATGCCGGAGCGCGGAATCTGGGCATCATGTGGCAGACCAAGACCGTGGGCAATCCGCGGATCTTCTACTGCTTGAGCGGAAGCAAGGTGAAAGCGGGAACGGATCCGTTTCTTTTAGAACGCACGTATGAGTATTACTCAACCGCGAATGGCGTGTGGCCGATCTTTCCAGACGGCAACACCCGTGTTCGCTCAGGGTATTCTTATTTTCCACAAACGCCGACCCGTCCACTTGCAGCCCTGGCAAGCCCCTATGGCGGCACTTTCATTCCGCAAGGTTTCGCGAAGAAGCAGGTCGAGCTTACGTCAGATTCCGCGATTGCATCGGACCTCCTCTATCGGCTGGACATGGTGACGCATCGTGCAGGCGTCAAGAAAGGGCTGGCCGTGAACGCACTCTTTGGTGATATGCACGTTAGGCTCCAAAACAATTCAACCTACTTCGATCAAACCAAAGTCTGGACCAGCACCAAGAATGGCCAGACGGGCGGTGGTGGCATCGAAGACGTGAACAACAGTTTCCGCTGGCTGATCCAGGCGTTCAAACCTTGAGCTTTGAGTTTTTGCTCAAGCGAAGCCCCTCCGCTGAGGAGGGGCTTTTCATTTCGATGGTTCCCAATTCTCACCACCATCTGCAACTCTCAGTGCATGACCGAAGCCGCTCTTCGGCTATCTTCCAATCGAACTCTTTTGCACCGTTGACATGCCAGAGCACTTTAAGCACAAACCGAACATGATTGGCCGTCGTTTTCTCCTCCTCCTTTTCATCGGCTTGTCGGCCCAGCTCAGCGGCGCCGCGCCGTTGCTCGAAGAAAATTTTGCCTACCCCACCGGCGCTTTGAATGCTCAAGGCAACTGGAGCGGGGGAAGCGGCGCGCAAGTCATCAGCGGCAGCTTGTCGTATCCGGGGCTGCAATCGCCGTCCGTCACCTCCAATAAAGCTTCGTTGCCTAGCACGGCTGCCACTGTGGTGGAAACCTTCAATGCCACGTCGATCTCGAACGGCAGCGTCTATCTTTCCTTCATCCTGAAGCAGACCACGCTCAGCGCTTCCACCACCGGCGGCACGGTCGCGGGACTCGATGATGATGGCGCCGTGACGACCTCGAATGGCAAAGTTGCCGCCGCTCTCGGCATCCACATCAAACAAACCAACTCCACGAGCTATCTCGTCGGCATCCGCAAAGGTCAGGGCGCCAGCGGCGCGGGCGGCGGCGCGGATGTGTTTTATACCGGCGCGAGCTTCGGGACGAACGACGTGGTTTTCATCGTGGCGAAATACACCTTCGGCCCAGGCGCGGGCGACGACACCGTGACGCTCTGGGTGAACCCGCCGACGAATTCCTTCGCGGGCGTCGAACCCGCCCCAAGCGTCGCTGCGACCACGACGACCAACACAGTGGACGCCGCCGAACTGCAATATGTTTTCCTCCGGTGCAATTCCTCCACGACCAGCGGCGTGAATGAGGTCGACGATCTTCGCGTGGGCACGACTTGGGCCGACGTGACGCCGACCGATGGCCCCGCAGCGCCCACGCCCGTGCCGGTCATCACGCAGGCCTTGGTGCTGCCGCAGGGCGTGGTGTTGCGCGGCACGAACGGCGTGCCGAGCGGCGTGTATCAAGTCCTCGCCAGCACCAACGTCACAGTGCCTGTCGCCAACTGGCCGTCCATCGCGGGCCGCGCGTTCGATGCGAACGGCAATTTCGATTCAACGAATCCTGTCGCGTCGGGACAGGTGCAGCAGTTCTTCCGCTTGCTTGTAGGCGGCACGCTTTCACCGAACCCCACCGCGCCGAGCATCACGAATTCGCCGCAAAGCCTTACGCTGGCGGTCGGCCAAACGGCGAACTTCCTCGTCGGCGCCAGCGGCACCGCACCGCTCGATTATTTCTGGTCGCTCAACACCAACACACCCGTGGGCGGAAATTCCAGCACGCTCACCTTGCTCAGCATCACGACCAACGACGCCGGTGCGTATCGCGTGATCGTTTCGAATAGCCTCGGCACCGCGACCAGCGCCGTCGCCACGCTCACGGTGCTCGTCCCGCCGACCATCACCAGCGATCCCACGAACCTCACGGTTGCCGCGGGCGGCCTCGCGACCTTCAATGCCACCGCGACCGGTTCCGCACCGTTGCGGTATCAATGGTATTTCAACACGAACACGACGCTCGCCAACGCGACGAATTCCTCCTTCTCGCTTGGTTCAGCCCAAGCCACCAACGCGGGCACTTACTCGGTCATCGTCACCAATGCCGTGGGCTCCGCGACGAGCGCTGTCGCCACGCTCACTGTGCTCGCGCCGCCGAGCATCACGGTGCAACCGTTACCCCAGAGCGTCACGCTCAGCAACCCAGCCACCTTCAGCGTGACCGCTGCTGGCGCCGCGCCGCTGACGTATCTGTGGCGGTTCAACACGAACACACCGGTCGGCGCGAACAGCAACGGGTTCACCATCGCCACCGTGTTGAGCAACAACGTCGGCAACTACTCCGTCATCGTGACGAACAATTACGGCGCCGTGACCAGCGTCTTCGCAGCGCTTTCGCTCAGCACGCCGGTGACAAATTTTTCGCGCTACAACCTCATGGGCTTCGGCAAGGACACGACCGGCGGCGGCATGATCGCGGAGACGAGCGCGGCTTACGCCAAAGTGACGAACGCGCTGAGCTTGGCGAATGCCATCGACAGCGCCACCGTCAAGGTCATCGAGATCATGAACGACCTCGACCTCGGCTGGCTCGAAATCGGCGCAGCGGCGCAAGCGGTCGGCCCCTTCCGCACGCACGCGACGCCTCTGTTGCATCCGCGCCTCCTTCAGACCGGCATCAGCCTGCTCGACATCCAAAGCAAGGATGGGCTTACCATTTTTTCCGCCAACGGTTCGACCATCAAACATTGCTGCTTCAACATCAAGAATGCGCGCAATGTTATCGTCCGGAATTTGAAGTTCGATGAACTGTGGGAGTGGGACGAGGCGACCAAGGGCAATTATGACAAGAACGATTGGGACTTCATCGACCTCGGCAACGGCGGCGGCACCGGCACCACGACCAACATCTGGATCGACCATTGCACGTTCACAAAGACCTACGATGGCATCGTGGACATCAAGGGCGGCGCAAATCACATCACGTTTTCTTGGAACAAATACGTCGGCGATGACGGCGCGACGAATCCGAACAGCTTCGTCTGGCAGCAGATCAACACGCTCGAATCCAACAAGGCATCCTACGCGATGTATAATTCGCTGCGCACATCAAGCGGATTTACGCCGGCTGAAATCGTCACGATCATCCAGGGTCAGGACAAAACGCATCTCGCGGGCGCGAATGATGGCGTGGGCAATGCCGGCAATGCGGCGGAAAACGCCCTGATCTCGATCACGTTCCATCATCAGTGGTTCCAGAATTGTTGGGATCGCTGCGTGCCGCGGTTGCGCGCCGGCAACGTGCACAACTTTAACATCTACGCGGATACATCCCTCGCATTGGACGCCCAACGCCTGCGCGACGCGCACGGCGTCAACAGTTCCTACAATTTCAACCCGCCACTGAACGGCAGCATCGCCACCGAGGGCGGAGCTATCCTCGTCGAGAATTCCATCTATCAGGATTGCAAAACGCCGCTCCGCAACAACCAGACCGACACCAACAACCCAGCTTACACCGGCAAGATCATGGCGTTGAATTCGCTCTACTCGTTCCGCACGACGGGCGGCACGACGAACACCTACTTCGGCGACAGCACGAACGCGCCCGGCACCACCTACTTTGGCCCTGTGCAAGCGCCGGTCATTCCGTTCTCGTGGAATCAGTCCGGCGGTGTCTTACCGTATTCCTACACGATGGATGACCCGAACCAGCTCAAAGCCATCCTCACCGACCCGAGCAGTGGCGTCGGCGCAGGCGTGTTGACTTGGGGTAAGACGAACTGGCTGAAGACTTCTTACTGAGCGTAGCGCTCAAAATTCGCAACGCCCGTCCGCGGTATTCCGGACGGGCGTTTCGTTTTGATGCACTGCCTCGCCGGAAAGTTCCCAATTTTCACCGCGTTGTGCAGCAACGTGCGGCTGACGTGGTGCGTGATGTTGTTAAGCTGTCAACGCTCCACAAATGACCATCATGAAACGCACACTCGTTCCCCTCGCGAGTCTCTGCCTCGCCGCGTGCTCACTTTCCGCAGCGGCCAACCTTCCGCTCGCCGACGGCTTCGCCTACAGCGTGGGCAATCTCGGCGCAGTCGGCAGCAGCGGCGGCTGGGATGCAAATTCATTTTCCACCGTGGCCATCACAAGCGGCAATCTCACCGGGCCGACTGGTTTCCCCGCGTCCACAGGCGACATGATCGTGTTGAGCAAAGGCACCGGCTCGAACTACTTCACCTTCGCGAGCAACGGACAATTCACTTCCGGCCAGATCTATTTCTCGTTCCTGTTCAAGCCCGGTAGTTCCAGCGGCGCGAGTTCGAGCGGACTCGACATCGCGGCGCTCACGGCGCAGAACGCGACGACACCCGCGATCAATCTCCAACTCCGCAACAACAGCGGCTTCAAGTTGGGAATGAAAAAGGCCGGCGGCACGGCGACGTTTCCCGCGACTGCGCTCACGTCCGGCACGACGTATCTCGTCATCGGCAAATACGATTTTGCGACGGCCCCGAATACGGCGAGCCTGTGGATTTTGACGTCGTATCCGAGCAATGAAGTCGCGGCGGGCGCGGCGGCGGTGAGCATCAACTCGGGCACGGACTTCACCGCGGCGGCGGGCCTCGGACGATTTTATCTCGATGGCGCGGGCGTGCCCACGGCATCGGTGAACGTCGATGAACTTCGCATCGGCACGAACTGGGCCAGTGTCGTTTCGACCGTGACCTCGGCCCCACCGCCAGTGGTCGTCAGCGTGCCAGTCATCACGCAAGCGCAGCACAACGGCGCACAGTTCATCCTGCACGGCAACAACGGCACCGCCGGCAGCGCGTATGAAGTCCTTTGCACTTCGAATCTCGCGTTGCCCACCGCGCAATGGCCCGTGGTCGGCTCCAATGTCTTCACCGGCGCCGGCTTGTTCGATGCCACCAATCCGGTCAACGCTGCTTCGCCCCAGTGGTTTTACTGTCTCCGTGTCGGCGGCGGTTCGGGTGCGACGAATCCGCCGCCCGGCACGCCGCCCAGCATCGTCACGCAGCCACAGAGCAACTCAGTGTCCGTCGGCGGCACGGCAATGTTCAGCGTCGCGGCGACCGGTTCGGCGCCGTTGCGTTACCAATGGTTCTTCAACAACGCCGTGTCCTCGGGTGCGACCAACTCCAGCCTCACGCTCTTCAGCGTGGCGACCAATCAGGCGGGCAATTACTTCGTCCGCGTCACGAATGATTTCGGCGCCGTGACCAGCTCGATTGTGGCGCTCACGGTGAATCCCGCGCCGACCGGTGCCGTATTCTACGTCTCGACCACGGGCAGCGATGCGAATCCCGGCACGCTTGCCGCGCCGTTCGCCACGGTAAGCAAGGCGCAGAGCGTCATGGGCGTCGGCGACACGATCTATCTGCGCGGCGGCACTTACAATTTGAGCGCGCAGGTCAAACTCACGATCGACGGCACGGCGGCGAGTTATTGCAAGCTGTGGGCGTATCCGGGAGAACGACCCGTGTTTGATTTTGC
>JBEGQI010000141.1:0-5908 GCA_041181065.1 Verrucomicrobiota bacterium | reverse complement strand
TCTTCTTCACGTTCGGCGCGGGGTCGTGACCGGCGAGAGAATTGTCCGCCGTCACGGTCAGCATTCCGCCGACGGTGGCGGTCCTGAGCTTGGCGGTTAAATCGGCAATCTTGTCACCCGCACCGTAAATGGCGCGGACGATCTCCAACTTGGACGAACGGACTGATGCTGCCGTCGCGAGTTCCTCCGCCTTGGTGAATCCAAAATCCTCGGCCAGTTCCAACCGCGTCCCAGGCGGGATGTTGCCGATGACTTCAACTCTGGAAAACCGGCACGACTGCGCGAGATCAAGATAACCTGCGTGCTCGACGTCGCTCGCGGTCGGAATCCAAGCCGTCGCCTCACTGCCATCAGTGGCGAGCATGGCGTAATTTTTACCTTCCAGCGAGGAAGCGCGGAACGGCTTCCACAAAGCGTGATTCACCGGCGGCGAACCCGCAGCCACGTCCAACGCGATGACGGTATCGAGCGAATCCCATTTTTCGCCGGCAGGCAATTCGAGGCAAAGGCCATCGCCGGTTTGCTTGAAGGCAACCTTCTGGCCGGTCTTCAACAGGCGGGCTTGCGAGAACTTTTTGCCATCCGCCGGCGGCGGGAGGTTAAGCACAGTCGTTCCCGTCGGAGGTGTGAGCACATGGAGAAATTCCCGCTGACCATCGGTCGAGCGAGTGGCGACGCCCCATTCAAGATCAGCGATGCGAACGCCGGGCTTGGTGGGATACGAAGTGCTGGGATAGGTGTTCTTGATGGAAGGCGCAACAGCTTCAACCAGCGAACCGACGGCTTTCATGCGTTCCAGCACGCCCACCTCCCAACCGCCGCCCGGATATGGTCCGGCAGCCCACAACACACCGCCGCCGTCCGTGCATATGCCCGCTTGCAGCACGGTGTAGCGAAACATCGCTGCGGGCGAGTATTGAATCCACGGGTTGAAGCCGACCTTGTCGCTCTTCTGTGAGGGTTCAGTTTTGCCTTCCGGAAACGCCGCCCAAAAAATGCTGCCGACGACAATGGAAACTGGTTTCTTCGCCGACTCCCACTGGTTGCCGTCCGGCGTGCCGTAGCTGCCGTTGTAAAAAACTTCCCTGTTCCCGATGTCGAAACCGTAAAGATCGCCGTAATCGTTTTGCATCAACAGCAGTTGCGGATGCTTGGCGGAAATCGTCCGGCGCAGGCGAGGATAATCCACCACGCGATAGCTGTCCGCTGCCGCGCTGCCTTCGTCGAGGTAAAGACCGAGGATGTCATTGCCGTAACGGTCCACGAGTTCGCCATAGACCTCGTTGACGAAATCATTCCAGTTGGTTCTGTCCCATTTGCCGAAATCGGGATTGGGACTCTGGCCCGCCGCCCAACCCGTTCGCGCCTGTTCGCTAGCCGTGAAATCATGACCGTCGCGCGGGTGCGTGTAGAACAGCACAGGAATTCCCTTCTCCTTGCAGGCTTTGATCATGTCGCCAAGCAGGTCGCGTTTGGCAGAATGACCCGGCAGCCATTTGTCCATGACCTTGCTCGGATAGAGCACGTTCATGTTCGCGTGAAACGCGGTGAAGACGACATACTCCACCTTCATCGCGGCGAGGTCGGCGGCGAATTGTTTCGCATCGAAACGATCCGCAAGGTCGTCAAGACCTGCGGGCTTCGAGCCGTCCTTGTCGATGGTCGCGGAGTAGGCTGCTCCGCCCCAGACGTAGTGGACGAAGAAGCCGTATTTCATCTTTTGAAATTCCGCCATTCCCGCCGGCGGCGCGGCGATGAGCGACGGAAGCCAAACGATAAAAGCGAGGAGCAAGGAAATGAAACGCATGAAATTCAATCTTGATCGAGAAGAAACCGGATCGGGCCGAACAAACCCGAGCGGGTTTGATGAGGGAACGCATACGGCGATGGAATGCCAACGCTGTAATGATTCGCCAGCGTGTTGGCGACGCGCACGGTCAAAGTGTTGATGCCAGCCTGCAGCATTTCGGTAACATCCACCCGCCACGGCGGCGCGCTTAACACCCCCGCGCTGATGCCGTTGACCAGCACTTCCGCCGTGGCCGCCACGCCACCGAAGTCGAGCAGAATTTTTCTGCCGGCGGGCGGTTGAAATAAAAAGGCCTTCTCGTATTCGCCAATGCCGGAGTAAACCGCCATGCCGTGCGCACACCAATCACCCAACGAGAGCAATCCCATTCGACAGTCAAAACGAACCGGCTCGGGCAAAACATCACCCGCGCGATACTCGCGTTCCGCTACCACTCGGATGGCCAGTTTGGTGGAATACAAATAGTTCTCGGGAGCAACGACGCGGCAGCGCACACACCCGCCGGGCAAATGTTGCAACGCCACAACCGGCAATTCCGAACCGTCCACCCAAACGCGCGCCGAACCGCGCGCCACAAACTCAATGCCTTTCAACCCCGGCGGCGTAGCGCAACGCAGCCAGACAGCTTTGCGTTCCGGCGCGGCCAGCAAAGCCGGGCGCGGCACCTGCGAATCCGTGAACCAGCGCAAAACTGGCTGGCCTGGATTTGTTGCGGGCGGATCAAAGGCGACAAACGCACGCGTGCGCTGCCCCGACGGTTGAACCAATTTGACGCGCAGCTGATTCACGCCCGCGCGCAACTTCACCCGCGTCTCAATGGGAACGCAGTCGTAGTGCGGAATATTCCAAGGCGCATGGCGTCCCGGCGGCAACGCTTCCCGCTGCTCTGCGACAAGTTCGTCATTGAGCCAAACCTGATAGGCGCACCGCGCGCCGACGCGCAGAACGGATTCACGCACGGTGGGCACGATGACTTGCGAACGCAGATGCCATTCGTGGCCGGGTTGGTCGCAATGAAAATCCAGGAATTCATCCGGCACCTGCCCCTTCAACCCGTGCGGGCCGCTCAGCCAATCGGTCAAAAACGGATCACGCTCGATGCCCCAGCGCAGCGAAAACGCATACGGCTGCCACCGGCCTTCCAACTTCGCGCCGGGCGGCAGCGGGCCAAGAACTTCAAAACGTGGCCCGAAGGAATAAGTCGTCTGCGGCCAGTCGGCATCATCGAATGAAAGCTCATGCCAGTTGGCACTATCGGAAAATTCTTCTGCCCACTTGAACTGGCGCGCTTCCGGGCCGATGAAATTCTTCGCCGCTGGCAGACGATAATCGCCGAACTGATTGTCGAGTGTTGGACGCGCGGTGAATTGCCATTCGCCGGTTAGCGCGAGCAGTTCCTTCGGCTCATTCGGTGACGCTGCGGATTCGACTTTCAGTTGCGAACCGCCACGGAAGACGATGACTCTGGCCTCGCGCGCGGCCAGCGATATTTTCAAAGTGCTGATATTACAGTCGGCATTGGAAACCATCAGCGGCGTGACATTCGCCGTCCAGGCATCCCATAGTTCAGCTGGGCCCACTGCGCGAAATTTGACTTCCGTGGAAAGGGGCGTCTCCGCTGGATTGAAGACATAGAACACTTCCTGATTTTCCAAGTGGCGATGCAGAACCTGAAGCGGACTGACGGAACACTCCACATCGCGCGGAATCAGCTGGTTTATCCAACGAAGGACTTCCGAGTAAGATTTTTCCACCAGAATTCCGCGGCCACCGTTGACCGACGGCGTTTCGGAAAAGATTTCTGCCACTAGCGCCGCCACTTCGGGCTCATCGTCAGCACCGCGCTCACTGGCGTGCGGCAAACAGCCACAAGCGATGACCAGACCGCCCGCACGGACAAAATCCCGCGCGGCGAGCAGCGTGGAATGACGCACAACCGGCATCGCGGGCAGAACCAGCACACGATAGCTTTCGCCGCTCACGCTCAATTGGCCCGCAGCCACCGTGGCGCGTTCCAGAGATTCAAAGTCGAGGAGGTCGAAGTCGCAGGCGCGGTTGAACAGATATTTGCCCAGGCCAAACGTCGTGCGCTCAGCATCGGCGGCAAAAATTTTGGTGTCGTCCACATCCTCATGCCCCATGTGTCCATGGACGCCGGATCTGTTGTTGGCCGGTTCCGCCTCGAGGGTGGCGCTGGGATAAAGAATGGCCACGTCGCAACGATGTGTGCCCTGGGAAAGCAACCACGACAACCGCGTAAAGTAGTCGTTGAGCGAACCACAGTGCTCCCAATACGGCTGGCGAAAATGAAAATCCGGCGGCGCCCATTCCCACCAGCCGCCGTTCGTGGAGTAATAGAGGCCGTGCAGATTAACGACGTTTGCACCATAGGCAAAATCTTCGTTCAAGGCGGCTACGACTTCCCCCGGCGTCGTGCCCCAACCGCTGCTGTGAAACGCTTCCACCCAGACACGCGGGCGTTGATACAAGTGCGCGATGGAACTGTTTACTTTCAACCCCTTGAAAGCGCGCACGCCATCAATCTTTGGATCGTCGCAGCCCGGCGCGGAATACCAGCGCATAGCGCGGAAATAGTCCCCGTAATGATGCCGGGATCGGCGAATTTCCCCCCGCCCGAGGTTGTCGTGACCGAACAACGTGCCGTGTTGTTCGTGCCATTCAAAAATCGGCTTGAAATAATTTCGCTCCAGTTCACGACAAATCACGTCGGCGTAATCCAAGCGAATTTTCGTCGTCTCCGGCCCCAAATCCAGCCACAGGGCGGGGAGTTTCGGCCAGAGGTCGTAGCCGTGGAGGGAGCTAAATGCGCCACGCAAATGTTCGGACCAGAATGGCATGGCAAAACCAAAATCCAGTTCGTCCTGAAAAAACGTCTTGAGCGTGCGGCCGATTTCACCGGGGCATTCCCGCTCAAACGGCGCGTAAAGTTTTTCGATGGCCAGTTTTCCTGACTGCGGATGAAGCGGATCAAAGTGCGCTGGACGGATGAACACCAATGCAACCAACCACTCACCCATCGGCGGTTGCCATTGCAGTCGCCCGGATTCTACTGAAGCCAGAACATCCACCAGCCCATTCGTATCAAGAGTGCCATTGACGAAAGGATAGGCCCAAGCCGCAATCACGCGCGTGCCTGACTCGGCTGTTAATGATAGGGGCTCGTGGGCAAGCGCCTTCGCCCATGCACATACCATTTGCCCGCCCTCCATACCCGGAGTTGCCAGACCAATTTGCTGCAAGATCGGCGTGACCAACGTGTAGTCTTGAAACCCAGCGGTCATGCCGCGCTCCCGGCACTCGACCAAGAACCAACGGAACAAATCCCACCATTCAGGTGAAAACAACACCGGCATTCCCAAATCCGTGCTGCCATCCTTGCCGTGTGGATAGCTGATGACCACTTGACCCACGCCCCGCTGGCGCAATTGATCCAGTTGCCAAGCGATTCTGCCGCGCTCCAAAGTTTCACCACTCCACCAATAGAACGGGACCGGGCGATATAACTGAGGTGGATTTCGGAAGTTGACCGCTGATTCCAATCCTAGAAGTCCAGATGCAATCCCACTGTCGGCACCCGCCGACTGCACAGAGGGCAAATCGGAGACTGCTTTGGAAAGCGCCTCACCATCTTTAGATTGAAAATGCACAGTTGCTACGCCACCAAACTAGGGAGGTGGGCGCATGACGGGAATGGCATTATCTACGGTTTTGATGGCATTATTCAAATGCAGTCACCCCCTACGAGGCTCCCCGGTCGATAGGAAGCTCCAATTCCAAACACTATCAGGCCCTATTGAACAGATTACGACAAGACCGGATATCAAATGACTAATGGCCTTTCCGTAGCTTGCGATAGCTGGTGATAGGATCAGAGTCTGAAAGACGTTGACCGTAGCAAGCCCTGAAATGAGCAAACTACGGTCAATCAAATTGGTTGCGGGGCTAGGATTTGAACCTAGGACCTTCAGGTTATGAGCCTGACGAGCTACCGGGCTGCTCCACCCCGCGATCAAGGACGACTAGAATGCCACGGTTCTTCTTCAGCGCAAGACCTTTTCTCCGCACCTTTTGCGTCGT
>JBEGQI010000140.1:0-18744 GCA_041181065.1 Verrucomicrobiota bacterium | reverse complement strand
TGCGGGTCGAGGCCGAGCTTGGTGCAGAAACCAGCGTGCAACTTGTAGGAGCCGGCGAGCGCGCAGCTCAACGTGCGGCAGACCTTCAAGTGCCATTTGCCGACGGGCCGATGCTTGAACATCGGATAGAACGTCGCGACTTCGAGCACGTTGATAGGCTGGAGTTCGAGTTTCTTCGCAACCCACTCCGCAGCTTCCTGCGAGATGAAGCCGTAACGTTCCTGGATCGCGTGCAACAACATCAGCGTCGCGCTGCGCTTCTTCGGATAGTGCGAGATGAGTTCGTCGAACGCCGCGTCCATGTCGGCGGGGACTTTGAAGTCCGGCTGCGCGATCAGCGGGTTCGGGACGGCCTCGAATGGTTGGATGTCGCTCATCGGTCGCATTCTCCCATGACGAAGTCCAGCGAGCCGAGGATGGAAACGGTGTCGCTCATCAAGTGGCCAGGCAACAAGTAAGGCAGCACGCTCAAGTTCACGAACGATGGGGCGCGGATCTTCAGGCGATACGGCGTGCCGCCGCCGCGACTGTTGATGTAGAAGCCGAGTTCGCCCTTCGGATTTTCGTGGCCGAAATAAACTTCGCCGACCGGCGCATTCACGCCCGTGGTGACGATCATGAATTGATGGATCAACTCCTCCATGCTCGACAGCACTTTGCCCTTCGGCGGCAACGTGATCTTGCCGTCTTGAATGCTGACGGGCTCCTTGGACTTGTTGTCCGCGCCACCGGGCAATTTGTCGAGACACTGGCGAACGAGGTTCACGCTCTGGCGCATTTCTTCCATGCGAACCAAGTAGCGATCGTAGCAATCGCCGACGGAACCGAGCGGAACATCGAAATCGAGGTCCTTGTAGATCAGGTAAGGCTGCTTCTTGCGCAGGTCGAAATCCACGCCGCTGCCGCGCAGGTTCGGACCGGTCAAACCGTAATCGATCGCGACATCCTTCGGGATGACGCCAACGTCGCGCGTGCGATCCACCCAGATGCGATTGCGATCCAGCAGCGTGGCGACTTCGTTGATGTTGATGACGACTTCGCTCAGGAACTTACGGCATTGCTCGACCCAGCCGGGCGGGAGATCGCGCGCCACGCCGCCGATGCGCGTGTAACTCGTCGTGAGCCGCGCGCCGGTGAGCGCTTCCTGCAGGTTGTAAACTTTTTCGCGCTCCGTGAACGTGAGCAGAAAGACCGTCAACGCACCGACATCCATCGCGAAGCAGCCAATGCCGAGCAGGTGCGACGAGATGCGCGAGAGTTCGCAGCAAATGGTGCGGATGTATTGGCAGCGCGGCGGGAGCTTGTCTTGGATGCCGAAAAGTTTTTCCACCGCGAGCGCGTAAGCGACGTTGTTCGCCATCGGCGCGAGGTAATCCAGCCGGTCCGTGTAGGGCACGAACTGGTTCCACGTCATGTTCTCCGCGATCTTCTCGTCGCCGCGATGCAAATAGCCGACGTCCGGCGTGGCCTTGGTAATGGTCTCGCCGTCGAGTTCAAGGATGATGCGCAGCACGCCGTGCGTGGACGGGTGCGACGGCCCCATGTTGAGGACCATCTTCTCGCCCTGCAAATCCGGCAAATCCTCCGCCGCGCGACTCGCGCGCGCCGCAGCTTCGCCGAACTGGATTTCGTGCGTGTTCGCCATGAAAACTTAATCCTCCGGAATCCGGATGCGCGGTTCACGCGCCGCCGAATCTTTGCCGCCGGATACGGTCACAAACGGTCCCCCTTCCATCGGCGTCGTCTTGCTGAACGCGACTTCTGGCAACTCCGTCGGCTTGCCGGCCAGCGGGAAATCTTTCCGCAACGGATGATACGGGTAGCCCTCCCACATCAGGATACGGCGGAGGTCAGGGTGACCGATGAACCGAACGCCCATCATGTCGTAAACCTCGCGCTCGTGCCAATCCGCCGTGCGCCAGACGTTCGAGACCGTCGGCAATTCGCCCTTCTCCTCGCTGACGTGCGTCTTCAACCGGAGATAGACGTTCTTGGTCGTGCTGAACAACTCGTAAGCCAACGACCAGCGCGGGTCCTCGCCGTAATTGTCCACGCCACTCGCATCCACCAAGTAATCAAAACCCAACTCCGCCTTGCAGAACGCCGCCACCTCGCCGATGCGCTGCGCATCCGCGATGGTAACAGTCAATTCGCCACGAAACTCCGCCGGTTCGGAGATTAAATCGCCGAACTTAGCTTTGAGCTGTTGCGCGAGTTCTAGGCTAGTAGCCATGAGCTTGGGATGGTTTGGGGCCAGTTGACAACTTAGCTGGCCTTTTTCCAAACGGAGATAACGGGTTCTTTGCTGACTTTCTCCTGAAGTTTCAGGAGAGCGTCCAATAACGCCTCGGGTCGTGGGGGACAGCCGGCGACGTAAAAATCAACGGGAACAATGTTGTCAACGCCTTGAAGGGTGGCGTAACTGCGGAACATGCCGCCAGTCGAAGCGCAGGCGCCCATCGCGATGACCCATTTGGGTGAGGCCATCTGGTCGTAGATGCGTTTGACCGAGAGCGCCATCTTGTAGGTCACCGTGCCGGACACGATCATCACGTCCGATTGACGGGGCGAAAAGCGCATCACCTCAGCGCCGAAGCGGGAAATATCGAAGCGGCTCGCGCCGGAGGCCATGAGTTCAATGGCACAGCACGCCAGCCCCATCGGCATCGGCCAGATGGAGTTCTTGCGGAACCAGTTGATGGCGGCGTCCACGCGGGTGTGGACCACTTCGCCCTCGACTTTGGTGTTGTATCCGAGTTCAGCGTTTTGGGTCATACGACTACTTCAACCGCCCCTCGCAGCGGCGGCTGAACGTATTAGGCAAACGCATCAGCCGCAAGTTGA
Organism: Verrucomicrobiota bacterium; assembly: GCA_041181065.1. GTDB lineage: Bacteria > Verrucomicrobiota > Verrucomicrobiia > Limisphaerales > DSYF01 > DSYF01. The sequence continues at coordinate 15,900 of JBEGQI010000140.1, read as the reverse complement.
AACCCCTTGTGTTCCGGCGCAATTTCCCCGGCGAATGGCGGTTGTTAGCAAAAATTCTCTCTCGACAGACCGGCATCTGCGGTTAGTTTGCCCCAACTTCCCGGTCACCCGAGACACCCCAGTCATGGGCCGTGCCTGACAGAAACCGGCGGAAGCTGACAAACTGAAAGCTAGTATGAAATTCACCAAATCCCTGATCGTCGGTCTGTTCGCCCTCGCGTTGATCGCTTCACCCGCCTTCGCTGGCGATTCGTGCTGCGATAAAGCGAAAGCCAAAGGCGAAGAGTGCAAACACACGTGCTGCGTCGATGCCAAGAAGGACGGCAAAGTCTGCGAGAAGTGCAACGGCAAGCACGACGAAGGCAAGCACAAGGGCGAAGAGAAGAAGTAACCAGATGTCCCCCAACCAACCCCACACAACGGCCAGTTGCCATCGGCAGCTGGCCGTTCTCTTTTCAGGTCAGACGAGCTTGGCGATGACCGACTCGATGATTTGCAACCCCTGATCCGCCTCGACGCGGGTTAGGTTCAGCGACGGCAGCAAGCGGACGATCCGCGTCCCCGCCGGCACCGTCAGCACACCCGCCTCGTGCAGCTTGTTCACGAACTGAATCGCAGCGGCCTTATCGGAACCCGCAAAACCCGCGATCTTTTCCTTCTCTGCCAATTCAATCCCCACCATCAAACCCAAGCCCCTCGGGCCTTTGACCACGTTGGGATACTTCTGCGCCAGCGCCGCAATGCCTTCGCGGAAGAATGCGCCCAGCTTCCGAGCGTTGTCCGCCAAGCCATCTCGTTCGATGATCTCGAACACCTTCAACGCCACTGCGCAGCCGAGCAGGTTGCCGCCATAAGTGGTCCCGTGCGTGCCTGCGCCCAGCAAATCCGCCAGCGGCTCCCGAATCCAGAATGCGCCGATCGGGAAACCGTTACCCAAGGATTTCGCCATCGAAAGTCCATCCGGCAAAAACTTCTCGCCGCCCGGCACGCCTTCGAGAATCCGCTGGAAGCTCTGGAATTTACCCGTCCGGAAATGGCCGCATTGCACGCCGTCCATGAGCAACAGCAGCTTCTTCTCATCGCACAACGCCCGCAGGCCAAGCAGAAACTCCGGCGTGGCCGGCGTGACACCGCCTTCGCCCTGCACGCCTTCGATGAGCACCGCCACGGTCGCCGGGGAAATCGCTGCGCGCACCGCCGCCAAGTCATTGAACGGCACATGGACGAACCCCTGCACCATCGGCTCGAAGCCCTTCTTCACCTTGTCCTGACCCGTCGCCGAAATGCCCGCCAGCGTCCGGCCGTGGAATGAGTTGATCGCCGTGATGATTTCAAACCGCCCTTCGTCGTGGCCGAACTTGCGCGCGAGCTTGTATAGTCCTTCATTCGCCTCCGCGCCGGAGTTGCAGAAGAACACTTTGCCGGGCGCCAAATGACTGACAATCTTCTGCGCCAAGCGACCCTGCGGCTCGTGGTAATAGAGATTCGAGATGTGGACCAACTTCCGCGCCTGGGCCGCGAGCGTGTCGGCGATTTCCGCGTTGGCGTGGCCAAGCGAGTTCACGGCGATGCCGCCGCCGAGGTCGAGATAGCGTTTCCCATTCACGTCCCACAGCCAACTGCCCTGGCCGTGGCTGAGCGCCAGCTCGAAGCGCCCGTAGCTGGGCACGACGTATTGCTGGAAAAGCTGTTGGATGGCGACCTGCTGATTACGCACGATGGCCGGTGATTCGGGCACGATCTCTTTCATACGAGCGCGCTGACGAAATAACAAAAGCCCCCGCGACGCAATTGGAATCTGCGCCTCAATCCCGTCCTAATATTTTTGAATCCAATTCCCCGCTTCGCTGCATCCCATCGGTGTGACTGAAACCATCGCACCGACCATGAACACCTGGAACAGCCAAACCACCACGCTCGCCGACGTGCCGCCCGAGACGGCAGCCCCCACCGCGCTCACGCGCCGGTGCCCCAGCAAATCGCTTTACGTCGCACCGCCGCGCTTCGACGTCGAAGGCTGGATCTTTGTGAGCCTGCTGGCCGCGTTCACCGCCGCGCTCGCCGTGCTCATCCTGGCCCGTTAAAAAAAGTTGAATCCAAATCCAGCTCCCGCAGCATCCCATCAACGCAAATCATGAAAACGAACCTCAAACCCCTCGCCAGCCTGTTCGCCGCGCTCGCCCTTGCCAGCCGCGTCTTTGGAGCAGAACCTGCGGCCCCCGCAGCCCCAGCCGCGCCGGAAGCTCCCAGCGACGCCAGCAAGACCAACAAGAGCAGCTCCGTCAGCGTCTCCATCGGCTCGACGGGCATCAACATCACCGCTCCGGAAGACGCCGGTAGCAGCGAAACCGTCCTCGGCATCCCCAAGGACATCCTCGACAAGATGCCGCCTGAGAAAGTTGCCGAACTTGCCAAGGAACAGGCCCGGCTGCGTGAAACCAAGACCGACTACGAATCAATCCTCGTTCCCATGTTCGTGTTCGGCATGCCGGTGGCCATCGTCGCCGTGGTGGTGTATTTCCGTCATCGCCGGAACCGCATGCTCCACGAAACGCTCCGCACCATGATTGAGAAAGGCGTCGCCATCCCGCCGGAGTTGCTGCAACCGCACGAACCACGCAAACAACCCAAGAGCGATTTCCGCCGCGGCCTCGTCTGGATCGCCATCGGCACCGGTTTGACCGTGTTCTTCCTCGTCAGCGACAATCACGCCTGGCCCATCGGCCTCATCCCGCTGCTGATCGGCGTGGCGTTTCTCATCACGTGGAAAGTGGAAGGCTCGAAAAACGGTTCGAACCCAGCCTAGCCCGTGGCCTTTTCCGATGCCGACCTCATCGCGCGCGCGTTGCTTCAGGAGGACCAGAACGCCTTCGGCGAACTCGTCCGCCGCCACCAATCCCCGGTGCGCGGCTTCCTCCAGAAGCTCACGCGCGGCGATGCGCATCTGGCCGACGACCTCGCGCAACAAGCCTTCATCCGCGCGTGGCAGCATCTCAACACCTTCCGCGCGGAGAGCAAATTCACCACGTGGCTGTTCGGCATCGCCTACAACGAATTCCGCATGGCCGCGCGCAAGCGCAAGGAACTCGCCCTCGAAGAACTCGATGACGTTCCGCCCGAGCCCGAACAGCCCGCCGCCACGGAACAAAGCAATCTCCGCATGGACCTCAACGAAGCCATGAAGACGTTGACGCCCGCCGAGCGCGCCGCGATAGTCCTGTGCTGTCAGAACGGTCTGTCGCACGACGAAGCGGCGCAAGTCCTCGACTGCCCGCTTGGCACGGTAAAAACGAACGTTCTGCGTGGCCGCGAAAAGCTGCGCAGGAAATTGTCGCTATGAAGCCCGACGAAACCAAAACGCCCGACCCGCTCGACGCGCTCCTGCGCGACGAGAACCACTACGTCGCCGACGACGGCTTCACCGCGCGCGTGGTGACGGCTCTCCCGCGCCGCCGCTCCCGCGCCTGGTTGCGTCCCGCCATCCTTGGCTTCGCCATGCTCCTCGGAACTGGCATCGCCCTGGCATTCGTGCCCGCGCCCATCGCAACCCTCAGCAACGCCGCCGAAGGTTTGCGCCACCTCAACTTCAAAGCCGCGCTCCCGCTCTTGCCCCTCGCCGCCGCCCTCGTCCCGATTTTCTGGAGCGGGTTTGAAATGCTGCGCGAGGAAGGCTGACACGGAGCAAAACCAAAAGCGCGCTCGACAGAAATTTGCGGTCAACCTACTGTCGCGACCATGAACCAAATAGGCTTCAATAATTGTGGCCGCTTTAGATGTTAGGCCACAACGCGCCATGCAGCCTTTCACCATTCATTGGTCGCGCGTCTCGGAGCCTGATGATGGCGTAGCGCTGTTTGCCCTTTGGCCGTCACCGGTGAATCCCGATGTCTGCTTTCAGAAGGCAGGTTTCACCAATTTCGGAGACGGTGATGAGAGTTGGGATGCCGATGCTGACGGTTTGCTAAGTCGCTTACTAAAGGCGTTGAGCGGTTACGGCGTGCCCCAGCAGACGAGCAAGCCCGCTGAGAAGCATCTACCTTGGTATCGTCGTCTATTTTCTAAGCCCGAGGTCTTTAGTTTTCGTGAGCAGGTTGAATTGCCTCTTAGCTGGGATGATATGCCCGACTGTGTCATCAATTTTGGCGCGTCTGGGGTCACGTTACGCACTGGCAGAGGCCACCACATCTTTTGGATTACGATGCCGAATTCTCACGCCGCGTCTTTTCCGAGCATTGTTGCTCGCGCGGCGGCATCACATCCGATAGTCCAGACAGACCTCAAGTGGGAGTATTTGGTATGACGGATTTTTGACCTAATATGAGAGGTTGTAAATCCCAGCAAAATCTCTCTTCTCCGATTCCGTCTTTGCATCAATCGAGTTGCCGACGCACGTAATCACGCATCGCCTCTAAAATCTCCGGCACCAGCGTGACCTTGTGGCCACGCGGCTCGTTATCCATGTGGAACTCGAACTTGCTGCCCGACGCCTCCAGCCGCTTCCGCAGCACCTCCATCTGATGCAATGCATCCGGCGACTCCGTGCAGTTGATCGTGAGAAACAACGGAACCTTCGCCGCGCCGCTCAAATAATCCAGCGCCCCGTGCTTGCGCCACACGTCGAGATGATTCTCCCGGTCGCCCCACGCCACGTTGTAACGCGGCACCATCTTGTCGTCCGGCAGCAAATCCAGATATGTGAACCGGCCGGACATCACCACCGCGCCTTGCACATCGCTGCTCACGCCCGTGTTCTCGCCGTGATCTTCGAACTCCGCCAGGCCCGCCGTCGTCACCAGCATCAACGCCATCCCGCTCCCGCGCGAAAACCCGACCGGCACGATCTTGCCGTTCAGCCCGAGCTTCTCGCCCTCCACGCGCAACGTCCGCACCGCCGCCTTGATCTTCCACGCGCTGTCGGGCATCGCATCGAGGCCCTTGTAAGGCGGCGCCACCGGATGATCCGCCATCGCCACCGCGAACCCGGCCGTCGCGAACGCATCCATCATCGTGTCGCTGCAGAAGGTTAACGAGAAATTGCCGTAACGATCCTTGTTGTCGCACGAGAACTCCAGCACGGTGCCGACGGCCCGCTTCGGCTGCGACGGATAGATGATGTCCATCGCCAGCACGCGGTTCGTGTCGGAGTAGAACACCACATCACGCTTTAACCGGCAGCCCTCCGGCACGATGAAGATGTGCGCGCCATCCACGTTGAAATCTTTGAGAACCTTCTTCGCCCGGACGTCTTCGCGCAAGCGGGCAAGGTCGCGATTGATGAACGGCACCCGTGCATTCGTGCGCTTGGCAAAATCCACCGTCACAAGCAGGAACCCGGCATCATGAAAATTGCGCAGGATGCTGGCATCGCCTTCCGTTCCCGCGCGCGGCGCCGCGAGGTTTTGCAGATAGAACACCACTGGCAACAGCGCATTGGTCGGCGCTTCCGCCGGTCGAAAAACCGTGAGCGCGAACGGACTATTGCTCGCCACTCCTGACCACTGCCGCTGCTCCCCACCTTGAAGCGCTTGGGGATGATTCCCTTCACTCGCACAGCCAGCGCCGCAAATCATCAGCACCGAGACAACAACAGTCGCCGCTGCAATCCGGAGCGCCGGTCCCCGACCCGGCGAGTTCGAGCTCACACCCGCCCTCACCCTAACCCCCAGGAGAGGGAACAGCCGCGAAAGTTTCCGGTAATCCGACAACCCTGCTTGCGAACACCCGCGACTCTGATTCACCAGAAGCCGGCGAATGATTCCCCCTCTCCTTGGGGAGAGGGCCGGGGTGAGGGAGGGCGATTCTCCAATCGATTTCATTTTCTCGGAAGCGTTCAACCCGCCTGAAAAATCTTCTTCAGATACGCCGTGTTTGCGCCGAAGTTGCGCTTCACGTTGCGCGGGTCCTTCGCATCGCGCGAACGCTCCGCCACGAGCCAGCCCCGCCAACCCATCTCGTCCAGTGTGCGCTTGATCTTCGGCAGATCGATCTGCGGATCGTTCTCCAGCCACACGCCGTCCTCGTTCGTGCAATGGATCTGACAGATGCGCTCCTTGCCCAACGTGCGCAGCTCGCTCGGGATGTCGCGCTTGTTCTTCGCGGCGTTGGCAAAGTTGAAATAGATCTTCACGCCGGGCGAACCGACCTCCTTCAGCAGCTTCACTTCCTCCGCCGCCGACAACGACGTCTCCACACCAATGACCACGCCCGCATCCGCCGCGATTTTCCCGGCGACCTTCAATCGCTCCAGGATGGCCGGTCGCAACTCGGGATTCTTCTGCAAATCCCCTTTCACACCGAGTGGCAGGAACGCGACCTTCACGTTCAACGCCTTCGCCGTGTCCACGCAATCCTGGATCATGCGTGGGACCGTGGGACGTTCGGCGAACGACTGCGCGAAAAATCCTGTCATCGCCAGCGAACAGATCTCCAGATTCAACTCCTTCGCCTTGGCGAGGTATTGCGCCCGCACCTCCGGCTTCGCGAGCTGATTGTCGAACGTCTCGCGCTCACCGAGCCCGCCCATGTCCACTTCGACGCCATCCGCACCGAGGTCCTTGGAGAGCTGCATCGCGCCCAGCTTCTGCCGTTTGAGGATCATCAGATCGCTCAAGCCAATCTTGTAGCGCGGCCCGTTCGCCACGGGCGAAGTCTTGCACGCAGGCAGAACACACAACCCTGCGCCAGCAACCGCCGCGAGGCGCAAGAAATGTCGGCGCGTAACGGGATTAAATCGTGGATCGTTTAGTTTCATTTCGTCACCTGCAATTGGTTGTCCAACACGACAGCGCCTCCGCGCTTCAAATTCAACTCCACCTCGCGCCCGGCGCAGCGCACTTTGCAAGGTTGCCCAAGCGTCGAGCGGACGACCGCCTTCGTCAGTGCGCCATTTTCCCAAGCGATATCCACTTCAAATCCGCCGCGCGCCTTCAAGCCCGTCACCGACCCGCTCGGCCACGCCTTCGGTAATGCGGGTAGTAGATCGAGCAATCTGACTTCCGCCTTCTGACTTCTGACCTCGGTCAGGTGGCTTTGCAGCAGCATCTCCATCACGCCCGCGGGCGCGCCGAAGTTTCCATCGATCTGGAACGGGCCGCAGAGGTCGAATAGGTTCGGCAACGTGCGCTTCTGCAACAAGCCAGCCAACTGCGTGAAGGCAAAATCACCATCGCCGACGCGCGCCCAGAGCGGCATGCGCCACGCGTAACTCCAGCCGGTGCTGCCGTCGCCGCGCCACTTCAACAGCAGCTTGGCCGCGTCATAAATCTTCGCATCGGTGGGCGTGATGTCCCAGCCGGGATACAAGCCCCACAGCGGTGACATGTGGCGATGATTGTTGTTCGGCGCATCCCAGTCTTCGAGCCACTCCTGCAATTGCCCCTGACTGCCGACCTTGTTCGGCGGCAATTGCGCGCGCAAGTGGGCGAGCTGCTTGGCGAACTTCTTGTCCGTGCCGAGGATTTCCGCGGCGTCGATGGTGTAGGTCAGCAACTGGCGGATGAGTTGGTTGTCCATCGTCGGTCCGGGCGCAAACAACGGACGATTCGGCGGCGTCTGCTCGGGCGAATGCGACGGGTTCGTGACAAGGTAACCGGACTTCGGATCCTTCACGAGAAAATCCACGAAGAAGAGCGACGCGGATTTCATCGCCGGGTAGGCGCGCTTTTCCAAAAACTTTTTGTCGCCGGTGAACAGGTAATGTTCCCAGAGATGATGACAGAGCCACGCGCCGCCGGTGGGCCAGAAGCCGTCCACGTTGTTGATGGGCGCCGCGCCGCGCCAATGGTCGGTGTTGTGATGCACCACCCAGCCGCGCGCGCCGTATTGCTGCCTCGCCGCGCGTGCGCCGGTGACGGTGAGGTCGTCCACGAGATCGAAGAACGGCTCGTGACATTCGCTGAGATTCCCGATCTCAGCGGGCCAGTAGTTCATCTCGAAGTTGATGTTGAGCGTGTATTTGCTCTCCCACGGCGGATTGAGCTCCTCGTTCCAGACGCCCTGCAAATTCGCGGGCTGCGAGCCGGGCCGGCTGCACGCGATGAGCAGGTAACGGCCGTATTGGAGATGCAGCGCGGCGAGCGCCGGGTCGGCGGCGAGGCCCGCAGGTTTCAACTGCCTCAACCGCTCGTCCGTCGGCAAGTCGGCAGCGGGCGAGCGGCCAAGTTCAAGGCTTACACGGCGGAAGAGTTTTTGGTGATCGGCGATGTGGGTGGCGCGGAGTTCTGCGAAAGATTTCTTGGCGAGCTTCTTCAAATCTTTCGCGCAGCGCTTTGCGGGGTCGCCACTGATGTCCTGGAAGTCCACGAAGCTCGTGCGGGCAGCAAGTAGCAGCGTGACGCTATCGGCATTCGTAACAGTAAGTGCGCGCCGATCTTCAGACTTGATCTGCCCTCCGGATGCAAGGAGCTGCACGCGCGATGCAAAACTCAACCCGTCCGCTTGCACTTTGCCGAGGAGCAAAAGTTCAGATGAAGATTGGATGACTTCTTCATTTGCACCTGCTTTGCTGAACTTCACGAACGATGGCCTTGCTGGCCCCAGCCAACAACGAAACGCAATTCCCATTCGAACTGCCGCCGTCTGCGAATTAGTATGCGGACTATCCATCCGCAGCGTGAAATTGATTTGCCCCGGCTTACTCGCAGTGAGGCGCACCACGATGACGCGGTCGGGATAGCTGGCGAAAGCTTCGCGTTTGAATTCCACGTCGCCGACGCGATAAGTCGTCGTGGCGATGGCGGTATCGAGGTCCAGTTCGCGCCGATAGTCGGTCACGTTCTCATGACCGGGAAACGTCAGGCGCAAGTCGCCGAAGGGTTGATACGGCATCTGCCGCACGGGATCGCTGATGGCTTTCTCCTTCGCGAGTTTGCCCGCCGCGCCGGAGTCACCGGCGAAAACGAGCCGACGGATTTCCGCCAACTGATCGCCCGCACCTTCGCGGACGTAATCGTGCGGCTTCCCTTTCCAAAGCGTGTCCTCATTGAACTGGATGCGCTCGCTGGCGGTTCCGCCGAAGACCATCGCGCCCATGTGCCCGTTGCCAATGGGCAACGCCTCGCTCCACTTCGCGGCAGGTTGGCGATACCAGAGCTTCAGCGCGTTGGTGTCGGCGGCATCAGCCAAGCCCGCGACAGCGAGCATGGCCCCGGCAAAAAAGACAGCCTTGAACTTCATTGATTCCGTTTGTCCACGTTGTTCTTCAGATCCGCCCAGTCGATCTTCTTGCGCGGGTCGGTGCCGTTGATGAAGTGCTCGATGAACGCATAGCCGTCGCCCGCGTCTTTCACGGCGTCGCTGGAGTCGTTTGGATTCAAACCGTTTTGCTTTTCCCAATCGTCCGGGAGACCGTCGCCATCGGAATCCTTGTAAGGCGTGCCCTTGTAGTCCGGCCAGCCGCCGACTTCGCTCGGGTCGGTGACAAAACCTTTCTTCACCAGCTCGGCGAGTTCATCGGTATATTTCTGCGCATAGCCGTAGAACTTGGCCTTCTCCTGCGAACCTTTGGCGATTTGCATCGGCGGAATCTCCCCGGTTCGCACTTCCTTCACGATGCGTTCATCCACGGCATCGCGATGCGGCAAAGTAGCACCGGCATTGGCCAGCACGTATGCGTATGCTTCCGTGGCCGACGAAATCTGCAGCGGCGCATGCTTGAACGGTTCGTTCACGCGGATTTGCGCGAGCACCTCCTCGAGCTTGTGCGACCTCACGTCCGGCTGCACGCCGCCGGCCCAATTGTCCTTCGTCACGCGTTCGTGGCCTTCGACGACGTTGCCGTTCACGTAAGCCTTGCCGAAATGATCCACCACCGTCTTGCTCCGTTCGGACTCAGGCTTCAGCAAGCGATAGGCGATGTCAGCGTCGGGCGTGCCGGGGCCGGGCTTGAAGTAATTGTTGATGATGTTGTATAGGCTCATGTGATCGCCGCCGTCGATGGTGCGATGGCGATAATTGAAGAGCACGTTGTTCACGAACGTGAAATCGCCATACATGCCGACGCTCGGATTGCGGCCGGTGTTACACGCCCAGAGATTGTGCTGGAACGTGCTGTTCAGCCCGCCGATGGTCGAACCGAACGCGTGGTGGTAGATGTTCAGCGACTCGGAAGAGATGCAGTTCTGGATGCTCACGTTGACGGTCGGGAGCTTGAGGTCTTTGTCGCCGCCGGGCGGACGATACATGTGGCGATACATGGAAAGGTTCTCGTCGAGGCTCCACGAGGTGGACAGGTGATCGAGCATGATATTGCCGATGGGATTGCCGCCGAGCGAATCGTCGCGATCGGCAGCCTCCGTCTTGCCGCGGCGAAATCGCAGGTGACGCACCACGACGTCATGCGTGTCGAGCTGAACGGTGTTCCCCGCGATGCAAACGCCGTCGCCGGGCGCGGTATTGCCTGCGATGGTGATGTAAGGCGCGCGGATGCTGACAACCGCGTTCAGTCGAATGATGCCCGCAACGTTGAAGACCACGATGCGTGGCCCGCCTTGTTCACAGGCCTCGCGAAAACTGCCCGGCCCGCTGTCGTTCAGATTCGTAACCACGAGGACTTTGCCGCCGCGACCACCGAACGAATACATGCCACCACCCCACGCGCCCGGGAACGCCGGAATTTTCGCCTGCGGCAAATCTTCCGGCTTGGCGGCGCCGGGGATGTAAGGCTTACCCTTTTTGGCCCACGCTTCGATCCCAACCTGGGCGCGTTGAAAAGCTTCGTTGGAAAGTTTCGCAGCCTCGGCGCGTTCCTTGCGAGATGCCTCCATGATATCGGCGGGAACTTGCGGATAGCCTTGGGCAAAGACCGTCAAACTGGTGGCGATGATGACAACGACGAGCGCAGATGGCTTTAGCATACGAAATTTGCGGGGTTCAATATTGATCCAACGGGTGCACGATAGGTGGACTTTGTTCCCGCAGGATTTCTTCAAACTTAGTCCACGCCTCCGCCGAGCCGCCATGTTCATTTTGCTCCAAAACCATGATAAACGGCGCAGCCAAACATTTGCCTCTTCATCATCCACTTACGCGTCGCGCGGCCTGCATTCCATTGACAGCGAAGGCGCATCATGCGAATTGTCGCGCGTCTGAAGTTGCAGCCGAAGCTGCCTTGCCTTCCTGCAGGGCGGCGCGGGGGAACCAAATTCCGGAGCGGATCTCCGGACGGGGCGAACGGGTCGTGGTAACACGGCCCAAGGTCACTTCCAGGACCAAGCCCGTCAGCTAACCTCGTAGGCAATTGGGAGGGCGATCCTCTAGGGCTCCAGGTCGGAGCACCATCTGATCACCCCGTCAAAGAACCGCGTCGCGCACCGACGTGGCGAAGGCTTTTGCCCACGCTCCGCGTGGTCAGGGTCGCGCCGCGCCGGGACGCGCGCATATCAGATCGGAGTCAGGGTTATGAAACGTATCATCCTGTTCGGAGTATTGGCCGCGTCCCTCTGGACGACGGAAAACTGGTGGTTGAACACGCAGCAGGCGGACTTGTCCGCGAAGCTCGCGATCAATCAATTCAACGGCGACGCCGCGGCGCATCAACTGCGTGCGTTCCAAGCGCTCAAGGACAACGTGCATCTCGCCACGGGCGTGGTGACATTGCTCGCGGCGGTGTTCCTGCTCGGGCCGCTCGCGCGAAAGCTGGGGCAGCATGTGCGCGAATCGCACCTGGGCGCGCAGCTGGGCAAGTGGTTCGGCAAGGCGACGGCGCTGTTTGCGCTCGCGTTGTTGCCTGCGTTGCTCAGCGGTTGCATGAAGGCGTATGACAAGCCGGAGTATGTCGAGATCGACACGAGCGAGACAGGTTTCCTGATCCCGCTCGAGGGCGACGGCACGCAACAGGCGAAGTTCCAGAGCGAAGATTACCTGAAGCAACGCAAGGTCGCGGCGAAGCGGGTGCAGATCCTGCATCGCTGGTCGCAGGAAGGCCGCATCTCGAATGACGGCCGGTGGATCCCAACGGTGCGGCTCGTGAAAGTGAACCGCTCGCCCATCACCCGTGAGTGGATGAGCACCGAGGACGCGCACGGCGTGGGCAGCCGGCGCCCGGCGCAATCCGACAAGGCAATCTGGATCGAAAGCGCGGACAGCGTGGGATTCAGCATGGGCTTCAACTGCACCGCGTTCATCAGCGAGGAAGACGCCGCGAAGTTCCTGTATTGGTATCCGAGCGGCTCGCTGACCGAGGTGATGGACCGGGAGATCCGCGGGCGCATCCAGCAGGTCGCCGCCGAGGTGGCCGCAAAGTATCCGTTGGACACGTTGCGCTCGAAGAAGCAGGAAATCAGTGACGCGGTGAAAAAGGATGTCACCAGTTTCTTCGCTACGCGCGGCATCACGGTGACGACGGTGGGCATGTTCGGCGGGATGACGTATGAAAATCCCGAGATCCAACGCTCGATCGACCAAACGTTCATCGCGCAGCAGTTGAAAGTGGTGAGCGAGGCGAAGTTCGAAGCGCAGAAGAAGGAGAACGAGCGCATCGAACTCGAAGCCAACGCCACGGCGGAGAAAGCGCGCCGGGAGGCACAAGGCATCGCCGACTCGCGCATGACGGCGGCGAAGGCCGAGGCTGAAGCGATCCACGTGATCAACGCGGCGGCGCAGGAAGCGGCGAACAATCCGCTACTGTTGCAACTGAAGCAGCTCGAAGTCGAGAAGGCGCGCGTCGAGAAGTGGGACGGTCGCTATCCGCAATGGTGGATGGCGGGCAATGGTGCGGGCAGCGGGCCGAACCTATTGCTCCAAGTGCCGGCGCCCGGCACCGGCAGGAACTGAAGTGAACTCACGCCGGGCGGATCGCAAGGTCCGCCCGGCGTTTACAAAGCACGAAAATGAAAAATGAAATCCGATTCGCGGCACCGTGGAGCATGGCGGTGAAGATCGTCACGCTGGTCGTGCTGGTATTGTTGTTAGGCGCGCCCGTAGTGAGCAGCGTGACTTTGCCTGAATCGACGCCGTTGCTCGCGCGCCTTTCCGCGACGCTCCTGCCGTTGCTGATTCTTGCAGCGACGCTGCCTTTCATCGTGCGCGGCTACGTGCTCACAGAGGGCGAACTGCGCATCGAACGGCTCGGCTGGCAGAACCGATTCAAGCTCGCTGACGTGAAGTCGGTCGTCGCGGATCCGGAAGCGATGCGCTGGTCCATCCGGTTGTTCGGCAGCGGCGGGCTGTTCGGGTTCTTCGGCATCTTTCGCAACAAGACGCTCGGCACCTACCGCGCCTACGGCACCAACCCAAAGAATACGGTCGTCGTCGAACTGCGCCAGCTCACGATCGTCGTCACGCCGGACGATCCGAAGCGGTTTGTGGCCGAGGTCACTCAACGATGCGGCGGCGCAGCATCCCCAGAACCTGCTGCGTCGTGATGTCCTTGAAGGTCTCACGATCGAAGCGGTTCAACTGCTTCACTGCGACTGTTCCCGCTGCGCTGCTGACGGCCATGAACACCGTGCCCACCGGCTTCTCGAGCGTGCCGCCACTTGGGCCCGCGATGCCAGTAACCGCAACTGCGTAATCAGCTCCGGTTTCATGTCGCGCACCTTCCGCCATTTCGCGGACGACAGGTTCGCTCACCGCTCCGTGAGCCGCGAGCGTCTCTGGCTTCACACCGACAAACTTCTGCTTCGCCGCGTTCGCGTAAGTGACGAGACCGGCGATCAACACCGCCGATGCGCCCGGCACGTTCGTGATGCGATGCGCGATGCAGCCGCCGGTGCAAGACTCCGCGATGGCCAACGTATGCTTGCATGCGGTGAGTTCACGGACGATGACGGCTTCAATGTCCTCGTCGTCGTGGGCGAAGATGTGCTTGGCCAACAATCCTTCCACCAACTGTTGCGCGTCACTGACGACCTTCTCGGCGTTCGGCGTTCGCGCGGCGAGTCGCACATCCACCTGACCGGGCCGCGCGCAGTAACCTAGTTCGAGCCCAGCCGCGATGAGCGGTTGCAGCGGCGCATCGATCACCTCCGCCAACGCTGATTCGCCCAACCCTGCGGTGCGGACAGTGCGGCAAACGAATATCTGTTTGGGCAACTCGCGCAGGAGCAACGGCGCAAGGGTCTCGGTGAACATGGGCCGCAATTCCCGTGGCGGACCGGGCAGCATGATCAGCCATTGCACATTCCGATTTTCCGGCCGCCATTTTTTATCTTCGATCTTCATCGCCAGCCCCGGCGCGGTTCCGTTTGGATTCGGCAGCACCAGCGCGCCTTCAGGCACCTGGGCCTGCACCAGATTATTCACGGCCATCGGCCGGTTGCGTTCGGCGAAAAAGCGTTTGAGTTCAGCAACGATGGCGGGGTCTTCACGCAACGGCTTGCCGAGCAGGTCCGCGATGAGTTGACGCGTGACGTCATCAGAAGTGGGGCCGAGGCCGCCGGTGACCAGGATCAAATCCGCGCGGCCGAGCGATTCGCGCACGGCTTGCTGGATGTCCTGCGCGCCATCGGCAATGGCGATCTGGCGCGTGACGACGTAGCCGAGGTCCGCGAGCTTGCGGCAAAGCCACTGCTGATGCGTGTTGAGCGTGCGCCCGAGCATCAGCTCGGAGCCGGTATTGATGAGTTCGACAATCATCGCGCCACACCTTTAACGCGAGTTGCCAAACTTGCAATTTGGAACTCAGGAAATCAGGAAGGCCGCCGCGCGGTCCGCCGCCATCGCCAGTGTTCACCGCCCAGTCCATGCACCATGCTATTTCCTCGGCAACGCCACCTTGCCTTTGCGCCCGGCCTCGATGTATTGCACCAGCAACGCGGCATCCTCCGGCTTGAGTTTCGACTTTTTGGTCATCTTGGCCATCCACTCGTTCCACTTCTCGTCGGAATACTTTTCCGGATCGTAGAGCTTGTGGCACTTCGCGCATTTGCCGAGGTAAAGCTTGCGCGCGTCCTTGATCTGAACGGGCGAAAGCTCCCCGCCTCGCGACGGGGTGCCGCCGAGCAGCGCGAACGCCAGAACCAGTGGCGCAACGCGTTTCACAGATCGATTCCGATCAGCAACCGGACCTGCACACGTTCGTTGTGTTCGAGGTCGAGGTTGCGATTATTGTCGGCGTCACCATCCGGATTCCAGCCGCGCACCTGCGGCATGACGGTCAACGCCGCCCACCACTTCTCCGTGTGATAACTCAGCGTCGGCCCGACGTTGATGACCGTGTTCTCGGGATGTTGATACTCCACGATCTCGCTCTTCACACGGGCTTCAAGGCCCAGCGACCAGCGCGAGTTGAACTGATGCGCGATGCCGAGCGACACCTCGAACTCACCGACTGTCTCCTCGAAATTCTCCTCCCACTCCGTCGCGTGACTCAGGTTCAACGCCCACTTCCAATCGCCGTGGCGCTGGCCGAGGATGATCTTCTGCTCCAGCTCGGCTTCCGTGCCGGAGAACGTCGGCTCCAGATAAAGCGAAAGCCCCACGGCATGTTCTGCGGGATTCAATACGAGGAATTTGTTTTCCAACGAAATCCCCTCGAAGCTGAACTTCGACTGCTGCACATCCGCCGAATCCACGTAACTCTCCGACTTCGTGTTCAGGTAGAGCGACACCGTGTAATTATCCGTCACGCCATATTCGAGTTCCTCGCGCAAATCCCAGCGGCTGTATTTATCCTCACCCACCGCCGCCGTGCGACCACCCGCCCACGTCACCCACTGTTCGAACTCCATCGCGCCCTGGGGCAGCGTCTCCGGCTCATACACGTAGGTGAACAAACGATCCGTGGCGAACGCCGGCAAAAGACCGGCAGCAACCATCCCCGCGACCAGACACATTTTCAATTTCATGAACACAACTCTTTCAGCGGCCTTGCGACCGGCGCCATCCAACGGACCGCTCCGCGAACCATGCGGAACTACCGGGCCCTTTGGCGAAGCACGAGGCAAGCTTAGAAAATGTCCG
>JBEGQI010000139.1:0-11614 GCA_041181065.1 Verrucomicrobiota bacterium | reverse complement strand
GGACGCTCGGTGCCGTTGAATCCCCAAATCGCTTTCGGGATGGACGCGTCCATATCCATCGTCTCCGAGCCGTAGCACCAGCACGGCGTCACAGTCAGCGAAACACCAACGCCCTCCTTGCGGAACTTTTCCGCCGCCATCGCCGCCTCCGCCACGCCGCCGATGCAACTGTCGGCGATGACGCATTCCACCGACAGTCCGTTCGAGTGGCGCAACGTGGACTCGATGAGCTTGGCGACGTTCTTCGCCATGGTCATCGTGGTTTTCTCCAGTGATTCACGCACACCGCCGAGGCGGCCATCAATCGTGGGACGTATGCCGACCTTGGGCATGTCGCCGACGAGACGGTTAACAGGTGTGTTGGCCCTTAAACTACCTTGCGAGTTTTTTTTCATCTGTTGGCGGAGAGCATGCAATTCGAATCGCAAAGCAGCAATTCATTTTCACCGAATCGCCAGGGAAAACAGCAATGGGGAAACGACGTCGCAAAGAGTAAAGGAGGCGACGTTTTACGCCGCCTCCCTCGCTTGAAATAAAATCCAAATCAAGGCACTACCACGCCCAATATGTTGGCGCGTGGGACAGGGCCGTAAACGCGGCTGTCGGCTGAATTCCCTCGGTTGTCACCAAGAACGAAAAATTGGCCCTTGGCGCAATCGAATTTCTCGCCGTCATAAACCCGGTAACTGAAGGTTTTGGTTCCCGGCCTAAGGTAGTTCTCCTTCAATCGCAAGCCGTTGACCATAACGGCGCCGCCAGTCAACTGCACAGTTTGACCCGCTACTGCAACGATGCGCTTGATGGACAACCCACCGTCTTCAGGATCCTTGATTACGACGATGTCACCCCATTGTGGCTCTCGAAAATAAAGCTCAACTCGGTTCATCACGAAACTCTGCAAATTGCGGAGCGTCGGATTCATGCTGTCGCCATCGACGATGACTGTTTGAAAAACGTAATGCGTGGCAACGAAGTAACTCGCACCCGCTACAAGCAGTGCGCAAATCAATTGAACGACTTGCTGCTTTGGGGTGGCTTTCACATCCTTGAGAGCTTTGGCTTGAATTGCCGCTGCTTTTGATTGATCCGCATTTGAGTCCGGTTTGGTAAATTCTGCACTGTTGTTCATACCCATATAACTTCTCCCAACATTGCTGACGGGCAGAAGATTGCACCAAACAGCGGGCAGGACAATTCGGCGGATTTACTGATGATGCTCCCGGGGTTGCACGGGGCGAAGAAAATCGGAAGAAAACTCAGGCCAGCGCTTCCGACATAGCCGCCCGCAATTGCTCAAGACGAAAAGGCTTCGCCATCAGAGCATCAACGCCCGTTGGACGGCTGCCAGACGCCGTCAGCGCTTCCACATAAGCAGATACCATCAGGATGCGTTGGTCGGGGTTCCGCGATTTGATAGTCTTGGCCAGTTCGTCACCCTTCATCACGGGCATTGAATAGTCAGTGATGACCAAATCAAAACACTCACGGCCATAAACCGTGAGCGCCTCCTCACCATTGCTGGCAGTTGCGACTTTATGCCCGTCAAGTGCCAGAAGCATCTTGAGCGCATCGCATACATACGGCTCGTCATCGACGACGAGCACGTTGCAGACCTTCATGTTGGTTATCCCCATTGTAAATCGGGCGATTTCACCCCTATCACTAGCAAAATTGATTCCAATGCAAAACTGCTAACATCCAGAGAATTAAACATTTCTGGTAAGGCGTAAACCACTTTCGAGCAACCGTCGCGTCCCATTCTTGGACTTGGATTCAGCGTAAATCCGCAGGACCGGCTCGGTTCCAGACCCTCGCAGCATCAACCAAGCACCATCTTGGGCGACAAATTTCACGCCATCGTAAGTTTCTACCCGGCTCACTGGTGAGGCTAATAATCGGGTAGGTCCGTTCTTCGCCAAGTAAATCATCAGTTGTTCACGCTTCTCCAGTGGGAAATGAACGTCCCGTCGGTCGTAGTGATGTGGACCAAACTCGCGCTCAAGCTCACTCACCAACTTTGTGATGGGCTTACGTTCCATGGCCAGCATTTCCAGCAAAAGCAACCCGGCAGCAATACCATCACGTTCCGGAATGTGGCCACAAAAACCAATCCCTCCGCTCTCTTCACCACCCAGCAGCACCCCACCATTTACCATGGCACCGCAAATGTGCTTAAAACCGACAGGAACTTCCTCCAATGGCAATCGGTATGCCGCGCACATCTTGTCGATCATAGAGGTCGTGGTCAGCGCCTTGATAACACGCCCGGTCCCGTTGCGATTTTTAACATAATGCCGCAGGAGCAGCGCGATAATTTGGTGCGTTGAAAGATAGCCACCTCGCCCATCCATGCCACCCACACGATCAGCATCGCCATCAGTGACCAAACACAAATCATGCGGGTGCTGCCTGAGCCAGCCGGAACTCAACCGATAGTTTTGTTTGATGGGTTCAGGATTGATTCCGCCAAACAATGGGTCACGTTGGCCATTCAAGGTCGTGACACGGCAACTTGTCCCGGCCAGAAGTTCTTCAAAACATCCCGCACCAACTCCGAACAATGCTTCGTGCGCAAACCTCAATTTGGAACGTTTAATGAGACCAAAGTCCACCAAACGCTTGATGGCTGAATAGTGCGCGGGTTTGACGTCGCAAATCCGAATGCGCTTTGACTTCAAGGCTTCATCAAAACCAACGCGCTTGATTTGGTTCCTTCCCAGGAATGCTTCAACTGCTGCGCAGGTTTCCGGCATTGCCGGTCCACCGTAGTGCGACTTCAGTTTGTAGCCATTGAAATGCGGCGGATTGTGGCTCGCCGTGATGACGACTCCGCCAATGGCCTTGAGTTGCTTCACTGCAAAGGAGATGGAAGGAGTCGGGGTCGGGGCTGGCGTCAGGATGACTTCAAAACCATTGCCTGCAAAAACCTCCGCTGTCGTTGCCGCAAAACGGTCCGAAAGAAATCGCCGGTCATAACCGACCACGACTTTTCGTTCGGTGCCGGCGATCGGATTTGCCGACCAGTAATCCGCCGCCGCCTGCGACACGCGCGCCACATTTTCAAAGGTAAAACTGTCGGCAATCACAGCCCGCCAGCCATCGGTCCCAAATCGAACTGGAGAAATCATATCAACCGCAACGTCTCCCTCTGTGTCACTGCGGTCTGCTTCCAGCGAACATCTTCCACACCTTTGCGCATCTTTTTCACCGCCGCACCGAGACTGTGACTGGCCAACAACGTAGTGCCACTCACGAATGTGTCCGCTCCAGCTTTCGCGCACTCCGCCGCAGTCACATAATTGATGCCACCATCCACCTCAATTCGGTAAGCCAACCCCTTCTCCTTCCGCCATGCGGCCGCCTGCTGGATTTTCGGCAAAGTCTCATAGATAAAAGATTGCCCGCCAAAGCCCGGGTTCACAGTCATCACCAATAGTGTGTCGATTTGATCCAAGTGAGGTTGAAGAAGGTTGATCGAGGTCGGCGGATTTACAGCCAGTCCGGCTTTCAACCCGAGTGATTTGATCTTCCACAGCAACTGCGTTACCGCGTGCTCACCCAGTTCAACATGGATCGTGATTTGATCCGCACCTCCCTCATCGAAAGGAACCAGCAATATCTCCGGTTTTGAACACATCAGGTGAACATCAAAGAACAACTTGCTGTGCCGACGGACGGTTTTGACCACCTGCGGGCCAAAGGAAATGTTCGGCACGAAGGTGCCATCCATAATGTCGAGATGCAGCCAGTCGGCCCCCGATTTGGATATGCGCTCGGCTTCCTTGGCAAACCGCCCAAAGTCGGCAGCGAGCAAAGATGGCGCTATAATCATGCGCTTACGCTATGAATGACGCAAAGGAACGTCAATGCGTCGCCCACGATAATTAAGCAGGTGATGGCGCGGGCGAACCCAGGCCCGGCAACGACGGCGACGATGACTTTGGCGGCGGCTCGGGCAAAGGGGTGCCCGCAGGTGCGCCATGCATCGGCCCAGAATCCGAACCCGGCTTTGGCGGCAACGTCGTCAGACCGCCCGTGCGGACGATCTCTTCTACTTGTGCGCCTTCCAGCGTCTCATACTCCAGAAGCATCTTTGCGATCGTCTCCAACTTGTCACGATTGGCGTTGATCAGGTCTTTGGCACGGTTGAAAGCCGTGTCGATGATTTGACGCACTTCATCGTCGATCTCACGTGCCGTGACTTCGCTGTAAGATTTGCTGCGACCCAGCTCCCGGCCAAGGAAAACGTATTCGTCATCGCTGCCATACTGAACCATGCCCAGCTTTTCGCTCATGCCGAACTGCGTAACCATTGCTCGCGCCATGTTTGTCGCTTGCTGAATATCGCCCGCAGCTCCTGTCGAAATGTCGTCTGCAACAATCTGTTCAGCAATACGCCCAGCCATCGTGACCGCAATCGTATCCAGCATCTCCTTGCGCCGGCGGCTGAGGACGTCGTCCTTTGGCAAATACATCGTCGCACCCAAGGCTTGGCCGCGCGGAATGATTGTCACCTTATGCAAGGGGTGCGTGTGCGAAAGCACCACGTTCACCAAAGCATGCCCAGCTTCGTGCCAGGCAGTGTTGCGCTTCTCTTCCTCGGTCATGGCCAAACTCCGACGCTCACGACCCCAGCGAACCTTGTCGCGCGCCTCTTCGAGTTCCTTCATCCCGACCGCCTTCTTGTTCAGACCGGCAGCAAGCAAGGCAGCTTCATTCAAAAGATTCGCCAACTCGGCACCGGAGTAACCCGGAGTGCCTCTCGCAATGACCGACAAATCGACATCCGGCGACAGCTTGATGTTCTTCGCATGGACCTTGAGAATCGACTCACGCCCGCGAACGTCCGGCAAATTGACCGTGACCTGACGATCAAAGCGACCCGGACGCAACAGCGCTGGATCAAGCACGTCAGGACGATTCGTGGCGGCAATGATGATGATCCCGTCCGTGGTGTCGAAACCATCCATCTCAACCAGCAACGCGTTCAGCGTCTGCTCGCGTTCATCATTACCACCGCCAAGACCGTGCCCACGGCTGCGACCAACCGCGTCGATTTCATCGATGAAAATAAGGCAAGGCGTGTTCTTTCGCGCCTGGTCAAACATGTCGCGCACACGACTTGCGCCCACGCCGACAAACATTTCAACGAAGTCCGAACCGCTGATGCTGAAGAACGCTGCATCCGCTTCGCCTGCGATGGCTTTCGCGAGCAAGGTCTTGCCGGTGCCGGGAGGCCCGACCATCAAAACACCCTTGGGAATCCGACCACCCAGCCGCTGAAATTTCCGCGGATCGCGCAGGAACTCCACCAGTTCCTTCGTCTCCTCAATCGCCTCATCAATGCCCGCAACGTCCTTGAAGGTCGTCTTGTTACGCTCCTTCGCCAGCAAACGAGCACGGCTTTTGCCGAAACTCATCGCTCCCTTGCCCGCCATGCGAATCTGTCGGATGAAGAAGAACCAAATGAGACCCGCAATGATTAGGAAAGGCAGTAGTTGCCAGATCATGGTCATCGCCATCGTGTTTACCTCATGCATCTTCACCTTCTCCGAAGGGACGGGGTGCTTGTCCAGCCACGCTTCCGTAAGAACGGGGTCCTTGACAACAAATGCCACTTCGGTGCGCTTGCCATTTTCCTCAACCACCCCGCCCGCGGAATCCGTCTTGAAATACTTGCCCGTGATGGACTCCACGATGGGGAAATTTGCCCGGGTATAATTGATCGTCGCGCTAACGATCTGATTGGAGTCCAGCTTGGCATTGAACTCCGGCATGGAGATCTGCGTGCTGTCGGTGGTCGGCCCAAGTTTGTCCTTCACCATCATCAAGCCGACGATCCCGGCGATGATGGCAATCCACACAATCCACGTCCGCGGCGGAATGCGAAATTCCCCGTTTTTCTGCGGCTCGTTCTCTCCACTTCGATTTTTCTTGTCGTCAGCCATGTCTTTAGTCGGGCGAAACTACCATGCGATGGGTGCAACCGCAACCGCACATCACACTTGTTTCCAGTTCAATTCCAGCAACCAGCGCGTCGTTGGCGTGACTTTGGCCACCTCGCCAATGCGTTCGCCTTGGACCCAAAACAACGCCTCACGTTCGGTTTCCGCCAGCACCAACTCTCGCCGACGGGCGGCAGGAATCTTCCGGTTCGTGAACCAATCCTGCAACTTGACCGCACTGGACATTCCGATCGGCTGGAAGCGATCACCGGGTTGCCAGTGCCGGAATCTCAATCTGGCCCCCACCCTTTCAGCATCAAATAACTCCCGGTTTCGTTTTCGGTTCTTGAAGGAGGCACCCACACGCTTGAAAACCCGCCACCGAAAAAGCAACCCACCAAACTTCGCCACCCCGAGAGCCCGCTTCACAGGTGAACCAGTCCGCCATAGCTGCATACTCCTTTCCGAATCTTTGAAGAATACAGCCTCCGATTTCTCGCGGCGCACTATTCCATGCTCATCACAAACCAAGCTCATTCCCACTGCACTGATCGGCTTGCCAATTCCAGTCCGCAGCCCTTCAACAAGATCAAACTCCTCCGTGATGCCAAGTTGACGCAACTGATTGAGAACAACACGTCGCTGGACTGCCAAAGGCAAGTCCCCAAACCGCCTGCGACCGCCGGCTTTCAACCATTCTTCGGCGGCGCACGAAACAAAATCCGCCTCGGCGCCCGCAATCTCCATCGTCCGCAGGATAGCACCGGCGACAGCCGGCTGTTGGCGACGCAGCAACGGGAGCAACTTCAACCGAACCCAGTTTCGCTCGAATTCAACCGAGGCATTGCTCGCATCCTGACGAAAGCGAATGCGCTGCTCCCGAGCATGCGTCACGATTTCTTCCTTCGAGGAACCAAGCAGCGGCCTCACCAACGAGACGGAGCGATCGGCCGGAGATGCGTTACGCCACTTCATGCCCGCCAAGCCTTCGTTGCCCGCACCGCGCATCAGCCGCATCAGGAAAAGTTCAACCTGATCATCTGCATGATGCGCCAGCACCACCCATCGCGCACCACGCAGACGGGCACATCGCGCCAAAAACCGATGCCGATGTTCACGCGCCGCCATCTCAAGCGATGTGCCGGAGCCAATCGACTGGCGCACCTTTGCCGAGCCGACATCGCAAGGCAGTTTCAATCGACGCGCTTCAGCACGAACGAATGCTTCGTCGGCCGTGCTGCTCCGGGCACGGAGACGGTGATTGAAGTGTGCGACCGAAAGTTTCCAACCAAATTCAGGCGCAAGGGAATGTAGCAGCTGCAGAAGCACCATCGAGTCAACACCGCCGGAAACCGCAACGACCGCGCGCGCCCCGCGCGGGAGCAGGCGCCCCGATTGAAGATCGTGCCTGAGTCGTTCGCGCAGCCTGGTCACGACTTCAGCCTAGTCGAAGCAAACGCCCGTGACGAGTGAACATACGCGTTACTCGGCCCCGGCGAGAACCATGTCGCTCGTGTAGTAGAGAATGCGGCCGCAGTTGGTGCACGCGGTGAGTTCCTGCTGCGCGCGGCATTGCACAACTACCTGCGCCGGGATCTTCATGTGGCAACCACCGCACACGCCATGTTCGATGCCGACCACGACGTTGTCGCCCCGGTTCTTCATGGTGCGCTCGTAACGCGCCAGCACGGCCTCATCGACGGCACTCGCCAGCTCGCCGCGATTGGATTCCAGTTCCGCCAGCTCCTTCTTGAGATTCTGCTCGCTCGCGTCGAGTTGCTTGACCTCATTATCGACGATGGTTTGCGCCTCTTTCAAAACCTTCGTCGCTTCGGCCACTTCCTTGGCAGCGGTCTCCGCCTGCTCCATCAACTCGATCTCCTGATCCTCGATCTGCACGATGGCCGCCTTGCAATGTTCGATCTCCTTCGCGAGCGCCTGATACTCGTCGTTCTTGCGCGTCTCGAACTGCTGCTGGCCGTATTTGTTGATCTGCCCCTTCTTCGTGTCGACTTCGAGTTCGAGCTGCTTGCGCTTCGCCTCGATGTCCTTCACGCGTTGCTTGGCCTTCTCCAAGCCAGCCTGCGCCCCCGCAGACTTCTGCTTCATCGCCTGACGCTGGGGGTCGATAGCGGAAAGTTCCGTGCGCGCACGGCGGAGCTTGCGGTCGCGATCCTGCAAAACGAGGAGCTTCTCAATGACTTCGAGCATGGTGCGCGGATGCTAGGGACGGCTGCGGCAATGTCAATGAACGGCGCAGCACAGCGGAAGTTTGCGGTCAGCCGCGAGATGCGCTAAAAAGAACCCATGCGATTCATCGGCAGCGTCATCGAAAAACTACAGCGGCACCCGAAGCGGATCGTGTTCCCCGAAGGTCACGAGCCGCGCATCCTGCAAGCTGCCCGGCAATTCTACTCGTTGCGGCTGGGCGCGCCCATCCTCCTCGGCGACCGCACCAAGATCAAAGAAACCGCCGCCGAACTCAGCATCAACCTCGAAGGCATCCGCATCATCAACCCGGCGGAAAGCTCCGACCTCGAAGAATTCGGCAAGCGCTTCAAGCAACTCCGCCGCTCCAAGGGCATGCGCACCATGGAAGCCACCGACGCCATGACGCAGCCCAACTACTACGGCGCCATGATGGTGGCCACGCATCAAGCCGACGGCATGGTCTCCGGCGCCATCGGCACCACCGGCAGCGTCCTCCGTCCCCTGCTCCAGATGGTGAAGCCCGCCGAAGGCATCAAGAACACTTCCAGCTGCACCATCATCGAAGTCGAGGACTCCGGCTTCGGCCAGAAGGGCGTCATGTTCATGGGCGACTGTGACGTGATCCCCGATCCCAATGTCGACCAACTCGCCGACATCACCATCTCCACCGCCAAGCTCGCGCGCCAATTGCTCGGCGTCACCCCGCGCGTCGCCCTGCTCTCCTTCTCCACCAAGGGCAGCAGCTCACACGCAAGCGTTGATAAGATGAAAGCCGCCACCGCCCTCGCCAAAAAGAAGGCGGAAGAAGCAAAACTCGACGTGCACATCGACGGCGAACTCCAAGCCGATACCGCCCTCGTGCCCGAGATCGCCCGCCGCAAGATGCCCGACAGCGACGTCGCGGGCCAAGCGAACGTCCTCATCTTCCCCGACCTCAACTCCGGCAACATCGCCAGCAAACTCGTCCGGCACATGGCACGCGCCAACGCCTTCGGCAACATCCTCCTCGGCCTCGACCGCCCTGCCGCCGATGTTTCGCGCGGCTCCAACTCCCACGACATCCTTGGCGTTGCCGCCATCGTTGGCGTCCAATCCGTCGAATACGAGAAGCTCTACCCGCCAGCCATGCAACTCCCCAGCGACCTGATGCACGACTGACAGCGAGCGTGCCTTTTTTATTTTCAATTTTTCCCGATGCCCATCCCCACTCCCGTCAATCGTTCCCTGAACGACATTCCGGTCTATCAACCCGGCCGCCCGATCGAAGAAGTCGCGCGCGAACTCGGCCTCCCCGCCGCCAGCATCATCAAGCTCGCCTCCAACGAGAATCCCCTCGGCCCTTCGCCCAAGGCCCTCGCTGCGATGCAACACGTCCTCGCGCATCTCAATCTCTACCCCGACGGCAACGCCTTCTATCTCAAACAGGCGCTCGCTCAGAAACTCGGCGTGCAGACCGCGAACCTCATCCTCGGCAACGGCTCCAATGAAATCATCGAATTCATCGGCCACGCCTACATGGGCCCCGGCGTCGATGTCGTCGTCTCTCAATATTGCTTCGCTGTCTATCCGCTCGTCACCAAACTCTTCGGCGCGAACCTCGTCACCGTCCCCGCCCAGAACCACGCGCACGACCTCTCCGCGATGCTCCGCGCCATCACGCCGAACACCCGCGTCATCTTCGTCGCCAATCCCAACAACCCCACTGGCACGCTCGCCAGCAAGGACGAACTCCGCCGCTTCGTGGATGCCGTGCCCGCGCACGTTCTCCTCGCGCTCGACGAGGCCTACATCGAATTCCTAGACGACCCTGCGGACTTCATCACCGACATCCGCAACGGCCAGCGCCAGAACGTCGTCATCATGCGCACGTTCTCCAAGATCTTCGGCCTCGCCGGACTCCGCCTCGGCTACGG
The DNA here is from genome assembly GCA_041181065.1 of Verrucomicrobiota bacterium. Lineage (GTDB taxonomy): Bacteria > Verrucomicrobiota > Verrucomicrobiia > Limisphaerales > DSYF01 > DSYF01. The sequence continues at coordinate 1,545 of JBEGQI010000139.1, read as the reverse complement.
CATCGCGCACCCGGATTTGATTTCTGCATTCGAGAAGATTCGCCAGCCCTTCAACATCAACGCCATCGCCCAAGCTGGCGCGCTCGCGGCGCTGCAGGATGACGAACACACCACGCGCACCCGCGCGAACAACACCGCCGGCCTCCGTTTTTTTGAGAACGCCTGCCGTGAATTGAAACTGGAGATCATCCCCTCCGCCGCCAACTTTCTCCTCGTCAAAGTCGGTGCCGGCCAACGCATCTTCGACGCCCTCCAACGCGAAGGCGTCATTACCCGTCCGATGAGCGGCTACCAGTTGCCCGAGTGGATTCGCATCTCCGTCGGCACCCCCGCCGAGAATCAGCGCTGTGTAGACGCCCTCCAACGCGTGCTCAAAAAAATAAAAACGCCGCCCGGCCTTGCTGCCGGATGACGCTTCGTGTTCGGAAAATCTCCCCCTAGGGTCGCCGCCGCAACGCGGCGATCAACTCATTAAACTTCGCGGCGACGGCTCCCCCCTTCCGCCATTTCCCCATGCGCCGTCTTTGCATATGTGGCCAACGGAGTTAACAGTTGATAGTTGATGGCAGCCGGAAAGCAAAATGGCGGAGCCCGAGTTATCCGAGCTCCGCCCCGAGAGTATTACTAAAACCGAATCAATAGCGGTTACGACCGGCGCCGGGCGCACGCTCTTCGCGCGGGCGAGCGACGTTGACCGTAAGGGCACGACCGCTTAGGTCGCGACCGTTCAAGCCGGTGATGGCGGCTTGCGCTTCCTCGGAGTTGGACATGGTCACAAAACCAAAGCCGCGCGGGCGGTTGGTCATGCGGTCCATCAGGAGGTTAGCTTCGGTGACGGTGCCAAACGCCGCAAAGGCGTCGTGCAGGTCGTTTTCGGTGGTTTGGAAGGAAAGGTTTCCAACGAATAATTTATTGCTCATGTGATGTATCTAAAGTCTGGGCTCTATCCTCTTAAACGACTGTTTCCGGAAATCGGACTTAAAAAATCATCACTGAACAAGTTCACCTGAGGATTTAACACGCCTTGAAAGCAAGAACGATCAATCAGACGCCGGGACAGTCGCAGGTTGCGGCGGGATAGCAACCTTTAACTAGAAATACTTTTGTGACTCCGTGTATGGAGATCAGTGCAAATGGCGCTTCAGCCATTCGCGCGCGGCAGTTTCGTCGTAAAAGACCTGCACAAGGCGATTGTTGACCTCGGTATTCATGGCGATGATGTTCGCCGGCACGGCATGGGCCACGGCGCTGGTAACGATGGCAATAGGCCCGCTCGTGCAACTCTGGAGCATGCGAACACAGCTCTCGATGCGACCGGCGTCCTCGTAGGAAATCTGGATGGCGATGGCGTTGACGTCGATCAACACGCCGAAGTCGCGGCGGGCCTTGCCGTCAATGAAGTCGGCCGCAGCCGCACCGGTTGATTCTTCGATCTCCGCAATGGATTCTGCACCGGTGCCGCGAATGATGAAGAGCTTGTGCTGGGGCTCGGTGCTGTGGTTGTAGGGGATAAATGTCTTTCTGGTATGAACACCTGCCGAATGC
>JBEGQI010000138.1:0-5795 GCA_041181065.1 Verrucomicrobiota bacterium | reverse complement strand
GCTACACAGGTCAGGAGCCGTTCGTAGAATACAGCAACTACTTCAACGCTTACGCGGTGTTCACCAACTCAGCCCAAGCCGGCTCGGACCATCCGCAGTATTCATTGGTCCGGACGACGGCGTTCAGCAGCACCTTTGATGCGACGCTGGATTACATCATCACTATCCCTTCGGGCGCCACCGGCCAGGAGTTGGTGGATGGTTTCATGACGAACAGTTCCGCGCCGTGGGCCTCGGGGCGACACAAGTTGCCGGTGATGATCGTGAATGATAATGCCGGCACCACTGAGGCTGGCGGCTCAGGCGGCGAAACGGCCATTGTCGGCAAGAGCGCAGGATTCAATTTTCAGGGCATCCTGGTGCACGAAGCTTTCCATACGATTGCCGGCTTGGGCGATGAATACGAATCTGACCCGGGTGGTTTTGATTTCACCGGCCTGCCTGCCGAACCCAACACAACAACCAACACTGTATTCGCAGGCATTCCTTGGAACGCATGGATTGATACCAATGCCACTCCGATTCCAACCCCGAATAATCTGAGCGGAAATCCATACGAGAACAACGTCGGGCTTTTTGAGGGGGCGCACTACAATGTAACCGGCTGGTATCGGCCCAAGCTGAACTGTCGCATGCGGTCCGTGACTACCGGTGTTCCGCTCTGCGAAGTTTGCCGCGAAGCCTTGGTGAAGAACTTTTATTCGAAAATTCGCGGCATTGATCAGTCTACGCCTTTGAGCACTGCCATCAGCATCACATCGAATGCGCCGGTGACATTCAATGTGGTAAAGTTGCAGCCGTCTAGTCACGCGCTTGCAATTCAGTGGCAGCTCAATGGAACGAATGTTTCCGGAGCCACCAACGATTCTTACAACCTTGATCCGTCAACCCTGACTAACGGTTTGTATTCCTTGCGAGCGATTGTGCACGACGATACGGACTGGGTTCGCACTGACCCGAGCGCGACGCTTTTTTGCACGAATACTTGGGGGGTAACAATCGCCATTCCACGGCTATGGATCGAATCCCCGATGGCTACGGGGGGACAATTCCGCTTTACGGTGCGCGGTTCGGGGGTCACAAATTTCACAATCAGAGCCGCGACGAATCTTGCCAGCTGGGCCAGCATTAGCACGAATGCCTTGGTGGGTGGGCAATTTAACTACACAAACACATCCGGATTGCCACTGAGATTTTATCGTGTGGTAGCTCCTCCGCAGTAGTATAAAAAAGAAAAGGCGCGGAAAGATTCCGCGCCTTTATTTTTTAAAATTATCGATTATGCCCGGCAAACAAGCCGACGCACTCCGAATGCTGCTAGGCCGCCAAGCGCAAAAATTGCAAACACTGTCGGCTCTGGCACCGCCTCAATCCGTATCCCAAAGTTCACTGTGGCAAAAACATTGTTGGTGGTGAGTTCCCAGTTGCTGCCGTTATATTGCCAGTAATCGATATAGCTGGAGCCTTCGGTGGGTGGGTTGTAGAGGTCAACGCCTGCAGTGCCGCCGCCGCCGTTGAAATGGAAGTTGACGCACAGGGTCAATGTATCGCCCGCAAGATAAAGGCCGCTCGAACTGAAGTCGGTGCCTGCATCAAAACCAAGCGTCGAACGCGCAGTATCACTGAGAGCATAACCATAGTAACCATACACCAAAGTGCCAGGAGTTGCGTAACCGTTGAAAGTTGGCCCATCGTTCAAACGCAACTCGACATCCACCGTCAGCGCTGTCGTGTTGGTGGCCCAAAACAGAAAGTCGAAATGCGTCATCATGGGATTGGCCGGATAATTGGCACCCAACGTGACCTCGTCACCAAATTTTAAATTATCCACTGCAGCGAGCCGGTTAGTCTGATCGCTTGTGGAATTATCGTAAACGTAAACAGACGCGCGGGCACCCAGCGCCGCACATCCCAGTAAAACGACGGCAAGAATTCTTGCAACCAGAGCTTTTATATTACCCATAATCTGCCCCTTTTTTTATAGGGGTCTGGGACAAACTAGGTAGGGGGGGCCAGCCTGTCAACGGGTTTGTGTTCATAGTTTTGGGAAAGTTATTCCCCTATTTGACATGCCGATTCGACGATTTGTGAAGGACTGGCTCGTTGTTTGCCAAAACCAGAGATTGAATGCGGCATGGACGACACCAAACTCACGTGTGGAGAGCAGAGCCACCGCGCATGGCCTATCCTTCGATTCGTCCTTTTGTATGCAAGGATGGATTGGCTAAGTGGCTGGCTGCTGCCGGGAATGACGGTCTTTGGACCTTGGGCTTTCGGGACTGCTGAAAGCTGGTCGGCTTTGACGATGGATATTGCGAGCTATGTGCTTGGAGCGCTGCTGATTGCAAAATTATTGATTCGTTTCCTTCTCGGCTGTAAACCTGCGCGTTGGTCCCCCTCCCCCAAGTCGAATATGGTCAAATCGACAGCGATTCTTGCAGCTCTTACGCTACTTTTGTTGGGATACACGATCATTTCAGTTCTGAATGTCAGGGCCGATTATGATCCCGTTCGCCTCACAATGGCTTGCCGCGAGTATTTCCAATGGTTGCCGCACTCCTATCATCGCACGGCCACCGGGCGGGCTTTGTGTGACAGTGTTGCTTGGGCCTTTGTCGTTTGGGCTTTGCGGGACTGGCTTGGGGGGTGGATTCGGAGGAAGCGCGTCGCGCCAAATTTGCCTTGGATTATGCGAAATCATGGGATTTGCCGGCTTGGCTGAAGCTGTTTTGTAGGGTTTGGTCGTCACTGGAGCCCTTTTGGGATTGGGGCGGATTGCTCATTGCGGCGGGGATAATCCTTGTCTCGGGGCGGCGGACAGATGGACTTGTTAAGCTTTGAGTTGCTGGGGTGCTTGGTCTTGCGCTGAAGTCGGTGTGCGTTTCGTCTGGAAAGGTCTGAGCCCGCGCCGCGAACTTATCTATAAAACTGCCCGTGTAATCGCGGACGAGAATCCGGTCTTCGGCAGTGGGCCCGGCACGTTTGAGCACGTGTTCCAACTCTATCGCCAGTCCTTCGATGAGTATTGGCCCAAACAATTGCACAATGACTGGCTCAAACTGTTGTTGACGATTGGCTGGATTGGATTCGGCCTGATCTTGGCGGCCCTATTGGCTGCGGTCGCCAGTCCGTTTCAGCAACGAGGCATTCCTGCGAGTCGACGATTCATCTGGCCGATCTGGCTTTCGCTGGCTGGCTGCTTGTTGCAAGCCCAGTGGTATTATCCGTTTCAAGTCTACTCGGTTGTGTTTCTAGCCATCACATTTTTGCGCCGTGCTCACCACGCTGACAAAAAAACAAGTCCGTGCGCTAACGCAGAGGTTGGTGGGTTGAGCCCCACTCGTTTAACCCCTTTTCATCCCCGTGCGGCGTGGCCGCAAGGTGTAATTGTTCCATCGCTTCACCGATCAAATATAACGACCCCGCAATCACAACGAACGGCTCGCCACAGACCGCGCGTAGCGCTTCGGCAAGCGAGGTGCAGGTTTGGACTCGTGCAGCAGGATTCGCTTTACGGCACGCGCCAGCCAGCATGTCGGCTTCCAGTGCCCGTTCGCTTGTCACGCGCACAACAATCAGTCGCTCCGCTACTGGCGCAACGATGTCGCACATCAAATGCCAGTCCTTGTCCTCCAGAATCCCGAGAATGAACGCGGGCCGGGAGTTCGGAAAATGCTCCGCCAGCGCTGCGCGCAACGTCGCCGCTCCACCGGGATTGTGGGCCCCGTCCAGCAGCACGCGCTGCTCATTTGATAGCTTTACCAACTGCATCCGCCCCGGCCATTGAACGCGCGAAAGCCCGTCGCGAATCTGCCGTTCGGTCACCGGAAGCATGGCTTGCAACGTCTGCACTGTGGAAAGCGCCGCCGCCGCATTCAATCGTTGATGCCATCCGAGCAGCGGCAGATCGATTGCATCCAGCGGCGCGTGACGTGTGTGGTCGGGCGTGACGAGCGTGAGCGGACTTTGCTTTCGCCGCGCAACCTCTTGGATGACTGCCAGCGCTTCAGGCTCCGTGGCGCCGGTGATGGCGGGCACGCCGGGCTTGATAATGCCGGCTTTTTCGGAGGCGATGTTTGCCAGCGTGTGGCCCAGCCAACGTTCGTGATCAAACTGGATGTTGGTGATGACGCTGGCCAGCGGGGTCACGATGTTTGTGGCATCCAGCCGACCGCCAAGTCCGGTTTCCCAAATTACAAGGTCGCACTTTTGCTCTGCAAAAAAACGCAATGCCATCACGACAACGACTTCGAAGAACGTTGGGTGCCCGTCGGTCGGAAACTGTTTCAGCATCGGTTGGATTTCACCTACCAGCCGCACTACATCCGACTCAGAAATCATTCGCCGATTGACTTGGATGCGTTCGGCGAAGCTGACAAGGTGAGGTGAGGTGAACAGGCCAACGCGCAAGCCCGAATTGCGGTAGATGCTTTCCAGCATCGCGCACGTCGAGCCCTTTCCATTTGTGCCGGCGACATGGATGAAGCGCAATCTCGCCTGTGGATTGCCGGCCAGGGCCGCCAGCTTCAGTGTGTTCTCCAATCCGAACTTCGCACCGAACAGCCGCAAGCCGTAAAGGAACTCGATGGCTTCCTGGTAGGTCATCACATCTCGACTTGCATGCCCAATTCAACGACGCGATTCGCCGGCAGTCCGAAGAACGTCGTGGCTGATTGAGCGTTGCGTGACAGGAACGCAAACAGCCGTTCACGCCATTGCGCCATGCCTGGCAGCTTGGTTGAGATAATCGTCTCGCGGCTAAGGAAGAACGTGGTCTCCTCCAGTTTCACCGGCAGGCCATGTGCAGCACAGGCTTCAAGAATCTGGGGCACCGCCGGCTTTTCCATGAAGCCGATGCGGACCGTCACCCGCCAGAATCCATCCGTCAATTTTTCCACCGTCATGCGCTCCGCTGTGGGAACGTGCGGTTCTTCAACGGTCACCATGGTCAGCAGCAGGATGCGTTCGTGGAGCACTTTGTTGTGCATCAGATTGTGGAGCAGCGCCAGCGGTGTGCCGTTGGGATTACCGGACATGAACACCGCCGTGCCGCGCACTCGCGTGGCCCGGCTGTTCTGGATGCCTTGCATGAAAACCTCGAACGGCAATAACGAGGCCGACAGGCGCTCCCCCAACAATTGTCGGCCGCGTTTCCAGGTCGTCATCACCACGAAGATGACCAACGCTGCCACCAGCGGGAACCAGCCGCCATGAGGGATTTTTTCCGTGTTCGCAGCAAAGAAGAGGCACTCGACGGCCAAGAATCCGCCACAAAGCATGCCCGCCTTTAGGCGCGACCAGTTCCACAGGCGCCGCGCGGCAAAGTAGAACAGCAACGTGGTGATGACCATGGTCAGCGTGACCGCGATGCCGTAAGCCGCCGACAGATTGCTGGAACTCTTGAATCCCAGCACCAGCCCGACGCAGGCCAGCATCAACACCGCATTCACCGTCGGCATGTAGATTTGCCCGCGCTCTTCCGAGGAGGTGTGGCGAATCTCCATACGCGGCAGATACCCGAGCTGGATCGCCTGCATCGTGATCGAGAACGCACCGGAGATCAGCGCCTGCGACGCGATGACCGTGGCCATGGTGGATAGTCCGACCAGCGGGTAGAGCATCCACGAAGGAGCAAGCAGGTAAAACGGGTTTGATTCCATGCCTGGCTGCGTGAGGATGAGCGCGCCTTGCCCAAAATAATTGAGTAACAACGCCGGCAGCACGCAGAAGAACCAGGCATACCGGATCGGCTTCGCACCGAAATGGCCGAGGTCCGCATACAATGCTTCGCCGCC
>JBEGQI010000137.1:0-14747 GCA_041181065.1 Verrucomicrobiota bacterium | reverse complement strand
TGGTAACCGCTGGTGAGTCCGTTTATTTCGAGCGTGGGCCGGGCGCTGCGTTGTTCAATGGCCGTAAAGCCGCGTTCGCCGAACAGCGCTGGCACGCCCAGCATCTTTTGATAGGCGCGCTCGTTGTAAGGCAGTCGACGCATCTGTTTCCGTTCGTAAGCGGAAAGCGGTTTAACATCGTCGTAAAAGCCGGGGATCGTAATTCGACCATTCTTGTCACGGAGTTTGGCGAGCAATTGGCTGAGAGCCATGGCCGGATTTTCCACGGAACCGCCGAAGACGCCGGAATGGAGATCGCGCGCCGGCCCATGCAGGGTGATTTCGAGCGCGCAGATGCCGCGAAGTCCGTAGGTGAGAGCGGGCAGACCACGAGCCGGCATGCCAGTGTCGGACACGACGAACGCATCACAAGCAAGCGAACGCTTATGCGCCTTAAGGAACGCCGGCAGGCTTTTGCTGCCAACTTCCTCCTCGCCTTCGATGACGAAGGTGAGGTCGCAGGGCAGAGGCGTGCCGGTTTTGAGGTAGGCCTCAACCGCTTTGAGATGCGCGAAATTCTGGCCCTTGTTGTCGCATGAGCCGCGGGCGAACAACTTGCCGCCTGTGATGCGTGGCTCGAAGGGCGGCGATTGCCACAATTCGAACGGCTCCGGCGGCTGGACGTCGTAATGGCCATACACGACGAAGTGTTTTCGTCCGCGTTGCTTTTTGGCGGGACGCGGCGTGCGTGCGACCACGACGGGGTGACCTTTGGTGGGGACGACTTCAGCTTGAAGCCCGATCTTGCTGCAGTGCGCGACGAGCCACGCGGCGCAGGCGCGCATGTCGGGCGAGTGCTTCGGCTGCGCGGAGACGCTGGGAAAGCGAAGGTAGTCGCAGAGCTCGGCCAGGCTGCGTTGCTGGTTTTGCGCGAGATAATCAAGGACGGCGTTCATGGTGCCGCCATCGTTGGGGGAACGGGCGACGAATTCAAGCGGAAGCCGTGGGTTCAGTGTTTGGCCGTTCGCGCCAATTTTTCCACCGCTGGCAGCAACTGATTGCCCAGCTCTGGATTCAAACCTTCAAATGTCTCCGTCAAGTTTCCCGCCGGATCGATGACCGTGACCGTGTCCAAGCCGGCGAAATTGCTGGCGGGCGAAGCAGAGGACTCGGTGCCGGAAGGAAAAAAGCTTTCCCGGACAAGCCGCCGGACTTGCTCGCGGTCGCCGGTGAGGAAGAGCCACTTGTTCGTGTCGGCACCGATGCCTTGGGCAAAGGCGGCCAACGCTTCGGGCGTGTCACTGCGCGGGTCGAGCGTCAGTGAGACGTGAAGCAGATTGGTGATGTGGGCCGTGCGTTGCTGGAACTCGCGCAATCGTTGCATCACTTCGCGGCTGCTGAGCGAACAGCCGGTATACATCAGGTTCGCCACGACAATCTTCCCAGCGAATTTCGCTTCGGTCACTTTCGTGCCGTCCGCTGCGGTGAGTTCAAACGGAATGAGTCGTCGCTGCACGGGTGCGCGTGGGGCGATGCTGCCGGCGGGTTTGATGCCGATGATGAAGGCCGCAGTGTGCAACTGACCGTGGTGTTGCACCTGTGCGAACAGGCGGACGTAGCCAGATTTCAGCGCGAAGATCATGAACTCCAATTCCGGCCCGCCACGCGCAGTCGGATCGGTGATGGGCGCACCGGTCGGGTGCAAATGCAGCACGGTGGTGCGGTCTTCGTAGAAACCGACTAGATGCGAGAACGCCGCCATCGTTGGTTCCAGTGTCGTCACTGGCTGGCCGTTGGTATCGGTGACGCGCAGGCGGGCGGCGGCGCTGCGGCGCGCTTCGATTCCTTCGGCCGGGAGCTGCAGTTCGAACTGCAATCCGTCCACTTCCGTCTTCAAGAGCGTGCCGTAAGTGGCGATCGGGCGTCCCGGCGCCTCGCCGTCGAGATTGGCGACGGCGTATTGCTGGAGGCCGAGCGGGTAGGGGCGGATGTCCGCCCAGAAGCGGTAGCTGCCGGGGTTGTGCGGCGTGAAGCGGAATCGATATTCCCCGGGAACTTTCGTCGGTTGCGGATGTTCGTGATGATAATCTGCCAGGCTTTCATCGGTGATGAGGAGGTGAACTTTACGGGTGTGGGTTTCAATGAGGTCGATGGGCGTGATGGGTTCGCCCGTCGGCGTTCGCAAACGCAGCGTCAATTCCACCGGCACGCCGACGCGGAGCGGCGTCGCTGGATCGAGGCGGGCGATGACCGGGCGATTCGCTGTCGCAGCTGGATTGAACGGGAAAAGGCGCAGCGACTGGTCGAGCGTCGAGCCGCATTTGGAGCAGGTCTCGGAGCGGCGCCCGATGATTTCAGGGTGCAGCGGGCAGCGGAACAAGTTGCTGCGTTCGCGCGCGGCGTTGACGGCTGCAGGGGGGAAACAGTTTTGCACTTCAATGAACGCAGCTTGCACGACTTTGAGCGCCGCGTCCGAGCGCGGTTGAGAATTCAAATCGCCCGCCGCATGCAACACCCCCACGCTTTGGCTGAAGTTCGTGATGACACGGCGGAACTTTGCAGCGTCGGCAATGGGATACGTCTCCGGTCGGGCAAGAAATTCTGTGAGGGCGGCGGCGAGCGTTTCGTCCTCATTGTGGATGGCCGTAAGGTCGCGGTTCGTGACGAAACCGGTGAGTTGATCCACGACTTGGAACAACATGACGAGCGCATCAGCCTGCACCGGCGCAGCGGCAGGTTGCTTATCACCGGCGCTCGCTGACAGGGCAAAGAGTATTCCGGCCAAGGCCAGCAGACTGCTGATGAATTGCTTTGGCCTCGTGAAACGCATGCGATCAACGATTGGTGTTGGCATCCGGCGTCACGGCCGCAGCGTCGCGAATGGCTTTCACCAATTCGTTCGCCTTCCATGTGTTGCCGTCGAATTGTTTGTGGATGCGCCCTTGGGTATCGAGCACGACGGTGCGCAGGTTGTGCGAGAAGCCCGAGCCGTCGCGCTCGACTCTGAGATCTAGGCGCGGCGCGAGTTCGGCAAGTGTTGCCTGCGAAGCAGCTGCAAAGAGCCAACGGTTATTGTCGCCGCCGCGATACCCGTTGGCATAACCGGCAAGCACGGCGGGCTTGTCGAACTCTGAGTCGAACGAGATCGACAGCAGCATCCAGTTCGCCGGCGCGTTGGTGTCCGTCGACAGCGCAGAGCGGGCGCGTTCAAAATGCTTGTTCATCAGCGGACAAAAATCCGGCAGCGGACAGCGCGTGAAGAAAAAGGTGAAGGCCAGCGCGCGTCCGCGAAAATCCGCGATGCGGATGGCGTTTCCGTTTTCGTCTTGGAATGATGCATCGGGCATCAAGTCGCCGGGATTCAACTCGTGAACGACGTCAATCTTCGGCGCGCTGACCGCTGCGTTGGTCAACGGAGTCGAGCCGACTTTTTGGATCTGGTCCACCCAGTGGGTTTCGTCCGTTGCGGTCAGTCGGAACGTGATGTTATCGCCCGCAATAATGCCGGTGAGTTCATTCGTGTCGCGGATGTTCAGCTCCATCGTCATCGCCGGCATGTAGCCGGGAATCGTTTCGTGCCGAATGAGCGCGGTGTGGCGGTCATCGGCGATGGAGCGCACGAGTCCGCGGGTGTTGTAGGACTTGGCTGGTCGCCGTTTCTGGATCTCGGCCAGCACCAGCGAAGCGACATTGGTGCTCAAGCCATCGAAGGAGGCGCAGACGCTTCCTTGCGGGTCCACGAGCATGATGCGGTCCGTTTGCGCAAAACCTCCAGGGATGAATGATTCCAGCGCGGCTGACTTTGGAATGAAACTCTGTTCGATGAGGCGGTAGAGCGATGGTTTGTCGCCCGTCAGCAACTGCCAACGGTCCGGGTCGGCATGAAAACGCTGGCCGAAGGCGGCGAGCGCATCGGGGGTGTCGCTGCGCGGGTCAACCGTGAACGACAACAGCCGGACATCGGGCTCGCCAGCCGTGGCGCGCTGGATCTCGGCCATACGATCATTCACGGCGAGGCAGCGCAATGAGCAGCTGGTGAACACGAAGTTCACGACGGAGAAGCGACCGCGCAGGTCGTCACGTTTCACGATTTGCCCGGCTGTGTTCGTGAGTTGGAAATCGACGAGTGGACGAGGCAAGGCCAACGGTTCCGCCACAGGCGACTGAGGTTTTGCGGAGGGGCGGCTCAGGCGGCTGGCCAACATGCCGCCACCCACGCCGGCTGCGACCACCAGGGCCGCAGCGAAAAGGAAGACACGATTTTCGTTCACGGCTTTTTTACCTTGGCTTTGAAACCGGCTTCCTCGACGGCTTTGATGAGTCCGGTGGTGCTGACGCGGTTAGTGTCAAAAGCAACGACCGCAAGGTTGTTGCTCAAGGTCACTTCGGCGCTGATCACGCCTTTGGTGAGCTTGAGTTCACCCGCCAGTCCCTTCGCGCAACCTGAACAAGTCATGCCGGTGATCTCGAAACGATTGGTTGCGTTGGCGGCGACGAGGGCCGCCTTCTCACCGGCTTGGGCGGCGAGAAGGGCGGCGACGAAAGCGGCGGCACAAGAAAGTGCTTTCATGGTGGGATTCTTCGTCATCAGAAGTGCCATGTCAAAGCCGCGCGCACCCGCCAATCGGGGACGAGTTGCAAGGCCGTGTTGTCGATGCTGACCGGCAAATCAAAGCCAAGCTCTGCGCTGAGTTTGCTGCCCCACGTGAAATGAACCTCCGGCCCGAGGAACACCGAAGTGATGCCGGTGTCCACGGCGGTTTCGCCGGCGAGATTGTCGGTGCCTTTGTGTTCACCGGTGCAGTTCAACTGAAGCGACAACGTGCCTCGGTCATCGAGCCACAGCAACGCGCCGGGACCACCGGACCAGGTGAGGTCGTTGGCGTATTGATAGTCGTAGTCGCCGCGCGACCGGATGGCGTATTGCACGCTGGCGGTGGCGAAGGCGCGCTTCCAACGCGCGTAAACACTCGTGCCGACGAGCCCGTCCCATGAACCGGAACCAAGCGCGAGGTCGTGGCCGTGGATGCCGCTCTCCGGCGCGCCCGGCACTTCCATTTCGTCCAACTCTTCCGCGATGCGAGCGCTGCTGCCGGTCGGAAGTTTTACACCCCCGAGCAGGTTCCAGGTGAACGTGCCGTGCTGCGATTCGCTACGGAACAGTTGCAGATGCCCGAGTAACAATGCGTCGCCGAGTCCGGATTCGGTGCCGCGGTCGGTTTCAAATCCTTCGGGCCGCGAGAACGAGCGATAGATGAGCGGCAGGTTGAACTGCACGCCGACGCGTTCGTTGAAGTTGTAGCCGAGCAGCAATTGTGTGATGGAGCTGTCGAGCCATTGGTTGGATTCGTTAGGCACCTGGGTGCCGTTGTCTTGCAAGGTGCCGAATTGGGTGAACTGTTCGGCGACGCCGGCGTAAAGACCTTTGCCGATCTCGCCGCGTGATTCAGACGCGGAATAGACGGCGCAAAGGTCACAAGCCACGACCTGCGTGGCCATGGCACTGAGGAGGACTGCGGGAACTGCGATATGTTTCATGACTGCGATTCAAATTCGATCAAGTTTGTGGCTGCTACCCGGAACACATGCACGCCAATGCGCGAAGATGTTGCAGCCTGCCGGGAATTTCGGAATGGGACGAGGACGGATCGCCTGCGACCACAGCTGATGAACGCAACCCGTTTCAGCGGATGAAGCTGCGAGTCGAATCAGGAGATAACCGTCGGGGCAGTCATGCGGGGCCGCGGTTTGGGCGGGCCTTCGCGGGGGATGGTGAGAGAATCGTCGGCTGACGCGACCCATTCGCGGGCGCGTTCGATTGTGAATACAGCCGTCTGCCAAACTGGACCGAACTCCAGTTTCAAACTGAGTTTGGCTTGTTGTTGATCCTGTTGGCGCTCTTGGTCACGGCTTGCCTTGATGACTTTGCACATCGCGCAGGGATGTTCGCCGTCGAAGGTGTCGCTAACCGCCTGAGCCACGGTGCCGCGCTGAAGATTGCTCGCCAACATGCCTGCCCAAGCGACCGTCTGCAGGAACGCCCAATGCCCGCCCACCGATGTGGTAAGCGCGAGAACGATCAGGATTTGTGCCAGGCGGCGAAGCACGATTGGATGGTGCGTGTTCAGCTGAGGACAAGTCAAGCGGCGGAACTATTTCAGCTTGTCGAGCTGGTCGAAGGCGCTGGCGAGACTGTTGAGCGTGGCTTCGTTGCGGCTTGGGTTTCCTGGATTGCTGCGGGTGTTCAAGGTCTGGCGCAGGTAGGTGATTGCGTCGTCGATGCTGCGGACGGAGCGGGGCAGGGTGGTGGCGCTGGCGTTGGCGTGGCCACCGCCTTGCAGGCGTTCGGCGACCTTGATGGCTTCACCGTTGCGGCTGCGGAAACTGGCCACCACGACGCCGGTCGCTTTGCGGAAGCCGGTGACGAGGACGGAGTATTTGGTGGCTTGCTTCTCGAGGATTTGATGGACGATGAGGTTGGTGTTGCCGACGACGGTTTCAACGAAGCCCACTTGCGGGGTGATCTCCACGATGTTGTGCTTGCTCCAGTCGTAACCGATCGGGTCTTCGATGCGACGTTTGACGGCCATGACTTCAAGGAGCGGATGGTTGAGAAGTTTTTCGATCTGGCCGTCGAGCAGGCTGTGAAGGTTCCAGAAGCCGTAAATCTTGACGAGGCTGGCGTAGTCGCCCGCGAGGATGAAGTCGGGATCGTCTTCGAGAAAAAGGTCGGCGACGTTGCTGAGGTGGACGAGGCGGTCGAGTTCGGGCGTGCCGAGGCCCGCTTCCTTGCAGAGTTCGTAGCACAGCAGGCTGGCCGATTTGCCGAGGTCGAAGACGAGTTGGGATTGAGTGGGCTTGGTCTCGGTGGCGTGGTGGTCCACGACGAGCCAGTTGCCTTTGTCGAGGCGTTGATCGAAGGCGAGGTCGGTGACCCAGGCGGAATTTTCCACCATGGGGCGGTTGCGCCAGCCTTGGTAGTTCCACGCTTCGAGGCGCACGTCGCGGTTGAAGAGCTTCTTCGCCAGCCGTCGCAGCAGCACACCCGCGACGAGTCCGTCGAGGTCGCTCTCGTGGGTCAGGATCACATCAGGCTGGGGTAAAGCTATCATTGCGTGGGGAAACTAGGCGAAGCACTGCGGCGAGGCGAGCGGCGAGTTTGTCGGGACGGTTCCCAAAATCACAAGCACACTGCGCTTCTGTCCGTTGGATTTTTGGACGGGATTGCCTACACTGAATTCATGCAAACGATTTCACAGGCGGCGCCGAAGGGAAGTGCGCTGGCGGTTTCACAGGTTGAACAAGTGGTGGCGCAGGCGTGCCCGGCGGAGCATTTCCGCGGCAAACGCGTGTTGCTCATCGTGCCGGATGGGACGCGCACGGCGCCGGTCGGGCTGATGTTCAAGACGCTGCACCGGCTCCTGGGCGGTGTGACCAAGGCGCTGGATGTGTTGATCGCGCTCGGCACGCACCAACCGATGACCGAAGAGGCGATTTGCGGTCGGCTGGAGATTTCGGCGGCCGAGCGCAAGGGTGCTTATGCGAACGTGGCTTTTCACAATCACGCGTGGGACAATCCCGCGCAGCTGAAGCAGGTCGGCACGCTCACCGCGGCGGAGGTCAGCGAATTGACGGGCGGGCTGTTCTCGATGGATGTGCCGGTGGAGATCAACAAGCTGTTGTTCGAATACGACCAAGTCATCATCATCGGTCCCGTGTTCCCGCATGAAGTCGTCGGGTTCTCCGGCGGCAACAAGTATCTGTTCCCCGGCGTCGGTGGCCCGCAGATCTTGAACTTTTTTCATTGGCTCGGAGCGGTTGTCACCAACCCGATGATCATCGGCAACAAGTGGACGCCGGTCCGCAAGGTGGTGGATCGGGCTGGAGCGCTCGTCAAGGTGCCGAAGCTCTGTTTCTGCATGGTGGTTGCGCCGAACAAGGATCTGGTCGGTCTGTTCGCGGGCACGCCTGAAAATGCCTGGGACAAGGCCAGCGAGTTGTCGCGTGAGACGCACACGTTGTATGTAGATCGGCCTTATCACACGGTGCTGTCCTGTGCACCGGTGATGTATGACGAGCTTTGGACTGCCGGGAAGTGCATGTATAAACTGGAGCCGGTCGTCGCGGACGGCGGCGAACTTATCATCTACGCGCCGCACATCAGTGAGATTTGCGTCAGTCACGGAAAACATATCGAGGAGGTGGGTTACCATTGCCGCGATTACTTCCTCAAACAGTGGCACAAGTTCAAGGACGTGCCGTGGGGTGTGTTGGCGCATTCCACCCACGTGCGCGGCATCGGTGTGTTTGAAAACGGCATCGAGAAATGCCGCGTGCAGGTCACGCTTGCATCGCAGGTGCCCGAAGCGGTCTGCAAGAAGATCAATCTCGGCTATCGTGACCCCAAGAGCATCAACGTCGAAAGCTTCGCCAACCGTGAGGCCGAGGGTGTGCTGCTTGTGCGCAAGGCGGGTGAGATGCTCTATCGCCTCAAGAACCCGCCGGCTTGGGCGAAAGAAAGCTAGGCGAGTATCACCTTTGGCGCATCGCAATTGGGGCGTCCGTTCCGGGCGCCCTTTTTGTTTCACTTCTTGAATCGCGTTGGCTCATGCGCCGTTTTCATGTCCGGCAAGCTGCCTGCTAAGGGGTGTGATGCTCAAACTAGTCATCCATTCGGCCCCATCGCTAATCCCGATGGGGAGCGCTGCGCTCTGCCCCAATTGGGGCAGAACAGCTGCGTTTTTGGGTGGTTTGACATCCTGCCGTAAACCCCACTCCGGTCAGACTCGATCGTAGAACTTGTTTTAAAATGCCCAACTCGCTCAAAACGAAACCGGCAAAGGCGCTGCTCGATGGTTACGCGTCGGAAAATTTTTTCGACGAAATGATGGCCCTGGATGGCGGGCTGCGTCCGCACTATTCGCGGTTCCACGAACTCTTCCAAACACTCACGCCGCAGGAGTTCGCTGAAAAGCGCCAGTCCGTTGATCTCGCATTCATGCGCCAAGGCGTAACCTTCAACGTCTATGGCGATTCCGCTGGCACGGAAAAGATTTTTCCGTTCGATTTGCTGCCGCGGATTATTCCCGCGAAGGAATGGGAATATCTGGAGCGTGGCCTGGAGCAACGCATCACCGCGTTGAACCTTTTCCTGCACGACATCTATCACGAGCAAAAAATCCTGAAGGACGGCGTCATTCCCCCGCAATATGTTCTCTCCGGAAAACATTTCCGGCGCGAGTTCGTGAATTTCAACGTGCCCAAGGATATCTACATCCACATCTGCGGCACGGACCTAATCCGGGACGAGAAGGGCCAATACCTCGTGCTTGAAGACAACGGTCGTTGTCCGTCTGGCGTGAGTTACGTGCTGGAAAATCGCCGTGCGATGAAGCGCACGTTCCCGCAGATGTTCGAGACCATTGGCGTGCGCCCCGTGGAGAATTATCCGCAAGAGCTCTTGCGCATGTTGCAATACATCGCGCCCGTTGGCGTCGATGAACCAACTGTTGTCCTCCTGACTCCCGGCGCTTACAACTCCGCTTACTTCGAGCACACGTATCTCGCACGGCAGATGGGCATTGAGATCGTTGAAGGTCGCGACCTTGTCGTCCGCAACGCCCGTGTGTTCATGCGCACGACAAAAGGTTTGCAGCCCGTTCATGTGATCTATCGTCGGCTTGACGACGATTTCCTCGACCCCACCGTGTTCCGTCGCGACTCAATGCTCGGCGTGCCCGGCCTCGTGAACGCTTATCGTTCCGGCAATGTCTCGCTCGCCAACTCCATCGGCACAGGCATCGCAGACGACAAGGTGATGTATTACTTCGTGCCGCGCATGATCAAATACTACCTCGACCAAGACCCAATCATTCCGAACGTGGACACCTACCTCGCGAGCGAAGACGCGGACAAGACATACATCTTGGACAACTTGGAAAAACTCGTCGTCAAAGCCGCGAACGAATCCGGCGGCTACGGCATGTTGATCGGCCCGAAAGCCACCAAGGCCGAGATCGCGGAGTTCCGCAAGAAAGTCGAAGCTGAGCCGCGCAACTACATCGCCCAACCGACCATTTCGCTTTCCCGCCATCCTACGCATGTGAACGACGGCTTGTTTGAAGGTCGTCATATCGACCTGCGACCGTTTGTGCTCTACGGCGAAAAGATTGTGACTGTTCCGGGCGGGCTCACCCGCGTCGCATTGCGCAAGGGTTCACTCGTCGTGAACTCCTCGCAGGGCGGCGGCAGCAAAGACACTTGGGTTTTATACGGAGACGAATGATATGCTTTCCCGCGTTGCCAATTCACTTTACTGGATGTCGCGTTACATCGAGCGTTCCGAGAACATCGCGCGGATCGTTGACGTCAACATTCAACTCCTCCTCGACCTTCGCGATCTTAACGAAAAGCGGCTCGCTGAACATTGGCTGCCCATCGTGCAGACTACCGGCGATGAATCGCAATTCTTCGACCTGCACAAAAAGGGCACGGCGCAGAATGTCACCGAGTTTCTCGTGTTCCAGATGGAGAACCCGAATTCCATTGTATCGTCCATCTGCGCGGCGCGCGAAAACGCCCGCATGGTCCGCGACCAGATCACGATTGAACTTTGGGAGGAGTTGAATCGCCTTTACTGGTTCGTGCGCGGCACGGAAGCGCGCAAGGTTTGGAAGGAAAGCCCCAGCGAATTCTTCCAGCAGATCAAGGCGGGTTCGCTGCACATCATTGGTCTCACTGACGCCACGTTGATCCACAATGAAGGCTGGTGGTTCGCGCAAGCGGGCAAGTTCATCGAACGCGCTGACAAAACCTCGCGCATCCTCGATTTGCGTTATCAATCGCTGCCGGAAAAGGGCGCGCCCAAGAGCGTGAGTCAGGAGGATGCGCTTGAATGGTCCGCCATCCTTCGCTCCTGCAGCGCGTGGGACGCTTACAAGTCCATCCACGGCGCGGAGGTGAATCCCGTGCTGGTCGCCGACTTCCTCTTGCTGAGCGAAGACTTCCCGCGCTCGGTTGAGTTCTGCGTCGCTGAATTGAACCGCGCGCTCCGCCGCATCTCTGGTGTGGCCGAAGGCAAGTTCTGCAACGCCGCCGAGAAACTCGCCGGACGGCTCGTGGCGGAACTTCAATTCAGCACCATCGACGAAATCTTTGAACAAGGGTTACACCAGTATCTCGACAATCTGCAGCTCAAGCTCAACAACATCGGTGCGGAGCTTTTCAACGCCTACATATTCCAGCAGTTCAACAATCTCGAAGACGAGATCATGGTCCAGCAGGAAGAGCAGCAGCAGCAGTCGCTTTATCGTCACTTGCCACCCGTCACTTGTCACTAACTCATGGCCATCCACGTCGCGCTCCACCACAAGACGCACTACCAGTATGACCGCCTCATCAACGTCGGCCCGCAGGTCGTTCGCTTGCGGCCTGCGCCGCATTCGCGCACGCGCATCCTCAGCTACTCGCTGAAGATCACGCCGGAAAAACATTTCATCAATTGGCAGCAAGACCCGCAGTCGAACTGGAACGCGCGTCTCGTCTTTCCGGAAAAGACGAAAGAGTTTTGCGTCGAGGTGGATCTGGTCGCCGAGATGGCGGTGTTGAATCCGTTCGATTTTTTTCTGGAACCCGACGCGCAGAAATTTCCGTTCGATTACGATCACACGCTCGACCACGAACTCGCGCCGTTCCGACTGAAAGCGAGCGCCACGCCACAATTCGCCAAATACCTCGGCGCGATCAAACGCGATTTCGTCACGGGCAAGAAAGCCGAGAAAGAAGCCGACGACACCCGCCCGCGCACGATTGATTTTATCGTAGCCATCAATCAGCGCTTGTGGAAGGACATCAAATACACCATCCGCCTCGAACCTGGCGTGCAGACGCCCGAGGAGACGTTGCAGCTCGCGAGCGGTTCGTGCCGCGACTCCGCCTGGTTGCTCGTGCAACTCTTCCGGCATCTCGGCGTGGCGGCGCGCTTTGTCAGTGGTTATCTGATCCAGCTCAAGGCCGACCAAAAATCCCTCGATGGTCCGAGCGGAACGGAAGTGGATTTCACCGATTTGCACGCGTGGACGGAAGTTTATCTGCCGGGCGCAGGCTGGATTGGGCTCGATCCGACATCTGGTTTGCTCGCGGGCGAAGGTCACATTCCACTCGCGGCCACGCCTGATCCCACGAGCGCTGCGCCGATCAGCGGGTTGATCGACGAATGCGAATGCAAGTTCAGTCACGACATGAAGGTGACGCGCATTTTTGAATCGCCGCGCGTCACGCTGCCTTACACCGACGCGCAATGGAGCAAGATCGAATCGCTCGGCCATGCGATTGATGCTGATCTGAAGAAAGGCGACGTTCGCCTCACGATGGGCGGTGAGCCGACGTTTGTTTCCATCGACGACCCGGACGGGCCGGAATGGAATTTCACCGCGGTCTCGCACAAGAAGCGCACGCTCTCCGGCGAACTCATCAAGCGGCTGCGTCGCAAGTTCGCGCCCGGATCGCTGCTGCATTACGGTCAGGGCAAATGGTATCCCGGCGAACAACTACCGCGTTACGCCCTCGCCGCGTTCTGGCGCAAGGACGGTGTGCCGATCTGGAAAGATGATTCGCTCATCGCGGACGAATCGAAGGATTACGGCCACGGCGCGAAGGACGCGAAGGCGTTGCTCGAACGCATCGCGCGCGTCACTGGCGCTGATCCGAAATACCTGATTCCCGGCTACGAAGACGCGTTCTACTACACGTGGAAGGAGCGTCGTTTGCCGTCGAACGTCACGCCGGAAAAATCCAATCTCAAGGACAAGCTCGAACGCGAACGCATCGCACGCATCTTTCAAAAAGGCCTCGGCGAAGTCGTCGGCTACGCGCTGCCGATCAAGCGTTGTTACTACGGAAACCAGCTCGGCTGGATGTCGGGCGCGTGGTTTTTGCGCGATGACGACACGCTCTGGCTGATTCCCGGCGATTCCGCAATGGGCCTGCGCCTGCCGCTCGATTCCATTCCGTGGGTGGCGGAAAAAGAATTTCCGTGGCTGCACCAGCAAGATCCGTCGAACCCGAACTTGCCCGCGCTGCCGAAAGAATTTCCTTACAAAGTCCGCAAGCCCGAAAGCACCGGCCAATATTTCATCCGGCGCAAAGGCGGCGCGCCGCTGCCCGTCGGCTACGGCCCGGGCCAACGCGCGCAGGAACTCGGCGAAGTCGAAGAAGAACGCATCGAACTGCCGCCGTTGCCCCCGGAAGCGGATTACGATCCGAACCGGCGTCCGGTCCAAGGCCAAAGCGCGCCGTGGATCGTTCGCACCGCACTGTGCGTCGAACCGCGTGACGGACGTTTGCACGTCTTCATGCCGCCGGTGGCGACCACCGAAGATTATCTGGATCTGGTCGCCGGCATCGAAACCGCCGTCACCGAAATGGGCACGCCGGTCATCATCGAGGGCGAGACGCCGCCGCGCGACCCGCGCATCCAGAAGCTCGCCGTGACGCCTGACCCCGGCGTCATCGAAGTGAATCTGCATCCGAGCAAATCGTGGGATGAACTCGTCGAGCGCACGACCGTGCTTTACGACGAAGCACGTCAGACTCGGCTCGGCACGGAAAAATTCATGCTCGACGGCCGCCATACCGGCACGGGCGGCGGCAACCACATTATCATCGGCGGCGAAACGCCCGGCGACTCGCCGGTGCTGCGTCGCCCCGATCTGCTGCGCTCGCTCATCGCGTATTGGCAGAATCATCCGTCGTTGAGCTGGCTCTTCAGTGGCTTGTTCATCGGCCCGACCTCGCAAGCGCCGCGCATTGACGAGGCTCGCAACGACTCGCTTTACGAACTCGAAGTCGCGTTCAAGGAATTGGAGCGTAACACCAAGGCGTTCGGCTACACGCCGCCGTGGCTGTGCGACCGTTTGTTCCGCAATTTGCTGATCGACGCCAGCGGCAACACGCATCGCTCGGAGTTTTCGATCGATAAACTCTACGCGCCAGAAAGCAGCGCGGGTCGTCTCGGCCTCGTAGAAATGCGCGCGTTTGAAATGCCGCCGCATTCGCGCATGAGCCTTGCGCAACATCTGTTGCTGCGCGGCCTCGTCGCGAGATTCTGGAACGAACCTTACAAGAACGGCCTCGTGCGTTGGGGCACGGACATCCACGACCGCTGGATGCTGCCGCACTTCTGCGAAACGGATTTCAAAGACGTCATCCGCGATCTGCGTGACGCCGGTTATCCGTTCGAGTTCGACTGGTTCGCGCCGCACTTCGAATTCCGCTTTCCGTTCATCGGCGATCTCGCGCAACGCGACATCAACATCGAACTCCGCACCGCGCTCGAACCGTGGCACGTCCTCGGCGAAGAACCCGGCGGCGGCGGCACGGTGCGTTACGTGGATTCATCGCTCGAACGTTTGCAAGTCAAAGCGCAGGGCCTCACCGGTGATCGGTTTGCGATCACTGTCGGCGGCTATCGCGTGCCACTGCATCCGACCGGCGTGAACGGCGAGTTCGTCGCGGGCGTCCGCTATCGCGCGTGGCAACCGCCGGAGTGCATACAACCGACGATTGGCGTGCACACGCCGCTGATCTTCGACGTGGTGGACACATGGAACGGCCGCAGCCTCGGCGGTTGTAGCTATCATGTCGCGCATCCGGGCGGTCGCAGCAATGACAAATTCCCCATCAACAGCTACGAAGCTGAGTCGCGGCGGCTAGCGCGGTTTTTCCGTCACGGTCACACGCCCGGGAAATTCACCGTCGCGCCGGCGAAA
>JBEGQI010000136.1:0-2679 GCA_041181065.1 Verrucomicrobiota bacterium | reverse complement strand
TTTTGACCTCAATACGAGGAAACGGAATATCACGCCAGCGCCAGAACGTCGGCGCTGTCGGGCACGTCACACGGGCAATGGTCGTAAGCGAACCTTCGTGACGGATAGTCACGTGTCTTTGCATTTCGGCCGGTAGCGGATTCCCACAGGAACAACAATCCCCCACTCCCGTATTCAACCCACAATCATTGGGCGGCGTGGCTGCACAGGATTTAGTCAGGCAGTTCGTCAAGCGCTCCGTGATGCCAGCAATGTCCGCGCGGCCGAGCGTAGCCAGCGATACCTTGCCTGCCGCCCGGTCGATGGTAACCGCTTCAAGCGCGGGATTCGAAGCCAATGCTTTCACCACACAGCGGGCGATACATTCCACACCAACCGCACCTACGGAATTGTTTAAATCACTGCTCATTCACCAAAAGAATGTTGTCATAGAATCGCACGGCAGGCGACCAGTTTTTGTAAAGCCGGGGCTTATGTAATGATTTCCACGACTTCTAGTTTTCCAGCATCACTTTTTTTCACAGTGCCAGACAGCGTTATATGACAATATCAAAGCGGGTAAGTGCTGGACAAACCGGCGCCTTCGGGCCATTGAGAATCAACTGCGAACTGCAACACCCCTGATCGACATGACAACGACAAAGAAAATGGGAACCACAAAACCACATAATCAACACGTCCTCGCGTTCGTGGACGAAATCGCGAAGTTGGCGCAGCCCGACCATATTTGGTGGTGTGACGGCTCGGCAGCAGAGAAGGATGCGCTAACGAGCGAGGCCTGTGCCAAGGGCATCCTTGTCAAACTGGACCAGACACGTTGGCCCGGGTGTTATCATCATCGCTCTAATCCCAACGACGTAGCGCGGGTGGAGCAATGCACCTTCATCTGCACCCCCACGCAGGAGGACGCCGGCCCCACGAACAACTGGATGCCTCCTCGCGACATGTATGTCAAACTTCGCGGGATGCTCCACGGCGCCATGAAAGGCCGCACGTTGTATGTCATTCCCTACCTCATGGGGCCCGCCGGATCACCGCTGACAAAAGTGGGCATCGAAATCACAGACTCGATCTACGTTGTGCTGTCGATGCGCATCATGACACGCATGGGTGAGGTGGCCCTGAAACATCTTGGCGACGGCAGTGACTTCAATCGGGGCATTCACTCGATGCTCGGAATCGATCCGGAACAGCGTTACATCGCGCATTTTCCTCAGGACAACACCATCATTTCGGTCGGATCGAATTATGGCGGGAACGTGTTGCTCGGTAAGAAATGCCTAGCGCTCCGCATTGGTTCTTATTTAGGCCGCAACGAGGGCTGGATGGCGGAGCACATGCTGGTGCTCGGCGTCGAATCGCCCTCGGGCGAAAAGACCTACGTGGCCGCTGCGTTTCCAAGCGCGTGCGGCAAGACCAACTTCGCCATGATGGTGCCCCCGGCTCATTTCAAAGGTTGGAAGATTTGGACCATCGGTGACGACATTGCCTGGATGAAACCGGGACCCGATGGACGGCTTTATGCCATCAATCCGGAGGCTGGATATTTCGGTGTCGTTCCCGGAACGAACATGAAGTCCAACCCCACCGCAATGCGAACGATTCAACGCGATACGATTTTTACCAATGTAGCGCTCACTGCGGACGGTGATATCTGGTGGGAAGGCAAGGATGGGCCGCCGCCAAAGGAATGCCTCGACTGGCGCGGCAATAAATGGACGCCTGAATCGAAAGAAAAAGCGGCGCATCCCAATTCACGGTTCGCTGCGCCGATGACCAACAACCCGCTGCTTGACCCAGACGCGAGCAATCCAAACGGGGTTCCTATCAGCGCCATCATTTTTGGCGGACGCCGGGCAGACACGATGCCATTGGTGTATCAGGCCTTCAATTGGATCCACGGTGTTTATATCGGGGCGACGATGGGTTCAGAGATGACCGCCGCAGCGGTCGGCGGCCTCGGTCAGGTGCGTCGCGACCCCATGGCCATGCTGCCGTTCTGCGGTTACAACATGGGTGATTATTTCCGGCATTGGATCACGATGCGCAAGCTCATCAAGTATCCGCCGCGCATTTTCCACGTGAACTGGTTCCGCAAGGACAACGACGGCCAGTTCCTCTGGCCCGGGTTCGGCGAAAACATGCGGGTTTTGAAATGGATCGTAGACCGCTGCACCGGTCATGCCACCGCGGCAGAGACTCAACTCGGCTGGGTGCCCTATGCTCGTGACTTTGACTTGGCCGGGCTGACGAATTATTCGGCCGAAAAGTTCGACCGAGTTCAGGAGATCAACTACGACGACTGGCGCCGCGAACTTCTCCAACAGGATGAATTGTTCCTAAAAATCTATACCCACCTGCCGAAAGAACTGATTTTTCAGCGCGAACTCCTCGTTTCGCGCTTATAGCGCCCGGTTCCACAATATCCTATCGATTCAAGCAAAAATCCCCGCCCGGCTTCCGGGCGGGGACGTTTTAAAATACACGCTTACTTCTTGTCGCCATCCTTCTTGTGACAAGCACACTTGCAGTCCGACTTGCAATCCTTGCATTTCTCGCATGTCTTCGGCTTGTCCTCGATCGAACCTGGCGCGGCGTTTACACAGCACGCGAACGCAACCAAAGCGACTATCGCAACGAACTTTTTCATACTTATTTTCTGTGAGGTTTGTTTGTTCA
>JBEGQI010000135.1:0-5186 GCA_041181065.1 Verrucomicrobiota bacterium | reverse complement strand
CCCCGGCGAAATCAGCGTCGCCATTAACGACGATTGGGCCAATGATTACGACGGGTTTAAGCTGGCGCTGGCGTTGTGGCGGTGGTTGAATAAGTATCCGGCCAACGACCCAAGCTCATCGGCCTGAGCGCGAGCAATACAAAGCGTCTGCACTTATGAACAAAGACAAGCAAAAAGTAGCTGGCGAAACACGGGTGGCGTTCAGAACGCCTAACGTATGCGTCAGCGACGGGCCTGCTGACGGCAACGAAAACAAGAGCAGCGCGGAAGGCCCGTTCGCTGCACGCAATGGTTAGGATGCGACTTTATGAGAATACAAACCAACATAAAAGTGATGAACACCGGGGATGCCGGATACGACACTCTCTGGGTGGATACGACGTGCCAAAGCTCCATCTCGCTGCACATCCCGGTGGACAAGGACAGGCACAAAGTAATCGAACTTAACCGCGCCGAACTCCATGAGTTTCTGCTGCGGACGCAACCAATGGCAAAGGGTGAAGCATCCTAACGAGAAAGGTCAGCGACAGCCATGAGCGCCGAAGCAAACGCCACGATTTCACGAGAGACGCCCGCCCGCGCTCATGGCTGTTCGCTGCAGCGCCTTGTTAGCCGTCATTCGTGGGCGCTCCTGATAAATGCGGATTGGCGCGACGTGCCTGCCGCAGACCTCGCCGCAGACCTCGTGCTGACTGACCCGCCCTATGGGATGGGCGAATCGCTGGCAGAGCCGTGGGACGCGAACGGGACGGGACGCTCGCGCCTGTGGAACGGTGCAAATGAATGGGACGTGACGCCAACGCCGGAAGACCTCGCCCGAATGCTCACGCTCGCCAAACTCTCCGTGCTGTGGGGTGGAAACTACTACACCGGTCTGCCGCCGCAAAAGGCGTGGCTCGTGTGGGACAAATGCGCGGACATGACGCAAGCTCAAGCTGAACTCGCTTGGTCGAACCTGCCGACGACGGTGAGAATCTACCGCAAGAGTCCGCTCGGTGTGTGGGGAAATGGCGGACGCAACGGGGAATACAAGCAGCATCCGACACAAAAGCCGGTCACGCTGATGGCGTGGTGTCTGGACGTGGCGAAGATGGCGAAAGGCTCGACCATCTGCGACCCCTACATGGGCAGCGGAACAACCGGAATCGCCTGCCTCCGCACTGGCCGAAACTTTATCGGCGTGGAAAAGGATGCCACGCACTACGCAACGGCGCTCGAACGGATGCGCTCCGAAGTAGAGGAGACGCTCCTATGACGGCTAACAACAGAATATGACAAAGCGCACGCAATCTTACTGGCTCTCTAAGAACCGCAAGGAGCGATGGGAAAAGCGGTTGCGGCAACTTGCCCAAATGCGTGCGGCAAAGGAGCGCAAGCGGCTAGAGAATCCGCCGCAACACGAACCAAAGATGCAACGCACTACCTGCCTGCAAATCGGCTTCCGCGACGAGATCAGCGGGGCGGAGTGTTGGCTTCCGCTCAAATCCGCCCGCGATGCCTACAGGCGCATATCGGTTTTGTTAGCGAACTATTCGCCTGGGTTTCCGCAATGACCATCATTCCAATATCCGGCGAACCGTTCCGCTTCCATTGTGAAAGCGATTCCGGCGAAACTTATCTGCTTGACTTGGAAGATGGGCGATGCAATTGTCGGCATTACGAATGTTTCATTGCGCCGCGAATCAAGATGGGATTGCTTAAAGGGCAGTTGGCAATGTGCAAACATCTGAGAATGGCATGGCTGGAAATTGGGCCGCTGCTGATTAAGAATTTGGCAAACGAAAGGAACAAAAGGAAATGAACTATTCGGATTTCATCTACACAAAACATGATTACGGGGCAAACCGGGGATTTGAACCCATTTGGATGCCTGATTTTCTTTTCGATTTCCAAGCCTCGTTAGTGGGTTGGGCGATTGAAAAAGGACGCTCCGCTTTGTTTGAAGATTGCGGGCTTGGCAAGACTCCGCAGCAACTTGTTTGGGCTGAGAATGTTTGCAGGCACACTAACAAGCCGGTGTTGATTCTAACCCCGCTTGCCGTGTCGCATCAAACCGTGAGAGAGGCGCACAAGTTTGGAATTGAAGCGGAGAGATCGCACGACGGAAAGTTTCGCAAGGGTGCCCGAATCATCGTAACAAATTATGAGCGGCTTCACCATTTCAACGCCGATGATTTCGGCGGGTGCGCCTGCGACGAGTCAAGCATCTTGAAAAACTTTGACGGGCAAACTAAAGAAGCCGTCACTGAATTCATGCGCAAGGTGGCGTATCGCCTGCTTTGCACGGCAACCGCAGCGCCGAATGACTACATTGAACTAGGGACTTCAAGTGAGGCGCTTGGCGAGATGGGGTATATGGATATGCTCCAACGGTTTTTCAAGGCAAACGACGGATCAATGGCGCACGGCGGAAGTGGCAATGGCGCACGGCGGTTTTCAAAGAATCCGTTTGGCGGCAAGTTCCGATTTCGCGGCCACGCCGAGCACGACTTCTGGCGCTGGGTTTGTAGCTGGGCGCGTGCGGTTCGTAAGCCGTCAGACCTGGGATTCGATGATGGCAACTTTACGCTCCCCGAATTGACCACTCGGCAATACGTCGT
This sequence comes from Verrucomicrobiota bacterium, assembly GCA_041181065.1. Lineage (GTDB taxonomy): Bacteria > Verrucomicrobiota > Verrucomicrobiia > Limisphaerales > DSYF01 > DSYF01. The sequence goes on along the minus strand of JBEGQI010000135.1, from coordinate 2,586 downwards.
CCGCGCCGAAAAGAAGAAAGATGACTTTCTTTTCGACTTGCCGGCAATCTCCCTTGAAGAACAGCGCGACGAACGCCGTCGCACAATTAAACAACGCTGCGAAAAGGTTGCCGAAATCGTCAACCATACCGGCAAGCCATTTGTATCGTGGTGCGCGCTGAATGATGAAGGGGACATGCTTGAGGAAATGATTCCCGATGCGGTTCAGGTTTCGGGTTCTGACTCGGACGAGAAAAAGGAGGAATCATTCCGTGCCTTCGAGGATGGAGAGGTTCGCGGCATTGTTACCAAGAGCGTCATTGCTGGGTTTGGGTTGAACTGGCAACATTGTGCGCACATGACATTTTTCCCGTCTCATTCATTTGAGCAATACTACCAGAGCGTCCGGCGGTGCTGGCGCTTCGGACAAAAATCGCCCGTGACCGTTGACGTGATAACATCTGAATGTGAGGAGCGCGTCCTGTCAAATTTGCAACGTAAAGCCGCCGCCGCCGACGAAATGTTCGCCCGCCTTGTGGCGGTGATGAACAACGAGTTAAAAATCACACAAACAAACCAGTTCACAAAAAAGGAGAAAGCACCATTATGGCTGTAAAAGAACAAGAGATCACGCCGCGCTATGCGGTCTATAACGGAGATTGCATTGAGGTTATGCAATCGCTGCCGAATGAGTCTGTTGACTTGTCGGTGTATTCGCCGCCGTTTTGCGGACTCTACAACTATTCAAGCAGCGACCGCGATTTGAGCAACTGCCGCACATATCAGGAGTTTTTTGAGCATTACAGTTTCGTCATTGGAGAAATTGCGAGGCTCACAAAACCCGGACGCATGACGGCGGTTCATTGCATGGATGTGCCAGGAAGCGGCAGCGGCGCAACCGCAAAAATGGGGTGCGGGGCAAATGCGGGGACTGGCCTGATTGATTTCCCCGGCGACATTATCCGCGCCCACGAAAAACACGGCTTCAATTTCTGCTGCCGCTATGCCGTCTGGAAGGAGCCGCTTGGGGTTCGCAACCGGACAATGGCAAAGGGTCTTGCGCACAAGCAGATTGTTGACGACTCAACATTGTGCGACGTGGCTAGCGCTGATTACGTTTTGCTTTTCCGCAAGCGTGGAGAAAACAAAGTTCCCGTCACGCATCCGACAGGATTGCTAGACTATGCCGGTGAGCGCCCGATACCTGCGGATCTTCTGACATATCGCGGATGGACTGGAAAACAAACTGAAAACCGTTTTTCACATTGGATTTGGCGGCAATACGCGAGCGCGTTTTGGGACGATATTAGAATTGACAGGGTGCTACCGTTCAAAGATTGCAAAGACCCAGAGGATGAGCGCCACGTTCATCCGCTACAACTCGATGTAATTGAGCGCACCGTAATTCTGCGCAGCAATCCTGATGAAGTTGTGTTGACGCCGTTTATGGGAGTGGGTAGCGAGTGTTACGGTGCGCTAATCAATCGCCGCAAAACGATTGGCATAGAGCTGAAATCGGCTTACTACCGACAGGCTGTTCAAAACTGCCAAGCCGCCGTCAATCACGTCAGGCCGGAAGAATTATTCAGCGTATGAACACCCTCCACTTCTCATCCGACCCCGGCGTCATCGCCTGCGGGCCAATCCCGACCAAACCGCCGCACCAATTGCGGGCGGAAAAACTGTTCCGACGCCGCATCACCACCGCTTACGACGCCAGCGAACGCAAGGCGTGGCGGGCGGCGGAACCCTGCGTCAGGGAGACAACGGGCGAAGATTGGGTTGCGCTGGAGGCGTTCTACGCTGCGCCGCAATCGCAAACCTATGCCCGTAAGGATTACGCCACACTGCTGAACCATTGGAACGGGGAGATTCAGCGCGCCCATGCGTGGGTAAAGGCGCAGAATCGGCCCGTGGCGACGATGGAGCGGAGTTGGAAGGGTGGCGCACTTTAATTAAATCGCTATATGCCAGCCAACGACATTGCATTCTTTGAAAACAACGTCTCCAAACGAGATGCCAAAACGCTTGCGAAATACATTAGCCCTTCGCAAGTCGCACAACAAATGGAAATTGCAACAGCAATCGCATACGCAATGAAAGACGAGCGCATACAAAGAGCAAAGCAGGAGTGCGAACTGCGACGTAAGCGGAAACAAGAATTATCTCGTATCAATCCGAAATGATTGACCTGCAAAAACATCGTCCGCTAGACCGCGTTCCGCCCCATTCAATCGAGGCGGAACAGGGCGTGCTTGGCAGCGTCTTGTGGTCTGCGAAGCAATGCCTGAATGAGTGCGTTGTGCGATTTGGCCAGGACGAAGTGTGGTATGATCTGCGGCACCAGGTTATCTTCAAGGCCATGACGGAATTGGCGCACGCGATGAAGCCGGTGGAGGTTGTGTCCGTGATGCAACACCTGAAAGATGCCGGCACATTGGAGCAAATCGGCGGCATCGCCTATCTGTCATCGCTTCAAGATGCGGTGCCATCGGCGGCGAATCTGTCCTATTACCTCGACGTGATGACGGAAAAGGCGACGGCGCGGAAGATGATCCGGCTTTGTGAAACGGCCATGGCGAAGGCTTACACGGCGGCGGAGATTGG
>JBEGQI010000134.1:0-3996 GCA_041181065.1 Verrucomicrobiota bacterium | reverse complement strand
CGCGGGCGCGAAACAGCGCATCCAGCAGATCGACCCCGAGATTCAAGAGCTACAGGACAAGCTCCGCATCCGAGCCGAGCTGAAGCGGCAACTGGCCGAAACCGAGCGCCCGCAGCGGCCGGAGCCGAAGGTTGAGACGCCCGCACAGCAGGAATCGGGCTGGCAGAAGTACAAAAACCTGCCCGGCGCCCCGAAATCCGATCAGTTCGACAACTACGAGGACTATCTCGACGCCCGCGCCGAGTTTATTGCCGACAAGCGGTTTGAAGATCGCATCGGCAAGGAATTTGAGCAGCGCGAAGAGAAAGCCCGCACGTATCAGCACGTCGAATCCCAGTTCCGTGATCTCGATACGCAGGCGCAGACCTTTACCGAGAAGGTCAAGGCCCACCAGCAGAAGAATCCCGGCGCCCGCATCGACGAACGGCTACTGAACGTCACGCCCTTGCGCGCGCTGCGCGCCATGAACGCGGTGCTGCCCCCGGATCAACGCGAACCGGAAGCCCCGCATCACTTCATCGTTGATCAGGTCTTTGCGTCGGACACGCCGGGAGAAATTCTCTCGTACCTGACCGACAACCCCGCCGACCTCGAGCGGCTGTGGCATTTGGCCTTGAAAGCGCCGGATGCCGTGGTGCGTGAGATCGGACGGCTTGAGGCGAAATACCTGGGATCGACCTCCCCAGATTCTTCGGCGTCCCACGCGGCCTCGCCAGCCATCACCAAAGCCCCCGCCCCTGGAACCACGCTCGGTAGGCGAGCAGCACCCACGGGCGGCGATGCCATCAACAAGGCCATCGCCTCGGGCGATACGCGCGCGTTCAAGGAGCTGCGGCGCCAAGAACGACTCGCGGGGAAACGCTAAATGGGTCAGAACAGTTTTTTGACAACCGACTGGTTGTCGATGGAGGCGTTGGACCTCCTGACGAACAGCCTGGAGCTGACGTCGCATCTCTACACCGGCTTTAGCAAGGAATACCAGAAGCCGTTTGCGGTGGGTGAAACCATCCGCGTGCAGTACCCGCCGAAGTGGTTGATCCGCAACGGCATCGAGTACGACCCGCAGGGCATCGCGGAAATCAACACGACCATCACCTGCAATCAGGTGTTCGGCGTGGACTTCGAGTGGAACGACATCGAGCAGGTGTTGCAGTTGGAGCGCGACGACACGCGCCAGACCAACTTCTACATCAAGGGCCCCATCGCGCAGATCGCCCAGGAATGGGACACCCGCTCGGGCCGCTTCGCCGGTCAGTACACCTCGCTGATCTCGGGCACGCTCGGCACTGATCCGACCTCGTTCGCGACGTTCTCGAACTTGGCGGAACAGAAGCTGTTTGAAATGGCCTGCCCGCAGGACGGCGACAAGGCCATGGTGATCACGCCCGCGCAGAACACGGCGCTGCTCGCGACCGTGACCAACGTCTTCAACCCGGCCGACGAAATCAGCCGCGAGTTCAAGAAGGGCATCATCGGCATGCAGGCCGGCATGACCTACTACCGCTCGATGTCGATTTATCGACATACGGCCGGTACGTGGTCCAGCTCGGTCACGGTGTCGGGTGCGTCCCAGTCGGGCGCCTCGCTGCTCGTGAACTGCACCTCGGGTGACACGTTCAAGAAGGGCGACAAGATCGGCATCGCGTCGGTCTACAACGCGAACCCGATGACGCGCCAGCGCACCAACAGCGCGTACACCTTCACCTTCACGGTGACGGCGGATGTGACGGCGACGGCCTCGACGGCGACCCTGCCGATCAGCCCGTCGATCTACGGCCCCGGCTCGCCGTATCAGAACGTGGACGCGCTGCCGGCGGATACCGCGGCGCTGACGCTGTTCCCTGGCACGACCTCTCCCAACGGCAAGAGCGGCGCGATCGGTGTGGCGATCCACCCGTGGGCGTTCGCGATCGTCGGCGTCCCGCTGGACCTGCCGAAGAACCAGCAGATTGCGCGGCAGCAGCGCGATCAGGAAACCGGCATGGCGATCCGCATGGTGCGGGCGTGGGACCCGGTGGAGTCTCGGTACGTCAACCGCTTCGACACGTTGGGCGGGTACGGCGTCCTCTACAACGGCAATTGTGCCGTGGGCATGTTGGGAGCGTAAGGGAGTCATGACCATGAAGAAACTGATCATCACACTCGTTGCGGTGCTGGCCTTCTCCTCGGTGGCCCACGCCCAGACCTACCTCACCAACACCACGCTGTCCGCAGCGGTGGATGCGACGCAGGACTCGATTGTCGTGGCCTCGGCCACCAACATCGAAGTCGGCGGCGCGTTGTTTGTCGATCACGAGCTGTTCTCGGTGAACAGCGTGAGCGGCACGCGCATCGGCGTGAGCCGCTTGCAGGCCCCGACGACCCACGGATCGGGCGCGGTGGTCTACGTGGCGACGAAAGCCCAGAAGCCGCAGGTCATGCTCGCGCACGAAGCCTTCCAGGCGGCGCGCGCGGGTTCCTGCACGAAGGGCCTCGGCAATGCCTCGATTATCCCGGTGTTCGACATCACGAATGGCAACTACGCCTTTTGCGATTACGAAACCTCGGGCTCGTCGTATCGGGTCTGGCGCGTGAACAACGTGCAGGGCTTGAACGGCACGGGTTCGCTCCGAACCGCGTGGCCGTAAAGACGCTCGGATCGCTGGTGGTGCTGCTGTGGGTGGTTGGCTCCCTCACAGACCTGCCCCACTGGCGATCCACCTACGCGCTCTGGGAACGAGCGGTGGCGATCAGCCCCGACTCGCCGCGGGCGCGGCTCAACTTCGGGATCGAGCAACGGAAGGCCGGCGAGATCGACGCGGGGGTGCAGTCGTTTGTCATCGCCGCCCAGCACGCCGACGCGCATCCCAACCCCGCGGAAATCCGCGGCAAGGTGCGCGCGCAACTGAATTGGTTGGTTGCGTTTGGGAACAGTGAGCTATGCCGACGCCCCGACGTGCAGCCCTACTGCTACTGATCCTGACGGCGCTGCTGTATGCGCCGACGCTTCGGTACGACTGGGTGTACGAGGACCAGAACGACCTCGAAACGTTCTTTTCGTCGGAGCGCACGGCGGGCAATCGGTGGGTGACGGTCGGGACGTATCGCCTCTCGCACGCGATCAGCGGCGTGCAGCCGTGGGGCTATCACCTGGTGAGCGTGGCTGAGCATCTCGGCAATGGCGCGTTGCTCGGGACGTTGCTCCCAGCGACGGGCGCGGGCGTGGTGGGTCTGGCACTGTTTCTGTTCCATCCGTTGCAGGTCGAGAGCGTGGCGTACGTCAGTAATCGCGCGGATGTCGTGATGACCACGTGTCTCTTGCTCGCGCTGATCGGTGCCCGGCATCGGCAGTGGGCGATGGTGCTGATCGCCGCGGTGGGCTGTGTGCTCGCCAAGGAGTCAGGCGTCATGGCGTTGCCGCTGGTGGCGTGGTTTGTGTGGCGCCGGGGCCAGTGGCCGCGGTCTGCATGGGTCGGGCTGCTCGCGACGGCGTTGATGGCCGGGTGGGCGATTGGTCGGTGGATGCCGACGATCGATCTGGGCTGGACGGTGACGGAAGTCACGAAAACGCTCTGGTATCTCACGCGATTGCTCTGGCCGTTTGGCCTGTCGATTGAGCAGGACTGGACATGGATCACCCCGCAGATCGCGCTCATCGGGACGGTGCTCGCGATTGGGATGGCGTGGCGCTGTCGGCGCTCGGTCGTCGCGTGGCCGATGGGATTCGTGGTGCTGGCGCTCCTGCCGCGTCTGGGAATTCCGCTCTACGAAGGGCTCCATGCCCATCACTTCTACCTGCCGATGGTCGGCATAAGCCTTGGCGTCGGCTGGATGACGCAGAAAGTGTCCTATGAATCAGACCCGCTTCTCTAACGGTGCCTTTGGTGAGTCCGCGCGGAGTGCGCGCGCCGCCAAACCCGGTGAATTCACCATCCACCCGTCCTCGATTGACGTGGTGATCCCGGTGGATTACCAGGCGTTCCCCAAGATGCTCTACACCGGCTCGGGCCTGCTGGC
>JBEGQI010000133.1:0-3667 GCA_041181065.1 Verrucomicrobiota bacterium | reverse complement strand
ATTGGGACATTTTTTCTAGTTCTAACTATCGGCCTGGTTTCCGGCGACCTTGCGCCACTGGCGATCGGTGCAGCCTTGATGGCGATGATTTATGCCGGTGGCCACATATCAGGCGCGCATTATAATCCTGCGGTCACCGTGGCCGCATTTGTCCGCGGCCGCTGTGCTAAACCTGACATGCTGCCTTACATCATGGCGCAACTGTTTGGGGCCTCCCTGGCTGCGCTCGCTGCGAGCCTTATCAAAGGAGATGGCGGCAGCCCCGACGACTTCAACATCGGGAAAACTTTCCTAGCCGAGTTTCTGTTCACCTTTGCCCTGGCCTACGTAATTCTGAACGTCGCCACTGCAAAGAGCACCGCTGGCAACTCCAACTACGGACTGGCGATTGCGATGACCGTGGTTGCCGGTGCGTATGCCGTGGGAAAATATTCCGGCGGCGCCTTCAATCCAGCCGTGGCCGTCGGCGCGTGTATGATGAAGAAGCTCATGTGGCAAAACCTGTGGGTCTATCTGCTCGCGAACACTGCTGCTGGCGCCGCTGCTGGCATGGTCTTCAAAAAATTAAATCCCGACGACAAGTGATGCGTCGGCACGAAACAAGCTAAACAAGATTTTACTTGTTCGGTTTATGATGTGAGCCGATAGTCGTTGCAGAAAGCGCGAACAGTGGATCAGGATTTGCGCAGCTCTTTTAAAACAATTTCCCTGCCTATGCGCGTGATTGGAAACCACAAAATCCTTTGACCGTAAATTGCAGACATGGGACATCCGTTCGGTAGCTGGCCGACAGGCCTTCACTGGAAGTCGAAATTCCACCGGCGCGTTCCATTCTATACCTAAGCAGTTCAAAGGAACTGTTTACACACGGCACTGGCGGGGGCTCTTTCGGGTGGAATGATTTCGCCCACCAAAGCCCGCCCACTCGGCGGGCTTTTTCTTTGAAGAGAAGAACACCTGAGTTCACTGATGCCCAAGAAATCAGCCATGCGCACACCGTTCGCGTGCAGGCTGAACACACCAGTTGCCATCAACGCTACTCGCAGAAACCGAAAACTATAGGTTCTGCATCGCATGCATTTTTCTTCCAAGGTCTGCATCATGTTTATTTTCCTGCTCTTGATGCCGCACGCGTCAGGCAGCCCAGATTTGTGGCAGTTCCACGACGTCATTCCGATCACCGCCGGAGCGATCGTCCTGCTGCTCGGCAACCGGTCTCATCGATCTACTGTTGGACTCGCTCCATTGACCAAGCTTAACGCTTTTTACTTTGGGAATTCCCAGCTCAACTTGCTAGCGTCCGCGCATGGCCAATGACGATCTGTTTGCAGTCCCACCCCCGGAGCCCTCCCCTGCTCCATCGGTCGCTGAACAGCCTCGTCATCAACCTCTCGCCGCGCGCATGCGGCCCCGATCACTCGACGAATTTGTCGGTCAGACCCACATCATCGGCCCCGGGCAATTGCTCCGCCGCGCCATTGAAGCTGACCGGATTCAATCCCTCATCTTCTACGGACCGCCCGGCACCGGCAAAACCTCACTCGCCCAAATCATTGCCCGCCAGACCAAGAGCCGCTTCGACCGCTTGAGCGGTGTCGAATCCAACGTCGCAGACATGCGCCGCGTCCTAGCCGGCGCCACAAACCGCCTTCATAACATCGGTCAGCCCACCATCCTGTTCGTGGATGAAATCCACCGCTTCAACAAGTCGCAACAGGACGTCCTTCTGCCCGATGTCGAAAGCGGTGCCATTCGGCTCATCGGCGCCACCACGCACAACCCGTTCTTCTTTGTCAACTCCCCGCTAGTCTCGCGCTCCCAAATCTTCGAGTTACGCCCGCTCACCGACGCCGACCTCCTCGGTCTCCTGCGACGCGCCCTCCAAGATTCCGAACGCGGCCTCGGTTACATACGCATCCAGGCGGACGACGCGGCCATCAAACACCTCGCCACCATTGCCGACGGCGACGCCCGCAAAGCTCTAAACGCCCTTGAAATCGCCGCGCTCACCACCGCGCCTGAACCCGACGGCGTCGTGCACATCACCCTCGCGGCGGCAGAACAAAGCATCCAAAAGAAAGCCGTCGTGTATGACGGTGACGGCGATGCGCACTACGATACCATTTCCGCCTTCATCAAATCCATGCGCGGCAGCGACCCCGACGCCGCACTCTACTGGCTCGCCAAGATGATCCATGCCGGCGAAGACCCTCGCTTCATCGCACGCCGCATCATCATCTGTGCCGCAGAAGACGTCGGCTTGGCCGATCCCATGGCCCTTGTGCTGGCCAATGCCGCGCTCGCCGCCTCCGAATTTGTCGGCTGGCCCGAAGCCCGCATCCCACTCGCGGAGGCCACCATTTACATCGCCACCGCCAACAAAAGCAACAGCGCCTACGCAGCCATTGATGCCGCCCTCGAAGACGTCCGCTCCGGGCGCACCCTGCCCGTCCCCGAACACCTGCGCGACGGCAGCTACAAAGGCGCGCAGCGACTCGGCCACGGCCAAGGCTACGAATACGCTCACGCCCATCCCGATCACTTCGTCCGGCAAGACTATCTCGGCGCCAGCAAACGCTACTACGAACCCACCGAGCAAGGCGTCGAAAAGAAGATCAAAGAACGCGTCGAGAAATGGCGCGCCCAGATGGATGCTGCTCGGGAAAGCAGGCGCAATGGCTGATTCAATTCTGACTCAGAAGAGGGTTCTTCGCGCGAATGTCGCAACAATTTTGAGCGAACTCGTGGCGGCGCGGAAGGAAGAATATGCTAATAAGCTTTGCGCGCGCCTGATGGAACAGAGAATCTGGAAAGAGTCTCGGAGCGTCTTACTTTTCTCACCTTTACCACAGGAGCCGAATATTCGTCCTTTGCTTCATGATGCCTTGGCAAAAGGGAAGACTACCGCATTGCCACGATTCAACCCCAACCTGTCCAGCTACGAAGCTGCCATCCTCACGGGCTCTGATCGGGATTTTGTTAAGGGCAAGTTTGGTATTTTGGAGCCGTCCCTGTCTTGTAGAGCCATGCCTATGAACCGACTGGACTTGGTGTTGGTGCCCGGAGTAGCTTTTGACTGGCATGGACGCCGGTTGGGCCGTGGTAAAGGCTTTTACGATCGCCTGCTGGCAGAAGTGTCCGGCAAGACCTGTGGAGTAGCCTTTGACCAGCAATTGGTCGAGGTGGTCCCGGTTGAACCGCATGATGTCCGATTGAATTGCATATTAACGCCGTCGCGCTGGCTGGAAGTTTGAGTTGTCGCGCGGTTCGTGAATGTTTTCGACAATCAATATCGTGGAGGGCGCCATTGGCCTTGCGCTTGGCGCAGGGACAGCTTTTCTCCTGCTCTGGTGGCATGGCAAACGTGTCGTTTCCCAACAGACGCATCAGGCCGAGAATATCCTTTCGTCAGCCCGGCGTGAAGCTGAGGACATCACTTCCAAAGCCAGACTCGTGGCAAATGAAGATGCCCTCAAACTGCGCCTTGAAACCGAAGCCTCCTTCAACTCCCTCCGCAACGAACAAGCCGAGCGCGAGCGCCGCCTGACCGAACGCGAAGCGCTCATCAACGTCCAACTCGAACGCTTGATGAGAGCAGAAAAGTCGCTAGATGAGCGTGAGGAATCACTCAAAAAACAGATTTCGGTTTTGGATGGCCAACAGAAGG
>JBEGQI010000132.1:0-2591 GCA_041181065.1 Verrucomicrobiota bacterium | reverse complement strand
GCGCGAATGAGTGCGACACGAAGTTGCTCGTGCGCCCCAGCTTCGCGTGCAGCGCCGCGATGTGATACGCCGACAGACTTTCGTCCTGAAATTTCACATGCTCGAGCACCGCGTTGTCGCCCGCGACGACTTCGGTGACGACGTTGGTAAAATATGCCGCATCCGCCGTGCTGGCGTAGCTTTCGAGCACGGTGGCTTGTGAATTATCCTCCGCGATGAACAGGTTGCGCGCCTGCGCCGTCGCGCCGGAATCCGTCGCCGTCGAGATGAACAGCAGATGCACCGGCGTCTCCAAAACCTTGCCCGCCGCGATGTGGACGAAGCCGCCGTCGGTGAAGCTGGCGTTGTTGAGCGCGGTGAAGCTGCTGTGCTCACCGGTCGCCTGTTTGGCGAGATACTTTTCGATCAGCGCGGAATTTTCCGCGAGCGCGGCGCTCAGATTCTTGACCGTGACGCCTGCCGGCAACTGGCCGATGGACGAGAGCTTCGGCGTGAACTGGCCGTTCACAAACACCAGCCGATGCGCGTTCAGCGATCCGAAGGTGACGCCCTTCACCGTGTCGGCAGTGATGCTGCCCGCGGCGGCGGGTTTAAAAGCCAGCTTGGCGAGCGACGCGACGTTCGTAAAACGCCAGTCCTCATCCTTGAGCGTGGGGAAGCCGGCCCTGGCGAACTGGTCGGCGCCGGACTTGCGGACGGGCTCGAGCCACGCGGGTTGATTTGCGGTGGCGGTGGTGGCGAGCTGTTGCAGCACCGCCGTCGGATTCTGGGTTTCCTGAGTTGCCATTTTCAAAGTCTGGTTTGCCGAAAAGCGCGCCACTTTTCCATGATATGGCCCATTCCGCAAGCCGCGCGTGCGGGACCGTCAATGGCCTCAATCATTACGATGAGAATGGAGTTGACGGTTTGAGGATGCGGAGAGGAGCGGGATGACGGAGTTGCCGGGGAAGTTCTGTCTTCGCGGAGGGCGTCGAGCGCTGCCACCGCCGAAAGTCAGCGTTTTTTGTGCATGCGCGCGGCGGAAGGCAAGGCTCCGCCATTTCCAGGGATCACTGGACGGAGGAGCGGGCCGGATTGCGTCACCGAAGGGCTCAACTGCTGGCGGCGACAAGGCGGGGCCGCCCCGGTCCGGGCGTCGGCCACACGCGTTGCGCCCAGCGCTCCCACCAGTTCAGCCACGCGCCGGGCACCAGCACCCGCGCCACCCATTGCCGTGAGCGCCGTCCCATCCGCCCGGGCAAGAGCACCAGTTTCTTCATCAGGGTCTTGATGCGCCAGCCCTGGCAGTCGTCGTTCAAGTCCAGCAGCTTGATTGCCACCAACAGGTCATAGTCCAGCGCCGCAATCAGGTAGTAAATCTGGTTGGCGATCAGCGCCGAGCAGGGCGGACGATGCAGGTCCAGCCCGTTCAACACTTCGCTGAACAGTTGTTCCTTGTCGCCTTTCAAGTGATGCCGCTCGCCCACGCGCGCCGCGTCGCTCTGCCCATCGTCGCACGCGATGAAGCCGTAATGGTCGAACAGTCCGTCCCGTCTCCGGCGCACGGCAAACCTCTGCGGCGCGCTCCGCCCCTCGGGTTGATGGCGCAAGCAGGCGTGGTGCGCGTCGCCGTTCGCGCTCCACGCCAGCGCCGGGAGTTCCTGGGCGGTGCGTTCCAGCGGGCCGGTCCACTTGTTGTAGCTTACGGTGTAGTGCCAGCCTTCGGCCGCGATGGCGTTCAAGTAAACCCCCGCGCTGCTCCCGCTGTCGGCGTAGAAGTGCGCGGGCTTTTCGTGCCAGAGGGAACGGTTGCGTTCGAGCATGGGCAGGAGTTGATCGCTCACGTCCTTGGGGCTGCCGACGTGGCTGTCGGTCAGGAGCGGCCCGACCCAGAGCGTCTGCCAACTGAGGGCCACGTCGCCGTTGTAGTTGAGCGCGGCGCCCTCGAAGTGTTTGCCGGACACCTCCAGTTGGGTGTCATCAAAGAACACTTCGCGCTGGCCGCCCTGGAGCAGTCGCCGGGGTTCGGCCTGCTGCCACACCCACGTCACGAACTGGTGCAGCAGTTGGCGCAGCGCCGCGACACTTTCACCGGACTGTTCCCGCAGCCATTCACCGACCTGGGACTGGTCAGCGAACTTGCCCACGCCGAAGAGTTCACGCGCGAGCGGGTCGTCGTTGAGCGCCTCGCTGTCGGAGAGGCAGCCACCGCCCGAGCAGAGCGCATAGATCAACTGGCCGACGATGACCTCGGGTCCGAAGCCGCGCTTCTGGTCCTTGCGGGGATCGAGGCTGGAGAGTTTGCGCAGCCGGTTCCAGAGGTCAAAGCGGCGGGCCATGGCCTCGACGGCGACCAGTCCGGCGTGGATGGAGTGGTCAGTGTTGGCGACGAACTGGAGCTTGAGCCGGGTGTCTTTCTTGGTGATGGCAGGCATGTGTTTCAGACAAAACACCCCGCAATAAATTCACCACCATTTGCAAGCTTTTAGCTTACTCGTAACGATTCGGGCGGAAGGCTGGAAGGTTTTGGTCAGGCAGCTGGCGGCGCGGCGCGGTGCGAGCCGGACGGGCGCATAAATACTGGAAGGAAACCGGCTGCCCCCAACTACCCT
>JBEGQI010000131.1:0-16345 GCA_041181065.1 Verrucomicrobiota bacterium | reverse complement strand
AGTCGCATCGTGGCGTTGACGGCGCTGCTGCGGTTGCGGCAGGTGTGTTGCGACCTCCGGCTGCTCAACTTGGAGAACGTGAAACCCGACACCGCGTCCGGCAAACTCGACCTGTTCAGTGAGTTGCTGGAGGAGGTCGTGGATGGCGGTCATCGCGTGCTAGTGTTCAGCCAGTTCGTCGGCATGTTGACGCTGCTCAAGGAGCGACTTGCCGCGGAGGAAATCCAATTCTGCTATCTCGACGGTTCAACCACCGATCGCGCCGCCGTGGTGGAACGGTTCCAACGCGACCACTCCGTGCCGGTATTCCTCATCAGCCTCAAGGCGGGTGGCGTGGGCTTGAACCTGACGGGCGCGGACACGGTGATCCATTTTGATCCGTGGTGGAATCCGGCGGTGGAAGATCAGGCGACCGACCGCGCACATCGCATCGGGCAATCGCGCGTGGTGACGAGTTACAAACTCATCGCCCGCGATACAGTGGAGGAAAAGATTTTGCTGCTGCAAAACCGGAAGCGGGAAGTCATCAAGGCGACGCTGGGTGGCGAAGAAGAATTCGCCGCGTCTCTTAGCTGGGAGGAAATCCAAGAACTGCTGGCGTAACGCTTAACCGCCCGCAAATACAGGACGGAAGTTCGCCTCCGTGAGGATGCGTGCAACCTCTTCGCGCTTGTCGCCCTGAATCTCGATTTGGCCATCCTTAACGGTGCCGCCAACGCCGCAGGCTTTTTGCATCGCCTTGGCGAGTTGCTGCTTCTCTGGCAAGCCCATGCCAACGAAATTTTTCACGACAGTTACCGTTTTGCCGCCACGGCCTGCCTTCTGCCGGACGATGTCCACGCGGCCACGATTCTTCTTCGCTGGTTTGGCTTCGGCCACGCTAGACTCCGAACGCAAAGTATCAGGCGCTGCGGGCAGTCCCTCGTTGGAGAGCGCGACAAATGGATTTTGACTCAGACTTGCACCGCCGTCGGTGGGAATTCGCTTGTTGCTGCTCATGGTCGTGGGGCGGAATTGAAGCAAAGCGATCCCGGCAAGGCGAGCGCTGCGTCGAACGGTGGGTGGAAAAGAAAACCGGCGCGGTCTTGCGACCGCGCCGTTCATTTGCGCTACGTCAGTTGCCGCGGGCGCGAGGCGCCGGCGATTGAACGCAGTTACTTCTTCTTCTTCGCACCAGTCGTCGGAACCGTCTGGATGGTCTGCAGGATGCGGCCCGCGATCTTGTAGGGGTCGCCCTGGGAATTTGGACGGCGGTCTTCGAGGTAGCCCTTGTAGCCGTTGTCCACGAAGCTGTGCGGGACGCGGATGGACGCGCCGCGGTTGGCAATGCCGTAGTTAAACTTGTCGATGGACTGCGTCTCGTGCAGACCGGTCAAGCGGAGGTGGTTGTCCGGGCCATACACGGCGATGTGCTCGTTCTTGTATTTGTCGAACGCCGCCATGAGGGCTTCGAAGTATTCCTTGCCACCGACTTCGCGCATGTAGTCAGTCGAAAAGTTGGAGTGCATGCCAGAACCGTTCCAATCGACATCCTTGCCGAGGGGCTTGCAGTGCCAGTTGACGTCGACGCCGTATTTTTCGCACAGGCGCATGAGGAGATAACGGGCGACCCAGACTTGGTCAGCGGCGTTCTTGGAGCCCTTGCCGAAGATCTGGAATTCCCACTGGCCCTTAGCGACTTCCGCGTTGATACCTTCGTGATTGATGCCAGCGGCCAGGCAGAGTTCGAGGTGCTTGTCCACGATCTCGCGGGCGATGCAGCCGACGGAATCATAGCCAACGCCCGTGTAATACAGGCCCTGCGGGAACGGGAAATTGTTGCCGCCTTCCGGGAAACCGAGCGGACGACCGTTCTTGTAGAGGAAATATTCCTGCTCGAAGCCGAACCAGGCGCCGGGATCATCAGGGATGTTCGCGCGACCGTTGCTCGGATGCGGCGTCTTCTTGTCGGGCATGTAAACTTCGCACATGACCAGCGCGCAGTTTTCGCCGCGGGCGACATCGGGATAAACCGCGACGGGCTTCAGCATGCAGTCAGAGCTGCGGCCTTCGGCCTGACGGGTCGAGCTGCCGTCGAAACCCCACCAGGGGAGTTCTTCGAGTTTGGGGAAGCTCTTGAATTCTTTGATCTGCGTCTTGCCGCGAAGGTTCGCAACGGGTTCGTAACCGTCGAGCCAGAGGTATTCGAGTATGTATTTCGCCATGTGCGTGGATTTCAGTTTTTTGTTATGATGCGCTGACGCCTGCGACTGGATACGAAGGCGCGAACGACGCGCGCTAACTAAGCAGGGCCGATGCCACGCAGCAAGCTCTTTGGTTCCGCTCGCGGGGCAATCAGCGTTTGACCGCACGCCTGCAATGGTTTGATGAGGGCGACCACTTATTCACAGCCCCATCAGCAATTCCACAAATCAGTGTGTGACTGTCGCTGGTTGACCAGCGTGGCTAACTTTGACCGCAAAATCTTTCCATTCCACCGTTCACGCCCTATCGTTCAGCCTCAACATGCTAAAGGTCAAAGACACCCTGCGTGCCACGGTTCACCTCACTTTCGATGGCCGCGTTGTGAAGGCCTACCACGGCCCCAATGCCCGCGAACGGTTCGACCAAGAAGTCCGCGTCCTAAAGCATCTGGAAGAGCGTGGCTGCAACTTCGTCCCCAAGCTGCTCCATGCTGACCCGGACCGGCTCCGCATCACGACGACCAACTGCGGCGGCCGGGTGGAACATCTCGATGAAGTCCGCCGCGCCGAGATCTTCGCCGAACTGGAATCTTTCGGCGTCCGCCACGACGACCCGGATGTCCGCAACGTGACCTATCGCGGTTCGGACGGGCGCTTCTGCGTCATCGATTTTGAGTTTGCCACGCTGCTGAATGAACCCACGGCGAAACCAGTTTTGCCCACCACCCTATCGCTGTCGTGGTCGGGGCTCTCCGACATCGGCAAGGTTCGCAAGAACAACGAAGATTCCTTCTTGGCTGTCCGCTTCGATGCCCATGAAGTCCACCGGCTCGGGCGCATTGGCGAGGCGGCGAAGTCCGATTGCGATTTCGTCTTCGCCGTTTGCGATGGCATGGGCGGCGCCAAGGCCGGCGAGTTCGCCAGCAACATCGCGGCGGACAAAGTCACGATGCTCCTCGCCCGTTCCTTCCGCAAAACGACCGGCGGCGACCAGGGCGCAAACGACACGCTCACCAAACTGTTCGCCGAGATCCATCGCGCCATCGTTTATCTCGGCAACTCGTATGAGGAATGTCGTGGCATGGAGACGACGCTGAGCCTGTGTTGGTTCACGCCGAGCCGGATGTTCTACGCGCACATCGGTGACAGCCGCATCTATCACCTACCCGCCACCGCCAGCGATTGCAAACAGATCACCGAGGACGACACCCATGTCGGCTGGCTGCTGCGCACTGGCAAGATCAACGAACGCGAAGCCCGGGCGCATCCCCGGCGTAACGTGCTGCAAAAGGCGCTCGGCGGCGGAAATCAATTCGTGACGCCACAGTTCGGCGCTATCGAATTTAAATCGGGCGATATGTTCGTCCTCTGTTCGGACGGTTTGACCGAGGGACTCTACAGCCATCAGATGGTGGACATTTTGCGCGCACCCGTTTCCGGCGAGGTGAAAGACACCGCAGCACATCGGCTAGTCCGCGCCTCGCTGGCGAATGATGGCCGCGACAACACGACGGCGCTGGTGGTTAAGGTTGGATAGAAGCGCGGGCGGCTCGCCTGCAAGTTCGGCAACTATCCTTCTCACGGGCGAGCCGCCCGCGCTCCTTCGCAAAAGAAAACCGGCAGCGATTTCTCGCTGCCGGTTTTTTGTATCTTGCCTGCCACGCCAACCGCGGCTCGCAGGCCACGAATTATTGGCGTAGCAGAAAGTTTGCGGTATTAACCGCGAGCCTGGTGGTAACCCTCTTCGCCGTGTTCGGCGAGGTCGAGACCGATCGTCTCCACTTCCTCGCTGACGCGCAGGCCGACGATCGCTTTCACGATGTAGGCGATGATGATGGTGCCGACCACCGCCATGACGATCGTGATGCCCATCGCCTTGAGCTGTTCCATCCAGAGGCCGTGGTTGGCCACGATCTTGTCGAGGCCGTTGGCCTTGGCATAGCTGTTGGCGTCCGTGAGGTTGCCGTTGACCGAGCTGGTCGCAAGGATGCCGGTAAGCAGCGCGCCGAGCGTGCCACCGACGGCATGAACGCCGAAAGTGTCCAACGCGTCATCGTAGCCGAGCCAAGCCTTGAGCTTCCAGCAGGCAAAGAAGGGAATCAGGCCGGCGAACAACGCGATGATCATCGCGCCCTTGGTGTCCACGAAACCAGCCGCCGGAGTGATCACTACGAGACCCGCCACGATGCCGGAGCAGAATCCCAGGATGCTGGGCTTGCCCTTGACGACGTATTCCGCCATCGCCCAGACAAAGCCCGCCACCGCCGCCGCGAGCGTAGTCGTAGTGAACGCGTTCGCCGCGATGCCGTCCGACGCGACGGCGGAACCGGCATTGAAGCCATACCAACCGACATAAAGCATGCCCGTGCCGATCATACACATCACCATGCTGTGTGGCGGCATCGGTTCCTTGCCGAAGCCGAGGCGCTTGCCGAGGATGAGGCAGAGGATCAACGCGCTCCAGCCGGAGCTCATGTGAACGACCGTGCCGCCCGCGAAGTCGATCGCCTTGATTTTAGCGTCGCCGTTCCAGACGCCGTTCATCAGACCGTCAACGCCCCAGACCATGTGCGCGAGCGGAAAATAGATGACGAACATCCACAGCGTCACGAACAGGAGGATGGCCGAGAACTTCATGCGTTCAGCGATTGCGCCGATGATCAGCGCCGGCGTGATTATGGCGAACATCATCTGGAACATCGCGAACACGTTGTGCGAGGTCCAGGCGGCGTAGTCGGTGTTGGGCGCAGAATCCACGCCTTTGAAAAAGGCGAACTTGGAGAGGCTTCCGAGGTATGGCGAGCCGCTGGCGAACACCATGCTGTAACCGCATACCCACCAGAGGATGGCCACCAGTCCGGTGATGCCAAGGCATTGAGCCATGACGGACAGGATGTTCTTCCGGCGCACGAGGCCGCCGTAGAACAGCGCGAGGCCGGGCAGCGTCATGAACAACACGAGCGCGGCGCTCGTCATCATCCACGCGTTGTGACCAGGCCCAGGGCCGGCGATTTTGGAAGGGGCGTTCGTGCTGGAGTTGCGGGCGCCATTGTTGACATACGCCTCAAGATCCTCGAGCCGCTCAGTCACGCTCCGTTCGGGAGCCGCAGGCTTGTCTTCTGCACGCACCGCGACCGTCCCAAATACGCTGACCGCGGCAAGCAGGGTAATAAACAGTAGTTTCTTCATAGTTTTCAAATGGATGTGGTGTGGATTGTGGGGTTACACCGCAGATTCGCCTTTTTCTTCGGTCCGGATGCGCACCGCTTCCTCGACGTTTGAAACGAAGACTTTGCCGTCACCAATCTTGCCCGTCTTCGCCGCCTTGACGATGGCTGCCACGGCCTGCGTCACGTCACCATCCGCGATGACCAGTTCGAGTTTGATCTTGGGCAGGAAGTCCACCGTGTATTCGCTACCGCGGTAGATTTCCGTGTGACCTTTCTGACGACCGAATCCCTTGACCTCCGTGACGGTCATTCCGGTGATTCCGACTTCGCCGAGGGCGTCCTTTACCTCTTCAAGCTTGAAGGGTTTGATGATGGCTTCGATTTTCTTCATGTCGTTGTTTGCGCCGATCCGATCGGCATGTGGTTTGTTACCTGCGTTACACGCGCAAGCGTGACTTGCCCATCGCAACTCTGGTGCCAGCATGGAAATTCTTTTCAAAACTTCGCCATTTGCTGGGAAATTCGCCCAGAAAAACATTTTACCCCCAACCTGAACCAACCCCCTGAAGCTGTGTTGATTTGACCAGCTCGCAGATTTTCACGCATCAAACCAGAAACCACGCTCATCAATTTGGCCAAAACCATTCGTCCAGCCTTGATGAAAACTCTCCCGTAACAACTAATGATACTCGACCACACATCGCGTATTACTTATCCTTTGCGAACGATGAAGGGCCCGCCGAAATCCTGGCAACTGCTACCACTCGGCACAGCGCTCTTGGGCGCCACGCTGCTCATCTTGTGGTTCGTGCACGGCTCTCACAAAACACTCCAACTTCGCCTCCCCGGTTCCGACGCCTCCCCCGCAGGCGTTTCAGTTACAAACACCAACCCGGTCTTCCTCGGCCAGCTCAAACTCGGCGACGGACAACTCGCAACCAACGCTGGCTCCTGGCCTCAATTCCGCGGCCCAACGCGCAACGGCATCGCCAGTGAAACCAAACTCGCCCGTTCTTGGGACGCCTCCGGGCCAAAGCAACTTTGGTCCGTTCAAATCGGCGATGGCTATGCCGGGCCCGCCATCGCTGACGGACGCGTTTACTTGATGGACTACGATCTCGAAAATCATCGCGATGCGATGCGTTGCCTCTCGCTCGCCGATGGACGCGAGATCTGGCGTTACAGCTATCCCGTCAGCGTGAAACGAAACCACGGCATGTCGCGCACCGTGCCGACACTCGCTGGAAAATGCGTCGTCGCAATGGGACCGAAGTGCCACGTGCTTTGCTGTGACGCTGCCACCGGCGAACTGCGTTGGAGCCTCGACCTCGTCCGCGAATTTGGCGCCACCGTGCCCGAATGGTATGCCGGCCAATGCCCGCTCGTGGATGGCGACCGCGTCATCCTCGCGCCCGGCGGCCCTGATGCCTTACTTATCGCCGTCGCGCTCGACACCGGCAAAGTCCTTTGGCGCACGCCGAATCCGCAGGGCTGGAAGATGACGCACTCCTCCGTCATGCCCCTCGATTTCGCTGGTCAACGCCAATACATCTACTGCGCCAACAAAGGCATCATCGGAGTTGCCGCAACCGACGGCACGCAACTCTGGCAAACCACCGATTGGAAGATCAGCATTGCCACCGTCCCCTCGCCTTGCGTTCTCGATGCTGGCAAAATCTTTTTCACCGGCGGCTACAACGCAGGTTCCCTGCTCATTCAACTCACGGAAGACTCCGGCAAGATCGTTCCGAAAGTTCAAACGAAACTCAGAGCGGAAGTTTTCGGCGCCACGCAACACACACCCATCTTTTACAACGGCCATCTCTACGGCACGCGGGCCGACGGCAAGTTCACCTGCCTCACTCCGGACGGGAAAGTTCTCTGGACAAGCGTCGCCAGCGACAACCTCGGCCTGGGCTCATTCCTGCTCGCCGATGGATTGCTCTTCGTCCTGAACGACTCAGGCCAACTCCGCCTCCTAGAAGCCACACCCACGCGCCACAACGAACTTGCCCGCGCCCAAGCCCTCCCCGACGCTCATGAATCTTGGGGCCCCATGGCACTGGCTGGAAATCGACTCCTCGTCCGCGATTTAACGCATCTGGTGTGCTTGCAAGTCGGCCCGTGACGATTTGCAGTTCCGACTTCAGCCGGTCAGCTCCTTCGATGTTCGGCATTCAATGTTGGATGTTCAATGTTCCCCATTTTCCACGAACACCAGCGCCCCCGTCGGACACTGCGCCACGCATTCATCCGCCACCTTCTGCAACCCACGCTCGATCGTGTCATCGAACGGCGCCGCCACGCGCACATCAAACCCGCGTCCCACAAACGCCAGCCCCAGTGGCTCCGCTGCCATTTCGCAAAGCTTCACGCAGATACCGCACAGGATGCACTTCCCCGGCTCGAAGATGATTCCGCCCGGCTGCACCTGTCGCTCGAACTTCCGCCGCTCGCTGCGGAAGCGGTTCGCATCGGCGCCATAGACCTGCGCGTAGTGTTGCAATACGCAATTGCCCGAGCTGTGGCAGTCGCAATGCAGACAGCGCGCCGATTCCGCCGCCGCCTCCTGCTTCGTGTGGCCCGCGCACCGGTCGCACGGCGACACGCTCCCGCCGCTCTTCGAGTTGCGGATGAACGCCTTCAACTCCGCGGGGTCAAGCCGCCCCATGATGCTGGAGAATGGTTTCTCCGGACGCCGCGCCGCTTGCCCGCGCAGGAAGCGATTTACGCACTCCGCCGCCGCACGCCCCTCGGCCATTGCCTTGATGATTTGCTTCTGCACTCGCACACAGCTGCCCGCCGCGAACACTTTTTCCAGCGGCGTTTGACACGTGTTTGGGTCTGTGCGCAACGCCGCACCAACCATCGGCAACGCAAGCTCGGCCGCTTCGTCCTTCGCCAGTTCCCCGACCGCCAGAAGGATCGCATCGAACCCGCGCCCTAGGCCATCCAGCGTCAACGGATTTCCCAGCTCCGCGCCCAGCTTGAATTCCACGCCCATCCGCCCCAGCACCGCAATCTCGGCATCCAGCACTTCCGCCGGCAACTGTGCTGACGGCACGTCGCGCAATGACCCGCCCGCGTGCGCACGCCGATCCACGACCGTCACAGCGTGCCCTTCGCGAGTCAGATAATACGCCGCCGCCAATCCCGTCGGCCCCGCCCCGATGATGGCGACAGTCTTTGCCTCGGCAGCCGGCGTGAGGATGCTAGGCCCCGTTTCCGCTTTCCGCTTTCCGCCTTCCGCTTTTCCGCTCGGAGAATATCCGCTGCTCCGCTCCCAATCGGTGATCACTTTCTCCATCTCCCGGATCGCCGCCGGATCGTCCCATTGCCCGCGACGACACCCCTGCTCGCACGGATGATGGCACAACCGCCCCAGCACGCCCGCCAGCGGCAGCGCCTGACGGATGGTCGCGCTCGCCTCCGGCAGCCGCCCCGCCTGGATGTGCCGCAACATCACCGGAATGTTCAGCATGAGGGGACACAACCGTTGGCACGGTGAAAGACAATCGCCGACATGATCGCTGAACAACAACTCCAGCGCCGTTCGCCGCGCTTCGTGCACCTCCGTCGTTTCGCTTTCAACCATCATCCCCGCCGCCGCCTTCGTGCCACATGACGGGACCAGCTTGCCGTTGATTTTCACGAGGCACACCTGGCACGAATTCAACGGCCCGCACTTCTCCAGATAACAAAGTGTCGGTATATCGAGCCCCAGCTTGCGCGAAGCCGCTAGCACACTTTCACCCGGCTGAACTTCAACCGCGCGCCCGTCGATCGTGATGGAAAAGGCGTAGTTCATTTCACCTCCACCGCTTGATTCGGACAAACCACCCTACACGTGTCGCACCGCGTGCATTTCACATCGTCGATCAAGTGCCGCGAGTATGGCGTCATCGGGATCGCGTCCACCGGGCAATGCTGCGAACAGATCGTGCATCCCGTGCAATCTGCGTTGATCGAATACTTGATGAGCGCCGCGCACTTCTTCGCCGGACAACGCCCTGCAAGGTGCGCTTCATATTCGTCGCGGAAGTAACGCAACGTTGTCAGCACCGGATTCGGCGCCGTCTTGCCGAGTCCACACAAACTCCCCGCCCCGACTTGCACTGCGAGCCGCTCCAATTCTTCCAGATGTTGCCGCGACGCCTTGCCTGCACACAGCCGCTCCAGAATCTCCAGCATCCGCTTCGTGCCGATGCGGCAGAACGTGCATTTGCCGCACGACTGGTCCTGCGTGAACTGCAGGAAGTAGCGCGCGATATCCACCATGCAACTCGTGTCGTCGAGCACCACGAGACCACCGCTGCCCATGATCGCGCCCAAGTCGCGCAGACTCTCATAATCAACCGACGTATCCGCGAGCCGCGCCGGCACGCAGCCGCCGCTCGGACCGCCGATCTGCACCGCCTTGAAGCGCCGTCCGTCCGCGACTCCGCCGCCAATCTCTTCGACGATCTCGCGAATCGTCGTCCCCATCGGCACCTCGATAAGTCCGCCGCGTTTGATTTTTCCCGCGAGCGCGAAAACCTTTGTGCCCTTGCTCTTGGTTGTCCCGATCGCCGCAAACTTCTCCGCGCCATTGCGCATGATCCACGGCACCAGCGCCAGCGTCTCGACGTTGTTGATGAGCGTCGGCTTGCCCCAAAGTCCCTCCTGCGCCGGGAATGGCGGACGCAGCTTTGGCATCCCGCGCTTCCCTTCGATCGATGCGATCAAGGCCGTTTCCTCGCCGCAAACAAACGCTCCCGCGCCCTCGAACACCGAGAGCTTCAGCGGATAGTGAGTTCCCATGAGCTTGGTCCCGAGCCACCCGTGCTTTTCCATCTGCTCAATCGCCGCCCGCACCCGCTTCACGGCGAGCGGATACTCATGCCGGATGTAGAACACGCCTTCATGCGCACCCACGGCAACCGCAGCAATCGCGAGCCCTTCAATCACGCGGAACGGAAACGATTCCAAAATCATCCGGTCCATGAACGCACCCGGGTCGCCTTCGTCGCCGTTGCAGATGACGAATTTCGTTTCGCCCGGCTGCTGCGCCACCACGCGCCATTTCTGCCCGGTCGGGAACCCCGCCCCGCCCCGCCCGCGCACGCCGGATTTCTCGATACTGTTGATGACGGCATCCTGATCAGCGCTCCGCTTTCCGCTTTCCGCGTTCGCGAGGCATTTCCTCAAAGCCTCAAATCCACCATTCGCCACATACTCATCGAGACTCAGCGGATCGAGTTTTCCAAAATGCTCCGTCGCGATGTGCACTTGTTTGTCGAGGAACGCGCGCACGCCCGGATCCCGCTTGCTCATGGCGAATCGCTGCACGCCGCGCTGCTCGCCGGAGTCATCGAGGAGCAGTCCATCCAGCACGCGCGACCACAAGCGGCTCGCGTGTTGCACAAATCCACGCGGGCGAAAATGTTTCTGCACCAACGCCCGCGCATGCGCAGGCGTCAGGTCTGCGTAGAGCGTGCTGCCCTTGTCCGCTTGCGCCACCTCGATCATCGGCGTGCGATGACACATGCCCACGCAGCCCACGCGCTTCACCGTCACGCTCCCGCCGCAAGCTGACGCGCTTTCCGCCAGCGCATGGAACAGCTTGTCACTGCCCTTGGCCATGCAGCAGGAGCCCAGTCCGACGTGGATTTCAGCGCCGCCTGCGCGACTGATGCTCAACTCCTCCGTGGACTTCACCATCTTCTTGCCATTCTGGCTCGCGAGATATTCTCGGACCATCTCCGGCACGCGCTCGGGTGTCGTGTGACCGAAAGTCATCTCACCGATCTTCACGACCGGTGCGAGCGTGCAGCAACCAAGACACGCGACCTGCTCAACCGTGAATTCCCCGTCGCGATCTGTATCCGCGCCAGACGGGATGTTCAGATGCCGGCGCAATGCCGCCTCCACCCGTTCCGCG
This sequence comes from Verrucomicrobiota bacterium, assembly GCA_041181065.1. Taxonomy (GTDB): domain Bacteria; phylum Verrucomicrobiota; class Verrucomicrobiia; order Limisphaerales; family DSYF01; genus DSYF01. Next base: position 5,072 of record JBEGQI010000131.1, on the reverse strand, counting down.
CCCGCCACGTGGCAGGCCGTCCCTGTGCACACGCGCACGATGTGCTTGCCCACCGGCTTCAGCCGAAACATGTCGTAGAACGACGCCACGCCCGTGACCGACGCCGGCGCGATCTCCGTCCGCTCACACACGCGCCGCAACGCGTCCTCCGGCAGATAGCCGTAGCGTTCCTGCAATCCCTGCAGAATCGGGATCAACGCCTCGGGCTTCCGTCCCACGCGCGCCACGATCTCCTCGGTGAGATTCAGGTCAATGGACATGCGCCACCTCCTTCACACCGAAGCACCACACGTTTTTGTTGCCGCGCAGATAAACGCGTCCGTTCGCAACCGCCGGGCTCGCGAAGAACGCATCCTCCAGCTTCGCACGCGACAGCTCCTTGAACTCGCGCCCAACCGGGCACACCACGACGTCGCCCTTGGCGCTCAACAGCAGCAACCGGTCGCCGACGATTGCGGGCGATGCCTGCGTTTCCATCGCCAGATCATGGTCCCAAATTTTTTTACCGCCCTTCGCCTCAAAGCAGACCAGCAACCCGCCACTGCTGACACTGAACAGCAACTCACCGTTGCTCACCGGACTCGTAACATCCGGCGCGCCTTCTTCCACCGACCAGGCCAAGTGCGTCTTCGAAACGTCGCCCGCCCCATCCGGCCGCAACGCCGCCAACTTGGATGACGGACTAGCTACAATCACCTGTCCCCCCGCGAAGATGGGCGACGGCGTGATTTCGCCTTCGAGCGTCTGCACGCGCCACAACTCCGCACCCGTGACCACGTCGTAGGACATCACCCACGGCACCGCGAGTGTGATGATCTGTGATTTGCCCGCCACCTCCGCGATAACCGGCGTTGCCCACGACGCGCCGACCGGCCGCAGCTTCTCCCAGATCGTCGCCCCCGTGCGCCCGTCCAACGCCAGCAGCTTTGAGAGCCGGTCCTCGGGTTCGCCTTGATCGAACTGCACAATCACTCGGTCTCGCCATGTGCGCAGCGACGTGGCGTGGCCGTAAGGATTCTTCGGCGTCGCGAGGTGGCGAGCCCAAAGTGGCCGGCCATCCAGACTAAAGGCCGCGATGTCGCCGTTCGCATACCACGCATAAACGCGCCGCCCATCCGTGGCTGCCGTGCTCGCGCAAAAGCCCGTTTGTTCGGGAATCTCCGGCAATTGCGCCGGACTCCCCGGCACCTTTTCCACGGCCTGCCGCCAACTCAACGCGCCCGTGTTCGCGTCCAGACAGATGACTTCCCGCTTCGTCGCGTCCCCGCCGGTGAAGAAGACTTGCGCTCCGAAGACCAGCGGCGAATTGAATCCGGGGGCGGGCACGGGTGATTTCCAAAGTGCCACTTCGGCCGCGAAGCTGTCTGGGAGCGATCCCGACGCGGAGTAGCCGTTCCCGTCAAACCCACGGAAGCCCGGCCAGTTTGCGCGCAGTTCATCATCCGTCGCGCAATCGGCCGCGACCGCCGTGGCTTCGCTGCCGCTCACCAACTTCGCCGCCACGACCGCGTCGTCCGGCAAAGGAGATTTGCTGCCGTAAGCCGTGGCGAACAGAACCGTAACGATCACCGCCCCGCAACCCGCGATCGCCAGGCGCGACTCGCGGCGGGCCTTGACCAGTTGCTCGGCGGCTAGCGGATTCAACTTGGGCATCGACGGACGCCGATGGATGCGCCGCACCTGCCCGGCGGCGATGAGGAATACCGCGGCTCCGCCACAAAGCAGATACACTCCGGAAGCTTTGAGCGAAAGCAGATGAAAGTAGCGCTGCCGCAGTTGCAGATCCATTTCGCGGATCTGCGTCTTAAGCGCGTCGTTGTGCGGTTCATCGCGCAATCGCGCTTTCAGCTTTAGCAATTCCGGCGAACGCCACGGGTCAGATGATTTGTGCTCAAGATGAGCGAAGACCATCGCCACCCCCACGACAATAGAGAAGATCGCAGCTGTGATCGCGGCCCAACGCCAGACGGCCGCCAACTCGGCCGGCGAACGAATCGGCTTGGGCGCCGCGATGACGACAGTGTCAGACATGCGCCCCTTTCGCGTCGGCGGGGCCGACCAATCCCTCAGGTGCACTTGCCGGACCAACGCCGCGCCGAACGAACTCCTGCGGGCAAGATTCGAAGCAGCGCGCGCAACTGAAGCAGCCACCACGGTCCGGCTCGAAATCCGTGCGCGTTCGGCGAACGGATAAACTGATGAGCTTTCCGCCGATGACCAATCCCACCCAGGCGCCAAAGATCCAACCACCGATGACGATTTGCCGTTTAATCTGAGCCGCCTTGGTAACGAGCGACTGCGGATCGAGGCGAGCGCGACTTAAGGCGAGTTCCGCCGGAGTGTTCGCGACCTGTGTTGGCGCTTGATCCTTCACGGCGAGATAATCTTCAGCGAGCGCGACGTGCGGATTCAACCGCGCTGCCGGGCCACCGAGCAAGCCGCCCAGCCACGCCCCGGTAAGCATCAGCACGGGCAACAAGATGACGAAGCCCGCCAGCCGACGACGTTCCAGCGCGAGTTGGCCGGGGGGTGGCGTCCCCTGCTCGGGCTCGCGCATCGCACCGAACGGACAGGCGTGCTCGCAGAGCTTGCATTGCGTGCAGATGTCCGGCGTCACACGCACGCGCCATTTGGCGACGGTTGCAGCCATTTTCAACAACGCACCATAAGGGCACGCAAACCGGCAATACGGTCGTCCCACTACAGTGCCCAGCACCAAGAAAGCTACACCCGTCAAAACCATCGCGCTGCGCCCTCCCAGCCGGAACAGCGGCACGAACGGGTCGTATTGGCAGAATAGGAATATGCTGCCGGTGGTCGCGAGCCACACACCCGCACCGAGAAAGATGAACGGGAGCAAGCCTAGTCCGTGTTCGAGCCAGGCAGGCACTTGCGCAGGTTTCACCAGCACTAGATCCTGCAACGCGCCATGCGGACAAACGCCCGCGCAAAAGCTGCGTCCGGCGAACAGCGCGACAACCAGCGGCAGCGCGAAGAACGCCGTGACGGTCAGCGGCACGGCGTAACTGGAATCGAACAGGCCGAGCGCGAGATTCTGCGGCGAACCGATGCTGCAGATGCATCCCTTCCGCCAGAAGCCGAAGTATGCGATGGAGAACAAGCCCAGCCAGAACAGTCCACGTCGCGAGCGTTGCTTGTAGATGAACCACGTTGCCAGACCGAGTGAAGCCGCGAGCACGGCGACATCGAGATACGCCAGCCACACCGCACGTGCGGCGGGAGTGGTGGCGACGGGGAGTTGATGCTGCGTCTCGCTGAAATCCGGCGGCGGGAATCGCGGCTCGGCAAACGCGGTGATCGCGAACAAGCAGCAGGCCAGCAGAAACGGCCATCTCGCAAGTTGCCGATTGCGCACCATGTTCAATGCCGCTCCTTGAGCAAATACGGTTTGTCGGCGGGCACGCGCACGAAGGCGTCCCCAGCGCAGACACGCGAGATGGCGCAGACGTTGCAGTTCACGCAACGGTCGTGGCGGATTTGGAGAAACAACGAGCCGTTGCCAAATCGATTGCAACCTTCGACACACTTCGCACAACCGATGCAGAGCGATTCGTCGATCGAGTATTCGTAGTAGGGATCCTCGACGAATGAGCGTTTGATGGCGTTGGTCGGGCAATTCTGATTCTCCGCGCCCGTGTTGAGGTCGTTCGGCTCAGGCTCGAAGTAGCCGGTGCAGAGGTTGCAATAGCCGCACATCGCGTAGGCGTGAACGCACTTCACCGCGGATTGCTCCAGCACGCAGCTCGTCGCGCACAGACCGCAACGGAGGCATTTCTGCGGATTGATCTGCCAGACGGTTCCCTCCGCCTGGCTGCGCGTGCCAACCAACGCGAGCAACCCACCGAGCCCCGCCGCAGCAGCGACCCGCGAGCCGTCGCGCAGGAACTGTCGGCGCGTCGTGGCGGATTGGGGCTGCGGTTGGTCGCTCATGCTTTGCGCTCCATGACGCGGATGTTCGCCGCGACGAAATCGAGGATGTAGATGCGCCCGTCGGCATCGCTCACGCCGTCGAGACCACCGAGCGTGCAATCGTTCGGCCCGCAAACCTTGGCGTTCTCCGCGAAGGATTCCGCGCCAGCCACCACGGATTCAAACGCGCCGTCTGCGGCGTAAACCTTCACACGCGGGATGCCTTTCTCGAAGGTCACCACGCGACCATCGGAGAGCAGCGTGAGGTTCGTCGGGTTGCAACAGCCGCAGAAATGTTCAATCGCTGCGCCCGGCTTGCCCCATGACTGTTCGAAGTAGCCGTCAGCGGTGTAAACTTCCACGCGGTGGCGACCCGGATTGGTGATACGCAGCAACCCATCCTTCGCCAGCCGCGCCGCGAAGAACGGACTGGGCACGATGAAGCCGGGAACGTTGCGCTCCTTGTTCCGCTCGCCAAGTCGCGAAACCATTTTGCCGGAACGATCATACCGCAACACCAAGCGTTGCCCGGCGTCCGCGGCGAACACGTCATTCGCGCCCACGGCAAGACTCGTGAAATAGGTTTTGTCAGCCGGCTTGTCCCACGCACCTTTGCGTTCGCCTTTCGCGCTGAACACCTCGATGCGCTCGCGTGAACCGACGTAGATCAGGTCTTCACCAGCGGCGAGGCAGCGGACGTCTTCGTTCGTCCGGATCTCGGAGACGAGCGAGCCATCCGGTTTAATCTCACTCACGAACTTGCCCGCGCCGATGAGCAAGTTGCCGTTGGCTGCGAGAGCAATAGCTTTCGGCAAACGTTGCGGCGCCGCGAAGACACGCTTCTGCTCATAACGGATGAGCTTCGGATCGGTGACGGTGAAACGGCTGACGTCATAGGCGAATGGATTCGGCTCTTTTGCCTTGTCAGCAGCGATGGCGCCGAGCGCCGTGGCCGTGGCTGCGCCGGCAAGAGTTCGCCCGAGAAAACCGCGGCGGGAGACGAAGCGGTCATTGAAGAAGTTGCTCACGACTTGGCTCCTTTCGCTTTCCCACGTGCGGATTTGGCGGACAGCGCGGCGGGCAAACCACAATCCGTGAAGGCCGAACAACCGCGGCAGATGCTGTTATTGATGCAAGCTTGG
>JBEGQI010000130.1:0-6097 GCA_041181065.1 Verrucomicrobiota bacterium | reverse complement strand
CGCCTTCACCGAGTTCGCGAATGCCGAATTCGGGGAACACGTAATACATCTGCATGAAGATGAGCTTCAAGAAGGCGATCAGCAGCAGGAAGACCAGCAGCCGGTAAAATTGTGTCTGTTTGAACAACTCGCCGAAGATGCGGATGGTTTCCTTCGCGCTCGTGGCCACTGCCGAAGAAATTGTTTCAGCAAAATTCGTTCGTTCCTGCTTGGGCAGTGGCGGCATAACCACCACCTTGTCGTTGACCACTTCCGCGCCCGGACGCATGAGCCAGATCAACGGCAGGATCAGGACTTCGAGCACCAAACTTACGAGGAACAAGGTGCGATAGGTCGTCAACGAAGTGTTCAGCAATGGCAGAGTAAGATGCCCGCTCTCGCCGAGACCTTGCCGCACCCAATCGAAGAGGATCGACGCCACAAAGGATCCAACGTTCACCATCAGGTAAGAGCCGGAGAACGAAATGGAACGTTGTGCGGTGGTCGAATATTTGCGCACTGCGGCCACCAACACCGGCGTGCCCAGTGCCTCGCCAGCCGCCAGCGGGAACAGCCCCAGCGCGATCGCTAGTCCGGGCGACGGCGCAAACACCATCACGGCGCGGGCGAAGATGCACAGCCAGACGCCAAGGAAAAAAGTCTTTCGCAACCCGACCGCATCGGTGAACGCGCCGACCAGCAACGTCACGACCGTCATCGAGATGGACCAAGTCGCAACCAATGCCAGCGCCTGCTGGTCTGAATAACCGAACTCGGTCGAGAGCCAGCGTTTGAGGGTGAGGTTGGTGACGGTGTAAGCCGCGAAGTTCAACAGCTTCACCGCGAACGTGAGCCACAGTTCCGGCGCCGCGCCTTTGAGCACGGTGAATTTGCGGATGAAATCTTGCACAAATCGCCGCGAGGCCGACCGACAATCTCGCGGCATCTCCACGCGGTATCATAGCCAGACCGCGATAAGCAAGCGCTGAGCTCAATTTCGCATTGGAACTTTCGTCCGCCAAACCTACGCTGCGCAGATGTTCCGTCCGTGCATTGACCTACACGAAGGCCGCGTCAAACAGATCGTCGGCGGCAGCCTGGGCGATTCGCCCGGGCAGTTGCGCACGAACTTTGTTTCCGACCGGCCCGCGCGCTGGTTTGCTGAACTCTATCGCCGCGACAACCTCACAGGCGGTCACGTCATCCTGTTGGGGCCCGGTTGCGAAATCGAAGCCCGCTCCGCGCTCGCCGCGTATCCCGACGGACTCCAAATCGGCGGTGGCGTCAATCTCGACAACGCCCGTGGCTGGCTCGATGCCGGCGCCTCGCATGTCATCGTCACGTCGTTCGTCTTCCGCGAAGGTCGCGTGGACTGGGACCGGCTCAATGCGTTGGTAAAACTGATCGGTCTCGAACGCCTCGTGCTCGACCTCAGTTGCCGCAAACGCGACGGCAAATATTTCGTCGTCACAGACCGTTGGCAGAAATTCACCGAACTTGTCGTGAACCGGGAGACGCTCCAGACGTTCGGTCGGCACTGCGCTGAATTCCTTATCCACGCTGTGGACGTCGAGGGGCTTTGTCGCGGCATTGACCGCGAGCTCGTCACGCAACTCGGCGACTGGACTCCCCTGCCCACCACCTACGCTGGCGGCGCGAGTTCACTCGCCGACCTTGAAGCCGTGACGGAACTCGGTCGTGGCCGCGTGCATCTCACCATCGGCTCAGCGCTCGACATCTTCGGCGGAAAAGGTGTGCGCTACGAAGACGCCGTCGCGTTCAATCGGAAGCAAACGCCCGTTGGCTGATAGGATTCATGCGCGCGGGCTGGCTACTCATTCTGATCGGGTTCAACGTCTTTTGGGGCGGAACCTATTCCTCCTTCAAAGACCTCGGCCAATGGCTCACGCCCGGTCAGATCGTGACGCTGCGTTATTCCGTCGCGTTGCTGTGCCTGCTGCCTTGCTGGCCGTTCATGCCCGGTAAAGCCCCGCGCGGTCTGGACCTCCTCAAAGCAGCGATCATGGGTGTGCTCGTCTTCGTCTGCGCGCCACGATTGCAGGTCTTCGCCACGCACGCCGGACAAGCGGGCGACATGTCCGTGCTCGTTGGACTCGAACCACTCGTCACCACCATCGGCGCCGCGCTGTTCCTGCGCGAGCATGTCCCGGCGAATCGTTGGGTGGGTTTCCTCTTTGGCGTGCTCGGGGCCGTGTTGCTCTCGAACATCTGGCATCCGGATTTCAAACTCGCGAGCCTCGCGGCGAACGCGTTGTTCATCGGCTCGTTCTTCTGCGAATCGGCCTACTCCGTCATGGGCAAACCACTCATCGAACGCGCTGGTTTCCTGAAGGTGACCACGCTCTCGCTGACGGCGGGCGTCGCGTTGAACTTATTGCTCAATGGCAGCTCAACCGTCGCTGCCGCGCAACATCTGCCCGTGCGTGGCTGGATTGAGATCGGTTATCTCGCGACAATCTGCACCGCCATCGGCTACGCGGTGTGGTTCGCGGCGATGCGTGTGCTGCCGGTGAATGTCGTAGCCATGACCGTCTTCACGCAGCCGTTCGCGGGCACGTTAATCGCTATCCTGCTGCTCGGCGAACAGCCGCGCTGGGCGCAACTCTGGGGCGGACTCGCAATCGCCGTCGGACTGGTGCTGGGCTTGCGCCAACTAAACGGCGTTAAGCAATCAGCAACACCGTGAGCTGCTTCGGGCCGTGCGCACCGAGCACGAGGATGCGCTCGATGTCGCCGGTGCGGCTGGGCCCGGTGATGAAGGACATCGCGCTGGGGAAATTCCCGTTGTATTTGCGGCGCACCAATTCGAATGCCGCTGCCAAGTCCGGCACCAACTGTTCGCGCGTCGCCACCACGATGTGATGCGGCGGCAACACGGACAACGCCCGCCCCCCCGAGCTCTGCGTCGTCACCATCACGCTGCCAGTTTGGGCGACGAGCGCTTCGCAAGCTGAGATGCCGCCGTCGCAAGATTCCAGATCTTGCTTAGCGTAGCCCTTCTCCGTCCACAACGTATCGAGCCCGACGCCCGATGCGACTTCCGTCAGCAACGGCGTTCGATGCGCGGCAATGCGCTTCCACTTGCCCGCTGCCGCGACGCGTTTGATTTCCGCCACCGCAGCTGCTGCGTTGGCAACGACTTTGAATTCGGTCTTCAACGCCACCGAGTTCTGCGCGAACAAATCTTTCTGTTGCTCCCAGTTCGCGCCGACCTTCGGCAACCAGTGGCGGATGCCGTCCACATTGGTTTGCGCAGGGTGCGCGTGCGCTTCGCCGTGATGACCTGGCATCGGCGCTTTCACCTGCAACGCTTCGCGAATGCGGCCCAAGATTTTTTCACGCGAGTTCATTGGCGATTCTCCTTCCACCATTGCGTGAATGTCTGCTTCGCGATCTGCGGCGTCTCGCGCGTCTCCGTCCAACCCTTGGCGGGATCGAGCGCGGAGCCTTTCACAAATTCATGCAACGGCTGCAACAACCCGCCCACCTTCGCGCCAAGCCGGTAGAGCGCGGGTTTTTGCATCACGAACGAGAAGCCGTGCCACAACAACCCTTCGAACGCCGGCGGCTTTTCCTTCACCGAGTTGCGCCGGTTCTGCAAAAGATGATGCGCAAGGTCGATCTTCACCGGGCACGCCTGCGAGCACGCGCCGCACAGCGACGACGCGAACGAAAGATGTTTCCAATCCTGCAGCCCGCGCAGGTTCGGCGTGATGACGGAACCGATGGGGCCACCGTAAACCGTGCCGTAACTGTGGCCGCCGACGTTGCGGAAGATAGGGCAGACGTTCAGGCACGCGCCGCAGCGGATGCAATGGAGCGAATCGCGTTGCTCGGCGTCCGCGAGCACGGCAGTGCGACCATTGTCGAGCAGCACGACGTGGAATTGCTCCGGGCCATCCGGTTCGCCGGGCAGTTTCGCCGCGCCGAAAAGTGTGTTGTAGCAGGTCAACGCCTGACCCGCGCCCGCCGTGGCGAGCATGGGCAGGAAGATCGCGAGGTCTTCCATGCGCCGGACCATCTTCTCAATGCCCATCAGCGCGACGTGGATGCGCGGCAGCGCCGTGGTAAGGCGGGCATTGCCTTCGTTTTCCGTCACCGAAATCATGCCCGTCTCCGCGACACCGAAGTTCACGCCGCTGATGCCCATGTCCGCCAGGCAAAACTTTTGGCGCATGATGTCGCGCGCAATCATCGTGAGCTGCTCCGGCTCGGTGACGCGGGCGGAACCGAGCTTCGCGGTGAACGTCTCGCTGATCTGATGCCGCGTCAGGTGCATCGAAGGAAACACGAGATGATACGGCGGTTCGTTGCGGAGTTGGACGATGAATTCACCCAAGTCCGACTCGAACACATCAAAGCCGTTCTTCTCCAGCGCCTCGTTGAGGTGGATTTCCTCCGAGGTCATGCTCTTGGACTTGATGATGTGCTTGACCTGATTCTCCTGCGCGATGCGGCAGATGATGTCGCGCGCTTCCTTGGCGTCGCTGGCCCAATGCACGTGCGCGCCGCGGGCCTTCAGGTTCTTCTCGAAGAGTTCCAGGTATTGGTCGAGGTGGCTGATGACCTCGTATTTGATCTCGGCGGCGATCTGGCGCGCCTCCTCCCAACTCGTGAACCGCGCCTTGTTCTCGTCGCGCTTCACCTCGTAACCCGTCAACGCCGTCTTGATGCGCTGCCGATGGTCGAGGTCGTGGCAATACTGCGTGGCGCTCTCCTTGAAATTGACAGCCGTGGTGCTCATAGGTTATGCGCCAGCACTTCGGCGAGGTGAAGGCTCTTCATCTGCTTGCCCTGCTTGTCAAACATGCCCTGGATATGCATGAGGCAACTGGAGTCGAGCGAGATGAGATAATCCGCACCGGTCTCGGCGACGGCGGCGCATTTCTGCTCGCCCATCGCCGTGGAAATCATCGGGAACTTCACCGCGAACGTGCCGCCGAAACCGCAGCAGGTGTCGTTTGGCTTCATCTCTACCAGTTCCAGCCCCCGCACGTGCTTGAGCAACTCGCGCGGCTCGCGTTGCACCTTCATCTCACGCAAGCCGTGGCAGCCGTCGTGGAACGTGGCTTTGCCCGGGAACGACGCGCCGAGATCGGTCACGCCGAGTTTGTTCACGAGGAACGAGGAGAATTCCCACGTCTTGTTTGCCAGCACGCAGGCTTCCTTGTGCTCGGGCGTGTCCTTGAACAGGTCGGGGTAGAATACCTTCATCATCGCGCCGCAGGAGCCGGACGGGCTCACGACGACCTCCGCGTCACGAAACACCTTGAGCGCCTGCCGCGCCGTGGCGCGCGCTTGATCCCACGCACCGGAGTTAAAGGCGGGTTGACCGCAGCACGTTTGCTCGGTCGGATAATCCACGGCATGCCCGAGCTTCTCCAAAATTTTGACCACGCTGATCCCGACGTCGGGGAAGCATTGGTCAATGAAGCATGGGATGAACAAGGTGACTTTCATTCCAATCAGCCGCGTTTGCTCAACACGTTCTTCTCGTAGGTCTTCACCTCCGCCAACCACGCGTCGCCGACCGGCACACCCTGCTTTAGGCAGTAGAAATCCCAGACGGCGCCGAACGGCAGTGTCTTGGCTTCTTCCATCAACGCGAGGCGCGAGGTGTAATCGCCGGCGAGCTCCAGCTTCTTGAGCTGCGCGATTGGGTCGAGCATCGCGATGCACAGGGCGCGGATCATGTTGCGCGTGCCAATGGTCCAAGCAGCGATGCGGTTGATGCTCGCGTCGAAGAAGTCGAGGCCGATGTGCGTGCGGGCAAGGTAACCGCCGCGCACGAGTTCCTGCGCGATGGCCTGCAACTCGTCGGTCAGCGTCACGACGTGATCGCTATCCCAGCGCACGCCGCGGCTGACGTGCAGCAAAATTTCCGGCACGAAGCACAGCACGGAGGAAACTTTGTCCGCCATATTCTCGGTCGGGTGATAATGGCCCGCATCGAGGCAAACAAGTTTTTGATTCTTCACCGCGTAGCCGAGGTAAAACTCGTGCATTCCCACGGTGTAACTCTCTGCACCGATGCCGAATAACTTGCCTTCAACGGCATCGAGGTTGTGCTTGGAGTTGAGGTTTTGCTTGAAGATCT
>JBEGQI010000129.1:0-23195 GCA_041181065.1 Verrucomicrobiota bacterium | reverse complement strand
AGCAAACTGTCGGCGCATGGAATGGCTGAATTATCATCACCTGCGTTATTTCTACGTCGTCGCGAAGGAAGGCAGTCTCGCGCGCGCCGCGGCGAAGCTGCACGTCTCGCAACCATCCATCTCCGAGCAGATCCGCGAACTGGAACATGCGCTCGGTGAAAAATTGTTCCGTCGCGAGGGCCGCAACAACAAACTCACCGACGCCGGACAGGTCGTGTTCAACTACGCGGAGGAAATTTTCACGCTCGGTCGCGAGCTGATGAACTCCGTGAAGCAGCGTCCCGGGACGCGGACGTTGCGGCTTAACGTCGGTGTGGCGGATTCGTTTCCGAAGCTGGTGACGAATGAAATTTTGAAACCCGTCTTTGCGATGCCGCAGTCGGTGCATGTCGTGTGTCGGGAAGGCAAGATGGAGGATTTGCTCGCGCAACTCGCGGCACACCGGCTCGACCTCGTGCTCTCCGACGAGCCCGCGCCGAGCAGTGCGAACTTTAAGGTGTTCAGCCACGCGCTCGGCGAAAGTAGCGTGACGATTTGCGCCGAGGTAAAGCTGGCCGCGAAGCTGAAGCGGAATTTTCCCAAGTCACTGAACAACGCGCCTGCGCTGTTGCCGGCGGAGAACACCGTGTTGCGCCGTGCGCTGGAGACATGGTTTCGCGCGCACAATGTCACGCCCAACGTTGTGGCGGAATTCGAAGATCTCGCACTGATGAAGGTGATGGCCGCTGACGGACGCGGCTTCATCGCCGTGCCGACGGTGGCTTTGAAGGAAGCCGTGGAACGCTATCATTTCCGCAGCCTCGGCCAGGCGACCAGTTGTCGCGTGCAATTCCACGCCATCACCGCCGAGCGCCGGATCGCGCATCCGGCGGTTTCAGCCATCACGAAATCAGCGACAGAAAAACTGACCTAGCTCACGCTTCCACCGCCACGACGAGGTTGCCCATGATGAAGTCTTTGCGCTCGGGGGTGTTCTTGCCCATGTAGAAGGTGAGGATGCCGGAGACGTCGTGCTTGGGCGCGTATTCGACTTTGCTCAACTTCATGCCCTTGCCGATGAATTGCTGGAATTCCTTCGGGCTGATTTCACCGAGTCCTTTGAACCGTGTGATCTCGCAGCTCTTGCCGAGCTTCGCCGCGGCGGTGTCGCGTTCGGTCTCGTTGTAGCAATAGATCGTCTCCTGCTTGTTGCGCACGCGGAAGAGCGGCGTCTCGAGCACGAAGAGATGCCCGTCGTGCACGACCTGCTCGAAGAACTTGAAGAAGTAGGTGATGAGCAGATTGCGGATGTGCAAACCGTCCACGTCGGCGTCGGTGGCGAGGATGACCTTGCCGTAACGCAGGTTCTCGATGGTGTCCTCGATGTCGAGAGCGCACATGAGGTTATACATCTCGTCGTTTTTATAGACGATGTCGCGCTTGAGATCCCAGACGTTGAGCGGCTTGCCCTTGAGCGTGAAGACCGCCTGCGTGTTCACGTCGCGGCAGCTCGTGATGGAGCCGGCGGCGGATTGACCTTCGCAGATGAAGATCATCGAGTTCTCGCCCTTCTCCTTTTTCTTGTCGAGGTGGACCTTGCAATCCTTGAGCTGCGGGATGCGGAGCGTGACGGCCTTGGCGCGTTCGCGCGCGAGCTTCTTCACGTCCTGCAATTCCTTCCGGAGCTGCTTGGTGTCCTCGACCTTGGAAAGGATCTGCTCGGCGACCTGCTTGTTGCGGTTGAAGAAATGCAGCAACTCCTCGCGCACCTTGTTCACGAGTTCGGTGCGGATTTCCGTGTTGCCCAGTTTGTTCTTCGTCTGCGATTCGAACAGCGGGTCTTTCATGCGGATGGCCACGGCGCCGACCATGCATTCGCGGACGTCGTCGCCTTCATAGCCTTTCTTGCCGTATTCGTTCACGGCCTTGAGCAAGCCTTCGCGGAAGGCGCTCAAGTGCGTGCCGCCGTCGCTGGTGTATTGGCCGTTGACGAACGAATAGAACGATTCGCCGTAGCGGCTGTTCGTGTGCGTGAAGCAGAACTCCAGCGTCTTGCTCGTGAAATGCAGCGGCGGATAGATCGGTTCGGCGTTGTCCGACTGCAAGTCCTCCATCACGAGGTCGAGCAGGCCGTGGCGTGAAACGAATTCCTTGCCGTTGAAGATGAGGCGCAGACCGCTGTTGAGATAGCTGTAATGGCGCAGGCGACGCTCGATAAAGTCGTGCTTGTATTCGCTGTCCTTGAAGATGGTCGGGTCGGGCTCGAAGGAAATGAACGTGCCGTTCGGTTCCTTGGTCTTGCCCTTGTCCTGCTTCTTAAGCTTGCCCTGCTTGAAGATGGCTTCGACGAATTCGCCGTCGCGATGACTGCGCACGACAAACTCCTTCGCGAGCGCGTTGACCGCCTTGGTGCCGACGCCGTTGAGACCGACGCTGAACTGGAAGACGTCGTCGTTGTATTTGGCGCCGGTGTTGATCTGGCTGACGCACTCCACAACTTTGCCGAGCGGGATGCCGCGGCCGAAATCGCGCACGCAGACGTTGTTGCCCTCGACGCTGATCTCGACGTGCTTGCCGAAACCCATGATGAATTCGTCGATGGCGTTATCGATGACCTCCTTGAGCAGGATGTAGCAGCCGTCGTCGTAATGCGCGCCGCTGCCGATGCGGCCGATATACATGCCGGTGCGCAGACGGATGTGGTCGATGCTGGAGAGCGTCTTGACCTTGCTCTCGTCGTAAGTGTGCTTCGTCTTTTCGTCAGCCATGGTTTTTGGTGCGGAGAAAATGGGAGAAATCGCGCGCGATGCAAACCGGAAATTCCGGACGCATTGCATCGTGGAACGTGCGGCGCGGAACAAAATTCCGTTCCGCGACCGGAACGGTTTTGTTCCGCAGCGTGGTGTGAGGGCGGGGGAGTTTTTGTGAATCTGCTGAAAGCCTGAGTAAAAGCGCGTTTGCTGCGGTTGGCATCGGCGTTGCTAAGAGCGACGCGAAGCGCGTGTTGTTCCGGTTGGGCGGAGTGATGCGACACAAATAATAACAGATCAACACACATAAACATGAACAAAGTCAGCTCCATTCAAAACTTCCGCCCCACGGGTATGAACAAATCCCTCCTCCTCGCGACCAGCCTCACGGCCGCTTTGGCGCTCAGCGCCGTCGCGCAAAGTTACACCGTCGTCGAACTCGCCCCCACGTCGCCCGTGAGCATCGCCTACGGACTCTCCTCCTCCGGCGCCGTGGGCAATGTTTCGCCGACGCTGTCCACGGTCGGCGCTCGCGCCACGCTCTGGGACGGCGTAAACCAAATCGATTTGCATCCGGCGATCTTCGATGACGCGGCGACCGGGACCGTTGGGCGTTCCACAGCGTTGGGCGCTGCGGGCAACGTGCAGGTCGGCTGGGGTTCGGGCGTCATCAACAGCAACCGCCTTTCGCCCGTGATGTGGCGCGGCACGGCGGCCAGCGCCACCGTGTTGACCATTCCGTTCGCCACCGGCGGCGGACAAGCGGTCGCAACGGATGGGAAGCAAATCGTGGGTTACGCCACCGGCGTGAACAAAGACGGCACGGCGCTCAGCACCTCGCGCGGCATCGTGTGGGATGTGGCGACCGGCGCAGCGACAGATCTGGGCGATGGCGGCGGCAGCGGCGCATTCGTTTATGGTGTCGGCGGCGGCAAGCAGGTTGGTTACGTCTTCAAATCGCTCGCCGTGGCCGCGATGTGGAGCGGCACGAGCAAGTCATTGGTCACGATGAATCCAGTGAACGCTGTGATGTCCGTGGCCAACGCCACCGATGGCGTGCGGCAGGTCGGTTACGCAGGCTACGATGTGCGCGTGCGCGTCGAGGCGGTCAAAGGCAACAAGGACGCGCGCTTCAACTACGCCACGGTCTGGACCGGCACCGCGGCCAGCGCGGTCAACATCCATCCGTATCCGTTCACCCATAGCTACGCCATGAGCGTCGCGGGTTCCTACATCGCCGGGTATGGCGCCGACGCAGCTGCCATCGGCACCCCTGCTTATTTTCACGCGATTGTCTGGGACGGTAACTTCCAGTTCACCGACCTGAACAACCTCCTGCCGGCGGGCTTCGTCGGTTCGCAAGCGCTGGCAGTGGATGCCAATGGCAACGTCGCCGGTTACATGATGGCGGCGGATGGCACGCGTCACGCGGTGGTCTGGATGCTCACGGCGGCGAAGTAAACCTGGTTTTGTGCGCGGCGGATGCCGTGGCACTGTCGTAAAGCAGCGGGCGGCAACCCAACTTGCCGCCCGCTGCTGCTTTTGGGGAAGCGCGATTGAATCCGGCCGAGACTCTGGCAGTCTGACTAACACCATGACTGCCCCATCGAAGTTCATTTATACCGCCATTGCTTGCGGGGCTCTTTTTTCCAAATCCCCCTCAACGGCAGAGTCCGCAGAAGTGATGACTGCCACTGAACCCGTGGCGAAGTCTGGGACGAACCGCTGGGTCACGCCGGTGAACCAACTGCTCACGCCCGCCGGGAAGACCGTTGAACTTTCCGGCTTCCGCCCGCAAGCGGTGGCCCTGAGCCCCGACACAAAGCTGCTTGTCACCACGGGCAAGAAAAGCGAGTTGCTCGTGCTTGACCCTGCCACAGGCGAGATCAAGCAGCGCCTGGCCCTGCCGTCGGAAAAAACCACCGAGATGCCTGAAGTGGTTTCGCCGATGATCCTCAACCCGGACTCATCCGGACAACTAAGCTTCACCGGCCTCCGCTTTTCGCCTGACGGCAAACGGCTTTACCTCGCCAACGTCAACGGCAGCATCAAGGTCTTCGGCATCACGGAAGGTAGAGTCGCCGGCCTGTTCTCGATTCCACTGCCACACGCAAACGCGCCTCGACGCACCAATGAAATCCCGGCCGGCATCGCGGTCTCAGCCGACGGTCAGCGGCTCTACGTTTGCGGCAACCTCTCCAATCAACTGCTCGAACTCGATGCGGCGAGCGGAAAGGTTTTGCGCACCTGGCCCGTCGGCGTGGCGCCGTTTGATGTCGTGATCGTGAAGGACAAAGCCTACGTCAGCAACTGGGGCGGACGTCGTCCGAGTAGCGACGACCTCACCGGTCCCGCCGGGCGCGGCACGCAGGTGCGTGTGGATCCCGTGCGCCACGTCGCCAGCGAAGGTTCGGTCAGCGTGATTGACCTGAAAAGGGAACACTCAACACGCAACGTGGAAATTCTCACCGGTCTCCATGCTTCCGCGCTGGCCCTCACGCCTAATCAGCGCCACGTCATCGTCGCCAACGCCGGCAGTGACACACTCTCGGTCATTGACACGGCCACCGACAAAGTCGTCGAAGCCATCTGGGCGCGGCAACGGCCCGATGATTTATTCGGCGCGCAACCCAACGCACTCGCCTTCGACAAGTCCGGCAAACAACTTTACGTCTGCAACGGCTCGCAAAATGCCGTGGCCGTGATCGCGTTCAAGCCGGGCAAGTCGGAGTGGCTCGGGCTGATTCCCGTCGGCTGGTTTCCTGGCGCCATCGCCTTCGACGCGAAGCGCGACCAACTATGCGTCGGCAATATCAAGTCGTTGCCCACGGAAAAGAAGAAAGCCACGGGCGCGCCGGGTGAAGGCTTCAACACGCATCAATACACCGGCTCGCTTACGTTCGTTCCCGTGCCTTCGAAGCGCCAGTTGGCCAAGCACACAGCCGTTGCGCTGGCCAACATGCGTTATCCTTTGCTCCGCGAGGCTGCGTTGCCACCGCGCCCGCAACAACCAGCGCGCCCAGTGCCCGAACGCGTCGGCGAACCGAGCGTGTTCAAGCACGTCGTTTATATCATCAAAGAGAACCGCACTTACGACCAAGTGCTCGGCGACGATTCGCGCGGCGACGGCGACCCAAACCTTTGCGTCTTCGGCGAACGCATTTCGCCCAACCAGCACAAGCTTGTGCGCAACTTCGTGCTCCTCGATAACACTTATTGTTCCGGCATCCTCAGCGCCGACGGCCATCAATGGGCCACCACCGGCATCACGACAGAATACGTCGAGCGCTCCTTTGCCGGTTTCCCGCGCAGCTATCCTGATGGCTCCGGAGAGAACGACGTGGACGCCATCGCTTATTCGCCCGCCGGATTCATCTGGGACAATGTGCTGGCGCACGGCAAGTCGCTGCGCAACTTCGGCGAATTCACCTTCGCCCGCAAAGAATGGCGCGACCCGGCAAAGAAGCAGCCCGTGAAATTTGCCGACGCCTGGCGCGACTTCGTCGCCGGCGGCAACGCGATTCGCTATTGGAGCGAACCGGCCATCGAGTCGCTTCGGGCTGCAACCGTCACTGACACGGTCGGCTGGGAAAGTTCAGTGCCGGATGTCTGGCGTGCGCGCCGATTCATCCAGGATCTGCTCGAGGGCGAGGCGAAAGGTGCGTTCCCAGCATTCACGATCATCTATCTGCCCAACGACCACACCCGCGGCACTTCGGCAGGTTATCCCACACCGGCGGCTTCGGTGGCCGACAACGATCTCGCGATCGGCCAGATCATCGAGGCGCTGAGCAAAAGCAAATTCTGGCCAGAGACGGTGGTGTTCGCCATCGAAGACGATCCTCAGAATGGCTGGGACCACGTCAGCGGTTACCGCACGACGGCCTACGTCGCGAGCCCTTACACCAAGCGGGGCGCGGTGGTCAGCACGCGTTACAACCAGACGAGCCTCATCCGCACGATGGAACTCATCCTGGGCCTGCCGCCGATGAACCAGCTCGACGCGACCGCTACGCCGATGTTCGACTGCTTCACGAATGTTGCAGACCTCACACCTTTCACGGCGGTGCCGAACAACGTGCCGTTGGATGAGTTGAATCCCGAGCCGAAGAAAGTTGCCGACGCGCAACTCCGCAAGGACGCCCTCGTCAGCGCCCGCCTGCCGCTCGATAAACCGGATGCGTGCCCCGAAGACGCGTTGAATCGCATCTTGTGGCGGGCGATGCGCGGGCCTGAGGCATATCCCGAATGGGCGGTGAAACTGGTCGAGGATGACGATTGAGCTGAACCGATTCAACATGCTTGCCCTGGCTGATTCTCTATTGCGTTGGCTGCCAATGTTTCTGTTGGCCGCGCTCGGGCTTTTCTTCTTCCTGATGGCGCGGCCTGTTTCAGCGGCCACGGCGAAGCAATTGCTCAACGCCGGCGCCAAAGTCATCGATGTCCGGTCGCCAGCGGAGTTCGCGTCCGGCGCAGTGAAAGGCGCGATCAATATCCCGCTCGAAAGCGTTGCGAGCCGCATCGCGAGTGTGGTGCCGGATAAATCCACGCCGCTGCTCGTGCATTGTCTCAGCGGCGGACGCAGCGCCGTGGCGCGGGGCATCCTGCGCCGGGCCGGCTACGCGCATACCCACAATCTCGGCTCACTCGCCCGCGCCAAACAGATTGTCGAAACATGAAAAGCATCCTCACCGCCACCCTCATCGCCCTCTGCGGACACCTTGCGTTTGCGGGCGTGATCGGCACCAACGTTCCCGCGTCGCCGCTGACCGCCGCACGCATCGCCACACTTCCCGCCGCACAGCAACCAGCGTGGAAAGATTATCTCGAACGCTCCGCGCGTCAGTTGCGCGCCGATCAAATGGCGTTGCAAGTGGAGATGGCCGTTCGCGGCTTGAGCAATTCGATCGTTGCCCCCGCGAGCCGCAGCACGCGCTCCATACCCGCCGATCGTTCGGCTGATTGGTTTGCGGGCGCGGAAGCCCGGCGTATCACGGACATCATCGTTTCATTCCAAACTCCCGCGGGTGGCTGGGGCAAGAACATGGATTTCTCGAATCACGTGCGCGAGTCGGGTGAGAGTTTTGCGCCGGACAACAGCTCGCGCTTCGTCGGCACGAATGACTACGAGTTGTTGGGGGAACAGCGCTGGAGCTACGTCGGCACCATCGACAACGGCGCGACCACAACGCAGCTGCGGTTCCTCGCGAAGGTCATCACCGCAGGCAAACCAACCGCGACCTACGAGCACGCTTTCGAACGCGGCGTGGAATATCTGCTCGCGGCGCAAAATCCGAACGGCGGCTGGCCACAGGTGTGGCCGTTGCAGGGCGGCTATCATGATGGCATCACTTACAACGACGGCGCGATGTTGAACGTCTTGCGGCTGCTGCAAGACGTCGCGGCGGGCGGCAAAGAATTCAGTTTCACGTCACACGCATTGCGCAAGCGGGCGGCCGCCAGCGTTACCAACGGTATGCAATGCATTCTGGCCACGCAGGTCATCGAGAACGGCCAGCGCGCCGTCTGGTGTCAGCAACACGACGCGCTGACGTTGCTGCCGACCTCGGCGCGCAATTACGAGATGCCGTCGTTATGCAGCGGCGAGAGCGCGGGCATCCTCGGCTTCCTGATGGAATTGCCGAAGCCGGATTCAAATGTTGTAGCAGCAGTGCGTGGCGCGGTGGCGTGGTTCGAGCGGACGCAGATCCGCGATGCGGCGTTCCGCAAAGTGGCGAACGAAGGACGCATGCTGGTGCCGGCTCCGGGCAGCGGGCCGCTTTGGGCGCGCTACTACGAGGTTGGCACGGACAAACCCATCTTCGGCGACCGCGACAAATCCATTCACGATGTCGTGGATGACATCTCCCGCGAACGTCGCGACGGCTACGCGTGGTTCACGGACAACCCCAAGGACGTGCTCAAGCGATTCCAGAAATGGAACGCCGCAAAGTAGCGCGCGTCGCTCAACCCACAAACTTCTCCCGCAGGTTCGCCAGATGCGCCTCGGGTTTCGTCGGTTCGCCGGTGGCGAGGCGCATGAGTTCCTGCGGATGATGCCGCATGCCGTGCGAATGCACCTTGTCACACAGCCACTGCAACAGCGCGCCGTAATTGCCGCGCGCGAGTTCTGACTTGAGCGCAGGGAGGTCCGCGTGGGCTTTGCGCATGAGCTGCGCGGCGTTCAAGTTGCCGAGCGAGTAGGTCGGGAAATAGCCGATGGTGCCGATGCTCCAGTGGATGTCCTGCAAACAACCGTGCGCATCATCGGGGACCTTCAGGCCGAAGGATTTTTCAAACTGCTCGTTCCAATACGCCGGCACATCGGCCACGGCGAGCTGCCGTTCGATCAACTTCATCTCGATCTCGAACCGCAGGATGATGTGTAAATCGTAGGTGACTTGATCCGCCTCGACGCGGATGAACGACGGCTCGACTTGATTCACGGCGCCGGTGATCTGCTCGGGCGTAAGGCGCTTGAGCTCGGGGAAATGTTTGCACGCGATGGGATGCCAGTGCTGCCAGAAGGCCAGGTCGCGTCCGACTTGATTCTCCCACAGGCGCGATTGCGATTCGTGGATGCCAAGCGAGACGTCCTTGCCGCGCGGCGTGCCGAAGTGCTCCTTCGGCAAACCCTGGTCGTAAAGCCCGTGGCCCGCCTCGTGCATGATGCCGTAGAGCGATTGCGTGAAATCCTCCTCGCTGTAACGCGTCGTGAGCCGGCAATCATTCGGCCCGAGGCCCGTGCAGAACGGATGCGTCGTGGTATCGATGCGGCCCGCGCCAAAGTCGAAGCCCATGGCTGTCGCGACTTCTTCGTTGAACGCCTGCTGGGCGGCGATGGGGTAATGCCCGTTCAGGATTGAGCGCGGCGTTTGCTTCGAGCGCTCCACCGCCGGGCCGAGGATGGCGACGATTTCCGGTCGCAACTTGGCGAACAGCTCCCGCAAATCCTCCGCGCGCGCGCCGGGCTCGTATTCATCCAGATGCGCGTTGTAAGGCGAGCCGGTGTAGCCCCAGAGGTCGGCGAATTGCAGGTGCAGATCGAGCAGCTTCTGGAAATGCGGCTTGAACAGTTTGAATTTCGATTGCTTGCGCGCCTCGCCCCACGCCTCGCGGGCATGCGTGCGGATGCGTGAGAATTTTTCCACGAGCCGCGCCGGGATCTTCGTCTTGCGATCGTAGCTGCGGCGCCATTCGCGCACGTTCACCGCTTCGTCCGAGTCCGGCGCGAAGCCGTGCTGCTCGCAGGCGGAGATCCAGTCACCCACCTGCGTCGCGGTGAACAGCCGGTGCGCGCGCCCGCTCAGATACGCCATCTGCTCGGCACGATGGTCGAGTGCTTTTGGCGGCAGATAAGTTTCCTCGTCCCAGGAGAGCGCGCTGAGGGTGCTGTCGAGCAGCGCGATTTCACGCGCGCGTTTGAGCAACTTGCGATAGGCGGGAAAGGTTTCGAGCATACCAGCATCTTGCAAAGGCCCCCAAGACCTGTCGAACCGAAATCTGGTGCGCACCGGCAAATTTTGACTTTCACCAGCGCGCACATGGTTTAGCCTGCGCACATGGCAGAGATTGCAGAATTCGTGACGCGCGGGGCGGCTTCGATATCGCCCGCCGTGGTGGAAAAGGTCGTGCGCCAGCTCCCGCACTGGAAGCTGGAATTTTCCCAGATCAACGCGCCCAAGTTCCCGCACCTCGTGGACCAGCTGGAGTTCCTCGCGAATGCGGTTGAAGACGCATCGGATGGCACCTACAAGGAACTGCCCTATTACGCCGTGGCGCAAGCGACCTACGCGCTCATCTACGCCCACAAGAAAGTGGGCATCATTCCCGATGGCGTGCTCGACCTCGGCAAAGCCGACGACTCGGCCGTGGTGCGCGCCGCGCTGATCCAGAACCAAAATGCCTTCGCGCTATACGCCGCATCGCAAGGCGTCGACTGGACCAAGGTCACGAGCAAGCCGTAACGGAATCAACTTTCGCGAACGCCGACCTTTTGCGAGGTCGGCGTTTCTATTTCCACACCTTGCCGCGCAGGCCGTCCCAGAGGAGATAGAAGAGGAAGAGCGAGTTGTATTTCACGTATCGGCCCAGCAAGCGGCGCGGTTCGGAGCAGAGTCGGAAGAGCCAGCCGAGTCCCATCCGCTGCATCCACATCGGCTGGTCGCGCTTCGTGCCGGCGTTCACGTCGAAGGCGTAACCCACCGCGAACACCACACCGCGTTTGAGCAAGGGCTTGTTGCGCTGGATCCATTCCTGTTGCTTCGGCGTGCCCAAGCCAACCCAGATGAAATCGGGATTCAACCGGTTGATCTCCTCGACGATGGCGGGTTCTTCGTCGCGTTTGAAGTAGCCGTTGCGCGAGCCGACGATGCGGAGGTTGGGATTCGCCGCGTTGAATACGGCCTTCAGTTTTGTCAGGCAATCCTCGGAGCCGCCGAGGAAATAATGCGTGATGGGCGCGGGGCTGTTCAGCACGCAGTGACGCGTGAACGTGGGGCCGTAAGTGCGTTCCTTGACCTTCGCGCCTTGCAGGTTAAGGCACCAGATGAGCGGCGTGGCGTCAGGCACGAAGAAATCCATGCAGTCGGTCGTAGCGCGGAACGGCGGCTCGTGCCGGCGCATGGTGACGATCTGCGTGTTGGTGAGGTCCACAGCCCAGACGCGGTCGATGCGCGCCAATGCCTGCGCCCGCGCAGTGAAGTCCGCGTAGCTGGTGCATTGCAGCCGCGTGCCCAGCACGTCGCGAAACGGGCCGGCCGCGGGGTCGGTGGAAAGCGGCGAAGACATTTTAACCACGGATGGACACGGATGAACACGGATGGGAAACGAAACGGAAGGGAGCGTGGAATTTATTCCGCCTCTGCTCCGCTAAGCCAGACACAATCGGGCGCGGCCAGGTGGACGTTATTTGAAGCGGACTGAAGTCCGCGCTCCCGTTGAATCCGTGTCCATCCGTGTTCATCCGTGGTTGAGATCACTTACATCGGCGCTTGGGCCATCTTTTCGAGGATCTGGTCGAGCGACACGGTGATGCGCCACTTGGGGAAGTGCGTTTGCAGCTTGGTCAGGTCGCTGATGTAGCAGATGTGGTCACCGACGCGGTTCTGGTCCACGTAGCGGGTGTTGATCTTCTTCCCGAGCAACGCCTCGATCTTCGCAATGCATTCGAGGATGGACGCACTGTTGCCGCGTCCGCCGCCGAGATTGTAAACCTCGCCGGGTTTCGGATCGCTCGCGAACGCCTCAAACGCCGCGATGACATCCGCGCTGTGGATCTGGTCGCGCACCTGCTTGCCCTTGTAGCCGAAGATGGAATACGTCTCGCCCGAACGTGCGACCTTGAAGAGATACGAAAGAAAGCCGTGCAATTGCACCGCCGAATGATGTTCGCCCGTGAGGCAGCCACCGCGAAACACGCCGACCTTCAGGTTGAAATACTTCCCGTATTCCTGCGCCACAACGTCCGCCGCCGTCTTGCTCGCACCGAACAGGCTGTGCAACGTGCGATCGATTCGGCAGCTCTCGCTGATGCCGTTGAAGTCCTCGGGCCGCGCGTAATCCCAGCGGGTCGGGAGTTCCTTCAACGGAAGTTCGTTGGGCGAATCGCCGTAAACCTTGTTCGTGGACATGAAGATGAACACGGCTTCGGGATTCGATTGCCGCGTCGCTTCGAGCAGGTTCAACGTGCCCACGGCGTTCACGTCGAAGTCCACGAATGGGATGTCCTTTGCCTTGTCGTGCGACGGTTGCGCGGCGCAATGGATGATGAGATCGAAGCGTTCGGCCTTAAAGAACTCGAGGATCTTCTCGCGGTCGCGGATGTCGAGCGTGACGTGCCGGAAATGTTTTGTTGTGGAGCGGAGACGCTCGAGGTTCCAAAGCGTATCGCCGCCGGGGCCGAAGAATTCGCGGCGCATGTTGTTGTCCACGCCGACGACCTGATGCCCGGCGCGGTCGTAATGCGCGACGGCTTCCGACCCGATCAATCCGCTCGAACCTGTGACAAGGACTTTCATTGCTGCTGCGATTTGCTCTGGATTACAACGGCCCGCAGGATGCGAAGCAAGCAGAGGTTAGGCAAGCATTCGTCATTTGCTCCGCCCGCGTGAATCCGGTTTAATCGGCGCCACCATGAAGCTTGTCGTCTTTGCTCATACGCCGCCGCCCCATCACGGGCAGAGCTACATGGTCAAGCTCATGCTCGACGGTTTCGGCGGCGACCGGCGCGGCGGCAAACCGGCGAACGATCGCGAGGCGGAAAAGTTCGGCATCGAGTGTTACCACGTCAACGCCCGGCTCTCGTCGCACTTGGAAGACCTCGGCTCGGTGCGGTTCGCCAAGATCGGCCTGCTGTTTTTTTATTGTCTGCAGGCCATCTGGTGCCGGTTCCGTTATGGCGCGACGACGCTTTACTACGTGCCCGCACCCGGCAAACGCTCGGCGCTCATCCGCGACTGGATCATCTTTGGCATCTGCCGGCGATTCTTCAAACGCGTGGTGTTGCACTGGCACGCCGCCGGGATGTCACGCTGGCTCGAGAACTCGACGAATATCATCTATCGCGAACTTACCTATCGCACCATCGGCGCGGCGGACATGTGCATGGTGCTCTCGCGCTACAATTACGGCGACGCCGAAAAACTCTGGCCCGGTCAGATCCGCATCGTAGGCAATGGCATTCCCGATCCGTGCCCGGAGTTCGACACGCAGGTTCTGCCACGCCGGCTCGCGCGATTCGCGGCGCGCACCCAGATCGCTGCGGGCCGACCTGTGACCGCCCAAGATCGCGAGCTCGCGGGTGCGAATCCGGAAATCTTTCGCGTGGTCTTCCTTGCGCATTGCATCCGGGAAAAAGGTCTGTTCGACACACTCGACGGCGTGGCGCTGGCGGCAAAGCAGCTCGCGGAACAGAAATCCGGCATGCAGATCCGGCTCACGATCGCGGGCGAGTTCATGAACCCGGCGGAACGCGAGGAATTTGCCGAACGCCTCAAACAATCTGACCTGCACGCAGCTGATGGCCGGCCGTTGGTGGAATACGTCGGGTTCGTCTCCGGAGAACGGAAGCGCGAGGTGTTCCTCAGCGCGGACTGCTTTTGTTTCCCGACTTACTACTATGCTGAAAGCTTCGGGCTGGTGGTCGTCGAGGCGAAATCCTTTGGCGTGCCGGTGGTCACGACGCGCTGGCGCTCGGTGCCGGAATTATTCCTGCCGGATTACGACGCCTTGGTGGAGCCACGCTCGCCGCAGCAAGTAGCCGAGGCGCTGTTGCGCGTGATGCTGACCCGCAGCGGAACGAATGCGCGCCAACGGTTCGTAGAAAACTACCGGCTCGATAAACATCTCGCGAACCTGGCCGCCGCCATCCACGCGGTTGAAGATTCACCCACCAAAGTCGTTCATGCGCCGCCCGCCCTGCGGCACAGCCTGACTTCCGCCTTGTGAAATTTTCCATCGTCACCGCGAGCTACAACCAGGGGCGCTTCATCCGCGACTGCATCGAGAGCGTGCGCACCCAAACGGGCGTCGAGTGGGAGCATCTCGTTCAAGATGCGTGCTCGACCGACGAGACCGCCGCCGTCATCAGCGGATATCCCCACTTGAACTGCGTGACGGAAAAGGACGGCGGCATGAGCGACGGCATCAATCGCGGCTTCCGGCGCGCGACCGGCGACTGGGTGATGTGGTTGAACACAGACGATTATCTTGCGCCTGACGCGTTACAAAAAGTGGCGTTGTTCGCCCAACAGCATCCCGACGCGGACATCATCTACGGCGACGTTGATTTCGTGGACGGCCAGAAGCGCTTCCTGCGGCAGCGGCGCGAGCACGACTTCGACGCGGGCGTGCTGCTGTTCTACGGCTGTTACATCCAGTCCACGGCGACGTTCATCCGGCGCCGCGTGATCGAGGCGGGGCAATTGCTGGATGTGAACTACCGCGTCTGCATGGACTTCGAGTATTACCTCCGGCTCACGCGCGCAGGATTCAAGTTCGCACACATCCCGGAAATACTGGCGGCGTTCCGCTGGCACGAGACGAACACCAGCGCCACGCAGCTAGCGCGTCGACGCGAGGAACGGCTGCGGGCCCAACGGGAGCATCTGACGTTGACGCGGCGGGCGCGGCTGTTGCAAAACGAGCGGGTGCTCGGCCTGCTCTACCGCGTTTACCAGATGAAGCGCGTGTTGCTCCGCCGCGGCTGATTTTCGATCGATGAATGCGCCATCCATACCGACGCCGACCGGGCACGACTTTTGTGCGCTGGTGACATCGGTGTTCACGCACTGGAACGAGGCGGGCATCCCGTTCGTGGTGTTGCGCAACTATCAGGGCCTGCCGCATTCAACCGGGCATGACGTGGACGTGCTGATCGAACCCGCGCTCATCAAAAAGGCCGAAACGATCTTGAACGACTCCGCGCGAGCGGCCGGATTTCACATCAGCAATCGGGCGGAATTTTCGCCGGTGTCCATCTTCCTCTTCAACCCGGAGACGCGGGCGCAAGCGCAGTTCGATCTTTTCCACACGTTGAACTGGCGCGGGTTCACGCTGCTGCCGGTGAATTCAGTGCTGAACTGGCGCGTGGACCGCGGCCTGTTCTGCATCCCGCATCCGGTGCACGAAGCCATCAACAACCTCATGGGCCGGCAAATCTATCACGGTTACGTGAAGAACGCCTACAAGGAGTTCATTCACGATGTCTTCGCGCGTTATCCGCAGGAGGCTGAGACCAAACTGCGGCGCATGGCCGGCAAGCAGGTGGGCACCAGGATCGCCAGCGCCATTCTGGAAAACAATTGGCCGGGTGTTGAAGCGCAGACGGGTGCGCTTCGACGCGGCTTGATCTTCCAGCGGCTGTTCTTCCGCAGCGGTGAGACGTTGCGACAGATCGCCAACGATGCACGGCGGCTTTTCGGCCGGGTCGTGCGCCCGCCCGGAATCATCCTGACACTGCTTGGGCCCGATGGCAGCGGGAAGTCGAGCGTCGCGCAACGGCTGATGGATGAATTGCACGGCACGTTCTACAAGGACAAAAGCCTGCATGTGCACTGGAAGCCGGCTGTGTTCCTCAAAAAACGCCGCGCGGAACGTCCGCCCACAACCGACCCGCATGCCCAGCCGCCGCGCGGGTGGATCGCCTCCCAACTCGCGCTGGGTTATCATTGGGCCGAGTATTTCACCGGCCACCTGATCCAGTTCATGCGCGTGCTGTTCCGCTGCGGGATGGTTTTGATCGAGCGCGGCCACCATGACTTTGTGGTGGACCCACGGCGATACCGGTTGCAGCCCCCGTGTTGGTGCATGCGATTGCTGTTTCGCTGCCTGCCCAAATCGGATTTGGTTTTCCTGCTCGATGCGCCCGCCGAAGTCCTGCAAGCCCGCAAACCCGAGGTCACGCCGGCAGAATGCCAGCGTCAACGCGAGGCCTACCGTGCGCTGGTTTCGCGGATGCCGAACGCCCGCATTATCGACTGCACAAAGCCGATCGAGGAAGTAGTCGATGCCATCGTGCGCGAAACTTTGATGTATTGCGAAAAGCGACACACCAACCGCCGCTAATGTCGACGAACCCGCAAGCCGTGCCGCCTTGGGAGCAACTCTTCCCGCCGCCCGCCGAAGCCACGCGGAGCGTCACGCTGCAGATGCGGCTCTTGCGCAAGCACGGCGAACCGCTGCTGCTCCTCCCCGCGACCGGCCGAACCACCCACGCCGCTCTGTCGTTGTATCCCGCCCAAAGTTGGAAGGCGAAAGTCGCGCGCGGCGGACTGCGGCTGACGGGCATGGTCGGCTGGTTGCCCGGCACGACGCCCGTCGCGTTGCGCATCGACCCGCAAGCCGCGTTCGCAAAGTTTCTCGCCCCGCCCGGGTTGAGCGCGCAAGCACTCTCGTTCGCCTTGCTCCTCGGCAACCCGCACGCCGCCGGACGCCGCTACGTGTTGCTGGTGTGCGATGCCGCCGGGCAACCGATTCGGGTGGTGAAGGCCGGAGAGGGCAACGGCAGGGCCGTCGAGTTGATCCAAAGCGAAGCCGCGTTCCGGCAGGCAGCCCCCGCGACATTGCTGAGCGCGCCGGCTTTGCACGGTCGCTTTCACGATGGCGAGGTTGCTGCGTTGTCGATGGATTATGCCGCCGGCACCACGCCTCGCTGCGATGAGTTTGAGCCCGCTGCCCGATTGCTGGAATCATGGATTGATCGGAGCCGAACGGTGCCGTTTGCAGCCCTCGCAGTCGCGCAACGACTGGAGGCGAATGCCAGAACCGACGAAGTCACCCGGCGTGCGTTGACCGCAATGCGAAGGCTTGAATTTCATCCCACCATCCATCACGGCGACTTCGCACCGTGGAACATCCGGGTAGATGCGACGGGGCGTTGGCAGGTGCTGGACTGGGAACGTGGCGAGTTGGCGGGCCCTCCGGCCTGGGACTGGTTCCATTACCTCATCCAACCGGAAGTGTTGGTGCGCCGCACGCAGCCGGCCGAAATCCTTGCGAAGGTGCAGCGGTTTTTGCACAGCGAACATTTCACCCGTTATACAGCACAGGCCGGGATCGCCTCGTGCGTAGCAGAACTTTTGTTGGGCTATCTGATCTATTGCCGCGACGTTACGCGCCAGACCGAAGGAATGCCGGTCGTCGAAGCACTGGTTGCGGGATGTCCGTTGCCGCCACCCGCTTGATCGCCCGCCTCAATGGGGCCGGAGGAGACGATGGAGATGGTGCGCGTGGCTGGCCACATGCGGCAACATCGCCGCGCTGGCGGGCAGGCCGATATTGATGCGGCGCAATCCGCGATGGAGAATTTTCTGGACGAGTTGCCGGTCCGACAACGGCGAGATGCGACGTAGATTCCAAAGCTCTTCGGAGGAAGTGCTCACACCAAAATCCGTCACGCACGCCGCTTCGTAACCGGCTTCCTTCACCAGTTCGCGCACCTCCGCCTTCCGCCAACCGCCGTAAGGAAAGGCAAAATGCCGGATCGGCAAACTGAAGATGTCCTCCAACTGCTTCTTGCTGTCGCAGATTTCCGCCCGCGCCGCTTGCGCAGACACTTTGCGCAGGTTGCGATGCGTCACCGTGTGCGAGCCGATGTCCTGACCCGCTGCGAGCCATTCACGGATCTGCGACGCACTCATCAACGGCGTCGGGACATCGTCCTTACTGATGTCCCATTCATTCAGCCCGCCAATGCGGCCGGCGACGATGAACTGCGTGGCGCGCACCTTGTGTTTGACCAGCACCGGCAAGGCGTTGACCAAGGTGCTCAAGCAACCGTCGTCAAATGTGACTGCAAGCGTGTTCGGCTGGGGCTGACCACCCGCAATCGCCTCCGCCAGTGAAACAAACTTCAACCCGGCTTCGCGCGCCGCGGTGAGTTGCAGGTCGAGATCTTCTGCGGTGTCGTAGAGGAAAGGATCGGGGGCCTCACGCGGGGCCGGGCCGACGCGGTGATACATGAGGATGACGGGCCCGTTGCCGTAAAGCCGCCGCTGGACTGCACCGAGATAGATATATTTGGTGAACGGACCGAGCATCGTATGATGGCGGCAAATATGCCCACGGCGGTCTGAAATGACAAACGACGATTGCGCCGAACTCCCACTTCACTCTTCAACGTGGCTCGACTAGCCTGCGCGCACTAAATGACGGACCGACTCAAAGTGCTGCTCTCTGCCTATGCCTGTGAACCGGGCCGCGGCTCCGAACCCGAAGTCGGCTGGCAATGGGCCATCCATCTTGCGCGGTTGCACGAGGTGACCGTTGTCACACGCAGCAACAACCGCGAGCCCATCGAACGCGGACTGGCCACGTTGCCACCGCCGCACCCCAAGTTCATTTACTTCGACCTCTCGCCCCGGATGCAATCAGCCAAGCGCGCCGGGTTGCCGGTGGCGCTTTACTACTTCCTGTGGCAACGGGCGGTCACAAAATTTATTGCCCCACGATTGTCGGACTTCGACCTCATCCATCACATCACGTTCAATTCCTTCCGCCAGCCCGGTTCATGGCGCGCTTGCGGCAAGCCCGTCATCCTCGGGCCGCTTGGCGGCGGGCAGACCTGCCCATGGCGGTTGCTGGGTGATTTCGGCTGGGCGATGCCAGGCGAATTGTTTCGTTCGCTGACGGTGAAGTTGAACGTGTTGAATCCGCTGGCGCGGCGGAGCTTTCGGGATGCGACGTTGATTCTGTGTGCGAATGAAGACACCGCTGTGCGCGTGCCGGGACCGTTTCAGCCCAAGGTGCGGATGCACCTGGAAACGGGCATGCCGCAGATATCGGCTGTGGAACGTCGAATGGATGAGGCGGCGGCCCCGCGTTTCATCTGGGTCAGCCGGTTCGTGGCCATCAAGGGTGCACCGCTGGTGTTACGGGCGTTCGCGCTGGCACTGAAACGGCGGCCTGACCTGCGGCTCACGATGGTCGGCGATGGCCCGGACACAACCAAAGTGCGCCGACTCGCCGCCCGGCTCGGTTTGCGCACGAGCGTCGAGTGGGCTGGCAAAGTCCGGCTGGAGGAAGTGAAAGCGCTGCTACCGAAGCATGATGCATTCATCTTTAGCAGCTTGCGCGACACCTCGGGCAATGTGCTGCTCGAAGCGATGGCTGCCGGGCTCCCCGCCGTCACGCTGCGCCACCACGGCGCCGCGATGATCGCAACGGATGAAACGGCGCTCCGCATCCCACCCACGACGGCGGCCGAGACCACTAGTCGCGTGGCGGATGCGATGGTTCAACTCGCGTCCGACGCGGCGTTGCGCCGGCAGTTGGGTGAAGCGGGAGCGCAGCGCATCAACGAAGTTTACGCGTGGCCGCGCAAGGCCGAGACGATGAGCGCATTCTATGCTGAGGCGCTCGGCAAAGTGAAAACCCCTACTGGATCGCCGTCCGCTGGATGATGTCGCGCAACGATGTTGCGGGTTTGAAGCCGGTCAACTTCTCCAGCTTCGCCACAGATGGTTTCCGCCGACGCATGTCTTCAAAGCCGGGCGCGTAGGCTTCATTGTAGGGCACCAATTCCACGGACGATTTCGAACCAAGAATCTGGATGACCTGTTGCGCGAGTTCGGCGATGGATATTTCCTCCGTGCCGCCCACGTTGAAGATTTCACCGCGCGCCGGATCACAACGCATCAAGCGAACCAGCGCCTCAACGGCATCCGCAACGAAGCAAAAGCAGCGCGACTGGCGGCCGTCCCCGTAAACGCGGAGCGGCTCGTGGCGCTTCGCGGCGGCGATGAAACGCGGCAGCACCATGCCGTAGCGCCCCGTCTGGCGCGGGCCGACGGTGTTGAAAAACCGCGCTATCGTCACGGGCACACCGTGTTCTTTCGCGTAGGCCAGCGCGAGAAACTCATCCATCAATTTCGAACACGCGTAACTCCAGCGCGCATGCGTGGGTGAGCCGATCAACAAATCGTCCTCCTCGGAAAAAATCTCCTTGGTGCTCTTGCCGTAAACTTCGGATGTGGACGCCAACAAGACCGGAGTGCGCCGCGGCTTGGCTGCTTTCAGCAACACCTCGGTCTCATGCACGTTGGTCTCGATGACGCGAACGGGCGAACGCACGACCAGTTCCACACCGACAGCCGCCGCAAGGTGAATGACTTGATCGGCGGTCGCGATGAGTTCAGGCAATTGTCCGCATCCCGAAATCCTGGCTTTGACAAATGTGAGACGGGCGTTGGCGGACACCTTGCTCAAGTTTTCCTCGGAGCCGGTCGAGAGGTCGTCAAGAACTGTAACGCGTGCACCATCGGCGAGTAGGCGCTCCACCAGATGTGAACCAATAAACCCAGCGCCACCGGTAACCACGACATGTTGCGGCGCACTCATGGCAGCGCCTTCGCGATGATTTCGGCGATCTTTTGCCGGTGTTCTGCAGTGTTGATCGCCTTGGCCTCAACCGAGTTTGAAAGATAGCCACATTCGAGCAGCACGGCGGGACGTTGCTGCCCTCGCAGGACGGACATGAAGCGCGCATGCCGGACGCCGCGATCCTCCGCGCCCGTGCCGAGCAGCAAAGCGCGATGCAGCCGAGCCGCAAGCTGCATGTTTTGCACGTCGAACTGGTTGTTCGGATATTCCGTGGTGACAATGTCATCATAACCGCGAGTCACCGCCGAGGTGAGTCCGACGGGCGTGAGGCAATAGGTTTCAATGCCAGCCTGCAACGACGTGGTGGTGGCGTTGAAGTGGAGGCTGAGAAAGAGATCGGCGTTGTGCTCATCGGCAACATCGACTCGGGCTTGCAACGCAACGTCCGCATCATTTGTGCGTGTCAGATGAACTTCCCAGCCATTCGCCTCGAGCAACGGTTTGAGTCGCAGCGCCAGATCAAGCGTGTAGGTTTTCTCCCAGTTGCCCGCAATGATGCTCCGCGTCCCGCTATCGTGCCCGCCATGGCCGGGGTCCAGGACAATGACGCGCGGAGTTGCAGTCGGAATCGTCGAAGGCTCGAGCAGCGGCATCAAGGTTTTCTGGATGTCGAGCGTGTGCAGGTATAATTCGCCCGCATAAACCTGCGGCGCATTGCCCAGGCGCAACTCCATGCCGCTCCAATGGACGCTCGTGCTCCCGTTGCGCACAACAAGCACGCCATTGTGAGCGGTAAAAGTGAACGTCGGCACGGCGGCGGATCTGACGTTACTCACGGAACCCAAGTGGTTTGCCTGCACCCAACGCGCCAGATTCACCCACGTTTCCCTGGGGACAGCGATGGCGGGCGTTGCCGCCGCACGGTTGGTCGCGATTTGCGGAGCGGGAGCGGGAGCGGGTAACGACGGCTGCACCGGTTGGGCTGGTGGACGTGGCGACGGCGCCTTTTGCGTGCCGGACGTCAAATCCACATCGGGCGGACGATCCTTCGTGGTGTAAGCCTGACGCGTTGTGCCACACCCCGCGACGGCGAGCAGCAATGCGAGGCTCAAGAAGGTGACAGGGCGGAACATGCGCGCGCAATTGTGCGAAGCGAAGGCGTTGAAACAAGCTGTTTCGCTGGGGAATCTTCGAGCGCACCGCCACCGAACACACGTTGTCGTCACTGCAACGAAGTTAAACTCAAGCAAGCCGGACGAGCAGATGTGGAATGGAAAGCCGAGCGAGGTGTTGGCAGACCTATTGTCGGTGGAAAGGATTTCCTGATTGATGCTCACTACGGCCGATGTATGAACATGCGCCGCGCGCGAAAAGAGATTGTTCCGAGCAACGAACTGGTGCGGCTCCAGTGGAAAACACCGTCCCGA
This sequence comes from Verrucomicrobiota bacterium, assembly GCA_041181065.1. Classification (GTDB taxonomy): domain Bacteria; phylum Verrucomicrobiota; class Verrucomicrobiia; order Limisphaerales; family DSYF01; genus DSYF01. Next base: position 1,219 of record JBEGQI010000129.1, on the reverse strand, counting down.
AAAGCGCGGCTAAAAACAGAAAATAGCGCTGCGCACAAACAAAGAGCGAAATGCCCAGCAGATTGCCAAGGAACAGGAATCACCGGAAAAGTTCATCCATCACCAACCATTCATACAGAAACCAACTTCAGCCGACCTTCGTTAAAACCCGTTTCGGCTCATTTTTCGTGCAATTCCAGCTGTTTTCCCAGCGGCCTTACATCCCTTAAAACCGCCATTGACTTGACGGGCCTGTTTTGGTGTTATCTTCGCCCCTTTACGGGATTGAGCTATGTATGCTGTTTTAGAAACTGGTGGGAAGCAGTATCGCGTCAGTGCGGGCGATACGGTGGAAATTGAACGTCTTGAAGTCGAAGCCGGCAAGCCGGTCACTTTCGACCGTGTGCTGCTCGTTAACAACGACGGCAAAGTCACCGTGGGCGCGCCCACGGTGAGCGGTGCGTCGGTGAAGGCTGATGTCGTCGAGCACAAGCGCGGCGAAAAGGTCACGACCTTCAAGATGAAGCGCCGCAAAGGCTATCACAAGACCATCGGTCACCGTCAGGAATTGACCGTGGTGAAGATCACCAACATCAACGCTTAAATTTTATGGCACATAAGAAAGGTCAAGGCAGTTCACACAACGGACGCGACAGCGTAAGCAAGCGTCTCGGCGTGAAGCGCTATGGCGGCCAGGTCGTCAGCGCCGGCAGCATCCTCGTCCGCCAGCGCGGCGCGAAATTCGTCGCCGGCAAGAACGTCGGCACCGGTCGCGATTGGACCCTGTTCGCCCTCGTGGACGGCAAAGTGTTCTTCGACAAGGAGAGCAAGCGCGTCAACATCGCGCCCGTCGCCGCCGCGGCGAACTAAGCTCAATTTTCCGCACCACGGCGAGGTTTCGGCCTCGCCGTTTTTTATTTCCGGCAAACCAGCAACCTTTCAAACTCTGCACCGCCATGTTCATCGATGAAATCAAGGTTTACGCCCGCGCCGGCCACGGCGGCAAGGGCGCCGTCGCGTTTCATCGCGAAGCCTACATCACCAAAGGCGGCCCCAGCGGCGGCAACGGCGGTCGCGGTGGCGACGTCATCCTCGAGGCCGACCACGACCTGAACAATCTCATCGCCCAGTATTACCAGTCCAAGCTCATCGCCCAGGATGGACAGGGCGGCATGGGCAAAGGCATGGATGGCAAAGCCGGCAAAGATCTCATCATCAAGGTCCCTTGCGGCACGCTCGT
>JBEGQI010000128.1:0-8555 GCA_041181065.1 Verrucomicrobiota bacterium | reverse complement strand
ACAAAAAGCGACGGGGCGGGGATTTTGGATTCCTAACGTTCGTCAAGCTCCCTTACGTCCCTACCTTTATGCTTCGGGGTCTCTCGGGCAATCTTCTCGTAGAACCTTGGGGGAAAATCCTTTTTGCCTTTCTCTATCGCAGCAATGTAAGGCTGCGTCACACCAAAGAATTCCGCCGTTTTTCACTTGGCTCCAACGGCTCGGCTTTGGCACTCATTTCGGCCTTCTCCTGATCATGGCGCTCCAAGTCATCCCTCATCTTCTTGACCGTCTTGGCTAGCTCAGGGTTGTTCGCAGCAGATTGACTCAACTGCGCCAACGTCACTTCGTCCAGATGTTGTTTGATTGCTCTTCGACCGAACTGTGCGCGCGCAACACGTTCCGCACGGTATTCAGAAATTCTTCCAGCCTGTAAGGCTTCAGCAAGGTCGCCGCGGGTTTCAGCCAGGGGCGGCGGATGAATTCCGCGGTTGGCAGGATCGCGGACGACATGATCACCGGCAACGACATTTGGGCAGTGTGTATCAGCTCGATCAATGTGCAACCCGACATTCTCGGCATTTCGTTGTCCGTGATCAGCAGGTCATAGTGGTTGGCTTGCAGCGCATCCCAAGCTGCGGCTCCATCCTCGACGGCTTCCACATGATATCCACTTTGGTTCAATATCTTCCTGGTGAGCCGTCGGATATCTGAGTCGTCTTCAGCCACTAGAATCCGCTTCGCAGAACTAGAGCGGCTTTGACCCAGATCACAGCAGGCGGATGCTGGAGCGTCTATCATGCGCCGCGACCTTAGCGAAAAATCTCCGCCGCTGACATGGGGTCTTCACCCCATACGGGCACCCCGTCACGAACATCATTCCATCGTTGTTGAAACGATCGCTGCGGTCAGTCAGACCTCAACGGGTGATGGGCCGGCTGGAACCGCACTTCCAGCAGGAATCAAAGGCGGCGGAGAGCTTGATGTGGCACCCGGGACAGATCCAGTTCCCGGTGGCGTGGGCCGAGGGCAAGGTCCAATCTTCGAATAGTTTCCGGGCCCTCGCCAAATCCGCGTCGTGCCTCACCCAAAGTTCCGCGCTGAAAGGTTCACCTCCCAGGGCGTCCAGGGGACTGGAACTGCGGAGTTCGCACGGCAGACCGGCCCGCTCCATCATGTCATGGATCATCTGAAGTTCGGGAACTTCCGTGGAGGTAAAGACGAGTTTCATAAAATGCCTTTCGCTACTACAACTTGTCACACGCTGACGTGCCTCGCGAATGGAGAATGGCGGACAACTCAAAGGGGTTGGCGTCACTCTTTGGAGACACCCTGTAACCGGCCTCCCTCGGTCAATAGGGCTGCAAGCACGGAGGTGATGGCAATGGCCCGTTCGGTCGTGCGACCGAGTAAGTCGGTTGGCGGGAAACAAAGCAGCTGCGGTAGGCTTGTGGCCAATTGCTTCGACTTCAGCGCGGCAGGCGGGCTCATGGCAGCGGAGGCTCTTAGAGTTCTCATGTCCCAAGATACCTCAAGTCCATGTGTGCGGGGCTTTATTTGTCTAAATTTGCTTTTCCCCTCCACCGTGGTATCCGGCCCTGGCTAGACAAAGGTCAATTGCACGCTGCTTTCTATGACGCCCGCGCTGATGGCGTAGCGGGTCAACCCCGCAGTGTCGTGGATGTCGAGCTTGCGCATCACTTCGCCGCGATGTTTCTCCACCGTTTTGATGCTGATGCCCAGTTCTGCTGCGGTTTCCTTGTTGGCCTTGCCTTCGGCGATCAGCTGCAGCACCTCCATCTCGCGTGATGTCAGTTTGGCATTGCCGCCTCCCGTCTGCCCTTTGCGGTGCGGGCGTTGGTCTTCGAGTTGGTGCATGCGCCGCGCCACGGCCGCGCTGAAAAATGTTTTCCCCGTTTGCACCTGCCGGATCGCTTCGCACACGGTATGTGCGGAAGTTTGTTTGAGGATAAACCCGGCGGCTCCGGAAGCGGCGGCGTCTTTCACGTAGGCGTCATCCGCATGGGCGGAGAGGATGAGGATCTTGGTGGTCGGGAGGAGCCGGCGCAATTGGCGCGTGGCTTCGAGGCCGTTCAAGCGGGGCATGGCGATGTCCATGAGCACGACGTCCGGGCGGAGCTTGCGCGCGAGGCTGACGGCGAGGCGGCCATCCTGGGCTTCGCCCACGACTTTGAGGTCGGGTTCGAGTTCCAGCATTTTGCGGAACCCTTCCCGCACGATGGTGTGATCCTCCGCCAGCAAGATGGTGATGGGTTTCATGGCTGTGCTAGATTTGAGTTCAGTCGGTTTCATCATCGCGAATGCCCCCGACCGGCCTTGCTGAGGGGAATCCGTGCTTGGACGGTGGTGCCCAGCCCCGGAGCGGAGACGATTTTAAATCTGCCGCCGACCATTTCCACTCGCTCTTGCATGCCGATCAGTCCGAGGCGTTTATTTTTTTTGGTGTGCAGCACTTGATTCACCTCGAAGGATTTGCCGTCGTCGGTGATTTCCAGCTGCACGGCGCCAGCGAGTTTCTGGAGGCTTACCTTCACCTGGCTGGCATTGGCATGCTGGGCAACATTGAGCAGCGCTTCCTGGGCGACGCGGTAAAAGACCGTGCGCATGGCACTGTTCAATTTTTCAATCCGGCCCGAAGTAAAGGTAGTGAAGTGAACCTTGAGGCCGGTCCGCTTCATATACTCGTCCAGATAGGAATGCAGGCTGACACTCAGCCCTAGATCATCCAAGGCGGGCGGGCGCAACTCGCGGGCGAATTGATGAACGATGACCACCGACTTCTCCACCAAACGTTGCGTCTGGAGGATTTCATGGTCTAGCCCCTCGGGGTTGACCTTGGCTTTTCGGGCTAGGGCGTGCAGATGAATGTTGATTCCCGTCAGGATTTGGGTGACTTCATCATGCAGATCCCGGCTGATACGCCTGCGCTCTTCTTCCTGCGCATGCAGAATTTGGTGGGATAGCCGCCGCAGTTGTTGCTGCATCCCGCGCGACTGCGCCAATAACCGGCCCTGTTCTTGTTGGCTCTGCTTGAGGGCTTTCTCCACCGCCTGCCGCCGGGCGATTTCCAGTTCCAGTTCCCGGTTCACTGCGGTCAGAATCTCCGCGCGGCGTTGCGCCTCTTCCGCTTGCTTGAGGGATGTGATGTCCGATACCGCCACCCGGGCACATTTGGGTTGACCACTTTCGGCAAGGGCGGAACTGCTGTGAATACTGGCCCAGAACGAGCCGCCCCCCCGCTTCCGCAATTCGACCACACAGACCTGCTTACCTGTTCCAGCGAAGACGCGTTTCAAGAAGGCCAGCAGGACGGGTTGGCTCGATGGAGTCAAAAAGCGGAGCAGCGGGTGGTTGATGATCTGTGACCGATTCGCGCCGAGCAGCACTGCGCCCGTCAGGTTCGCCTCCAGAATCCGGCTCGCTTCATCCAGGGAAAAATACCCGATCGGCGCGAAGTCGAAGAGGTCGGTGTATTTTGCGAGCAGGATTTCCAGACGATCCCGAGTGCCCAGGAGTTGAGCATTCTGCAACTCCAACTCAATTTGATGGACCTGCAATTCGTGCTGCAACCGCAGGTCATCGGCGGCCGCTGGATCTTTACGGCCGCGTTTCGGTCGCTGTCGCTGCAAAAACTTTTCAGCTAGTCTGCGCAGGACGGCGGTGTCGGCTTTGAGTGGAAACTCCGGTTTCATTTTGGGGATTTTTCCGCCTTCCGCTTTCGGGGTGGGGTGACGGTGCGCCGCTGGATGCGAGGACGGGGTGCCTGCAAGTCCGACCGATGTTTTCCCATTCTCGAGGCTTGTTCGGCAAAGCGCTTCCCCAGTCTGGCGTGCTGGTGAGACATCTTCGCTTCCATTTTCTTGGTGGCGGTGATGTCCGCAAACGTGATGACCACGCCGTCAATTCGGTCGTCCAATGTGCGGTAAGGCATGATGCGCACGGTAAACCAGCGTCCGTCGTGCGTGCCGATTGGTTTTTCCGCTGCTGCCAAAGTCCGGAGCACTTCGCGCGCGTCAGCGGCCAGTTTCGGGTAGCGCAGTTCCGTAGCCAAGTCGGTGATGGGGCGGCCTACGTCAGCGGGAATGAGCTTGATGATCTTCGTCGCCTGTGGGGTGAATCGCCGCACATTGAGATCGCCGTCCAAAAACAAGGTCGCGATATCCGTGCTGTTGAGCAGGTTCTTCATGTCGTTGCTGGCCCGCGAAAGCTCGTCCACCTTGGCCTGCAACTCGGTGTTGACCGTCTGGAGTTCCTCGTTGAGCGACTGCATCTCCTCCTTCGAGGTGGTGAGTTCCTCGTTGGTGGATTGCAGTTCTTCATTGGTGGATTGCAGTTCCTCGTTGGCGGACCGGAATTCTTCCTGAGACGTCTGCATCTCTTCGTGGACGGTGCGTGCTTCGCCGCGAACCCGCAGAAGTTCCTGCTCCAGTTCCGCCAGCTGCGCGTTCCGGGCGTTGTGTCGGGGCGAACGGGCGGGCGGTTCAGTGGCGGCGGGCGGGGGCACGTCGGTGAAAACGATCATCACCAATCCGTTCAACGGCCCGGGTTCATCAATCCGCTGGACGGTGACATCCACGCACTGCTCGCCGCCGTTGGCCCCAATCTTGAGGCCGTGGAGTAACACTTTTTCCTTTTGCCGGGTTGCCTTCTGGAAGGCGCTGGACAATTCGTAACGCAAACTCTCGCGGGCCATGACGAAGATGTTCCAGTTGGCCCTGCCTGCGGCCGGCTCGAGGTATTTGCCGGTCCGGCCGCTGACGTAGAGGATGTCGCCCTTGTCGTTCACGAGCACCGCCGGCGGAGCAAAATGTTGGAGCACTAATTGATCAGCCAGGGACTGCAGACTGGCTGGCGGATTGGGGGTGGGGCGAACTTCCGTGCTGGCAAATCGGCCAGCGTTGAAAGGCGAGGGAAACTCCACGGGTTCTGATCGTGCCACCGATTCCCTCCGGCGGAAAATCCGGGATTTGCCGTTGAGCGGCGCGAACAGATTGGTGCAGCCGCCCACCGTCTCCGCGCTGCCCAGAAACAGGATACCGCCGGGCGTGAGGCTGTAGTGAAACAGGGGAATCAATTTCTTCTGGAGTTCCGGCGTCAGGTAAATCAGCAGGTTGCGGCAACTCAGGAGGTCCAGCTTGGTAAACGGCGGATCCATGATGAGATTCTGCGGGGCGAAGATCACCATCTCGCGAATCTCTTTGCGCACCCGATAGCCGTATTGCTCTTTCGAGAAGAACCGATTCAGTCGTTGCGGCGAGACGTCGGCAGCGATGTTATCCGGGAAGAAACCTTGGCGCGCCTTTTCGATCGCGTCGCGGTCCAGATCCGTGGCAAAGACTTGAATCGTGAACTGTGCCTTGGTCTTGGTTGCCTCGATGGCCTCCTTCAGCACTATGGCGTGGGAGTAGGCTTCCTCGCCGGTCGAACATCCGGGCACCCAGGCCCGCAGCGGCTGACCTGGTGGGCGATCAGCCAGCATCGCTGGGAGGGCCTTTTCGCGCAATTCCTCCCAGGCGGCGGGATCGCGGAAGAAACTGGTCACGCCAATCAACAGTTCCTTGAAGAGCAGGTCGAGTTCCTGTGAGTTCTCCTGCAAGTAGCGCACATAAGCCGCCATCTTGCCAATCTGGTGAATTCCCATGCGGCGCTCGATCCGCCGATAAAGCGTGTTCCGTTTGTAGAGGGAAAAGTCGTGGCCGGTGTGTGAACGTAGCAGGACGACCGCTTTCTCCAGAGAGTTCTGCATTTTGTCTTCCAAAGCCGCTTCCGTCGGGGGAATCAGCGGGGGGCGCCGGAGGTAGCTGAGAATCTTCCCTGGTAGTTCACTGGCCGGGGCCACGATGTCCGCCAGCCCGGCGTCAATAGCACTGCGCGGCATGCCGTCGAATTTGGCAGTGTCCGGCTCCTGCACCAGCACCACGCCAGCCTTTTCCTTGATAGCCCGAAGGCCCAGCGTGCCATCCGAGCCCATGCCGGAAAGGATCACGCCCACGCTATGCTCCTCCTGGTCCATGGCCAGAGAGCGGAGGAAAAAATCAATCGGCAGGCGCAGTCCCCGCGGCGCCGCTGGGGCAAGCAGGTGCAGCACCCCATGCAGAATGGACATGTCCTTGTTTGGCGGGATCACATACACGCAATCGGGCCGCACCTTGATGCGATCCTTGACCTGAACGACCTTCATGCTCGTGCTGCGTTGCAGTAGTTCCGACATGATCCCCTTGTGCGTCGGGTCAAGGTGCTGGACGATGACAAACGCCATGCCGCTTGCAGCTGGCACGCTTCCGAGAAACTGTTCCAACGCTTCGAGTCCCCCGGCGGAGGCACCAATACCGACGATGGGAAACGCGCCGTTGGACGGGCGGGCCAAGCGGGCACGTTTTCTGGGTTGGTGTTGCCGTGCAGATTTCAATTTCATGATGGTCTTGATGGTCAATTCTTCCGAGCGCCGGATTGACTTTACCGCCAAAGGCCGGGCGCCAGCACCTGGTGCAAGCATGTCCTGATTGAGGCAGAGCCAGCCTGCACCTTGCGTGCAATGTGCTCAACCGAAAAGCGCGGCAATTTCAAATTTCAATTACCCCACCAGGCCCCCGCATTTTAGTCCTCCTGGTTGAGAAGTTGTTCGGTGGGTGTGGCTTGTTTGCGTTGCTCTCTCTGCTCTCCAGGTTCCAGCGTAAGGAGGGCGTAGCTTGACTGGAGCCGGGGCCTTCTCGCGCCTGACTCTGAGTAAATTGCACCAGCCTTTGCAAGCCCAGCGAACGGTGCGGACGTCCCTCGTCGTAATGCTGCCGCCCGCCCTCAAACACCACACCGCTTTCTCGCAGCGTGTAGAGCAGTTCACGGCTCAGATCATCCCGCCTTCCTTTTCTTCTGAAGCTGGGCGGGTCTACGACCACTTGAATCTCAGACAATTCAGCCGGACTGACTATAGGGTTAATACCCCATTGCTTGGGAGCGGGTGCGCGGCAGTTTTGACCGGAACAAATGAACGCGTTGCTGCTATATCCGGAATTCCCGGACACATTCTGGAGTTTTAAACATGCGCTGAAATTCATCTGGAAGAAGGCGTCGCTGCCGCCGCTGGGGTTGTTGACCGTGGCCGCGATGTTGCCGCGGCATTGGGAGAAGCGTCTCGTGGATGTCAACGTGCGGGAGTTGCGCGACCGGGATCTGGCGTGGGCGGATGTGGTGTGCATCAGCGGGATGATCGCTCAACAATCCTCCGCGCACGAACTCATCGCCCGCTGCCGCGCCGCCGGAAAGATCATCATCGCTGGCGGACCGCTGTTCACGCTCGGGCACGAGCAATTCCCGGAGGTGGACCACTTCGTCCTGAACGAGGCCGAGGTGACGTTGCCGGAATTCCTGCGCGACTTCGAGCGGGGTGTCGCCCGGCGCGTTTATACTTCCCACGAGTTTCCCGATATCCGGCAAACGCCTGCGCCGTCATGGGAGTTGGTGGATCTGCGGCATTACGCGTCGATGAGCGTGCAATACTCCCGGGGCTGTCCGTTCGACTGCGAGTTCTGCAACGTCACTGCCATGTTTGGTCACCGGCCGCGCACCAAGACGACGACGCAAGTGATCGCGGAACTTGACGGGTTGCGGCGGGCGGGATGGCGGGGCGCAGTCTTCTTCGTGGACGACAACTTCATCGGCAACAAGCGCGCCCTCCGTGATGAATTGTTGCCGGCGTTGACAGAGTGGCAGAAGCACAGGCACGGCACGCCCTTCTTCACCGAGGCCTCCATCAATCTCGCGGACGATGCGGAGTTGATGCGGCTGATGGTTGAGGCGGGGTTCAACCAGGTGTTTGTCGGCATCGAGACGCCGGAAGAAGCGGGGCTCGCCGAGTGCCACAAGCGGCAGAACCAGCAGCGCGACTTGATCGCGGATGTGAAGCGGATCCAACGCGCCGGGTTGGCGGTGCAAGGCGGCTTCATTGTGGGATTCGACAGTGACACGCCCACGATTTTTGCGCGGCAGATGGAGTTCATCCAGAAGAGCGGCATCGTCACGGCGATGGTCGGGCTGCTGCAAGCCATTCCGGGAACCAAGCTGCATCGGCGGTTGAACTCGGAAGGGCGGTTGATCGGGCGCACGACGGGAAACAACCTGGACGGCACCACAAATTTCAAGACGCGTATGAATCAGGAAGTGTTGTGCGAGGGCTACAAGCGGCTCATGGATTCGCTGTATGCGCCCGGGCCATATTACCAACGCATCCGCACGTTTCTGCGCGAGTATCGGCGGCCCAAGATTTCCGATCCATTGAATTGGCGGTATCTGGTGGCGTTCCTGCGGGCAAGCATTCGGCTTGGTGTTCTGGGCCAGGAGCGCTTCCACTATTGGCGATTGCTGCTATGGACTTTAGCGCGCCGCCACAATTTGTTTCCTCTGGCAGTCACCCTCTCGATTTACGGTCATCATTTCCGCAAGACTTGCCTCTTACTCGGAACACAATCGCGCAGGATTCCTGGTGCATCACGGCACGCGTAAATGCACTTTCGCATGGGGTAAACACCCTATGGTCTTGGTCCACTCAATTTGGTCGG
>JBEGQI010000127.1:0-6748 GCA_041181065.1 Verrucomicrobiota bacterium | reverse complement strand
GGCCGCGACGACAATGGGGTTGAGTTTGCCGGGTTCGATGCCGGCGCTTTGGGCTTCGAAGATGTCGCCGCCATAATGGTTGAGGAACGCCTCGGCCATCTGGCTGCGGGCGCTGTTGTGGATGCAGACGAACAGGACTTTTGGTTTCATACGGAACGGCAATCGGTGCTTCAGCGGTTGGCTGCGGGTTTGCGGGCGGCGACTTCCACGCTCGCGTCTTCCGGCAGGCGGTAATAGACCCAGCGTTCATCCTTCCGCGACAACGTCAGCCCGGCCTGCGTGAGGATGGAGAGATGCTTGGAGACCGTGGAGGGCGCGAGGCCGAACAGCTCCGTGATCTGACAGACGCACAACTCGCCCTTGCGCAGGGCGAGCAGGATGCGGACGCGTCCGGGATCTGACCGCGCCTTGGTGATGGCCATGAATGTCTGCAAGTAGTCATTTCGCCAAAAAAACGAAATGCATGTGGTGGAGAAATCACCGGTTGGAAAGCGGGGATTTTTAGCTCAACGCGGTGCGAACTTGAAGTGGTTGAAGTCGGCGTGGCCGCCGGTGGCGCCTGCTGCGTGCGAGCAATAAAGCCCGACGCGGGCACCGATCCAAACGCCGGGTTGCGTCATGAACGATTCTTCGAGCGCGGTGAACAGGCCGTCGCTGGCGGCGTAGCCAAAGGTGCATTCGCCGGACTCTGCGACTTGAACGCGCAAACGCACGGTTGCGCCGGCCAGTTTGGCGATGGTGGCGGCGGCTCCGTTGCTGCGGAAGACTAGGCTCACGCCGTCGGCGTTGCGGGTCGCGGCCAACGCGGCGCTTTGCCGGCCAGCAATCATGAGGCCCGCTTCGTTGCCTTCCGCTAGTGCGCTAAAATCGACGGCGGTTTCCACGGCGAACGTCGGGGCGGGGAACTTTTGCAACAGGAGATGCGGCGCGTGATCCCAGCCAGTCGCAACCGCGGGTTGAGCGAAGAGTCGCAGCCAACCGGGGCGCGCGCTGAGCGAATACCAGTGGTCGCGATGATTGGCGTTCCATTGCCATTGCAGCCCGAGGGCGACGGCTTTGAACTCGTCCGTGGTCGGGAGCGTAGCGGGAGCGCTTGTCGGCAGATTGGGTTTGGTGTGTTCCAACACCGGTTCGCCGATGTGGTCGGGGCCATTCGTGCCCATGAGCGGCCAGCCGTTTTCCCAGCGCACCGGTTGCAGGTGCAGGATGCGGCCATGGATGCCGGCGTCCTGGAAATGGATGAACCACCATTCGCCGCGTGCGGTGTCCACGAGGGCGCCTTGATGCGGGCCGTTGATGGGCGTGCGGCCCTGCGCGAGGACGATCTGGTCTGCGTAAGGGCCAAAAATATTTCGTGAACGCAGGACGACCTGCCAGCCAGTTGCGACGCCGCCCGCGGGCGCGAGGATGTAATACCAGCCCTCGCGTTTCAGGAACTTCGGCCCTTCGAGCGTGGGATGTTTTTCCGGCTCATGGAAAACGATCTCGCCTTCGCCCAACAAACGCGAGCCATCCGGGGCCATCGGGCAAACGCGGAGACGATGCTTGATGCCTGCGCGCGAACCGGCGTAGGCGTGAACGAGATAGGCTTTGCCGTCGTCATCCCAGAGCGGGCAGGGGTCGATGAGCCCTTTGCCGGCTTGCAACAGATGCGGCTCGGACCATTGGCCGGCGGGATCGGTCGCCGTGGTCACGTAGATGCCTTCGTCGGGCGTGGGAAAGAAAATCCAGAATTTACCGGCATGATGGCGGATGGCCGGCGCCCAAACGCCGCAACCGGGTTGGTATTGCTCGTAGCGCGCATCAGGAACTTTTTTCAGCGCGTAGTTCACCAACTTCCAGTTCACGAGATCGCGCGAGTGGAGGATGGGCAAACCGGGCGTGCACGTGAAGCTCGACGCTGTCATCCAGAAGTCGTCGCCGTGCCGCACGACGTCGGGGTCGGAGTAATCTGCGTGCAGGATGGGATTGCGATAGCGGCCATTGCCGAGGTCGGCGAACCAGGGAAAAGCGGATTCGATCTTTCGTTCCGCAGCGGGTGTCGGATTGGACGTGGCCTTGTTCATTTCGCTTTGGGTTGGCCGATGCGTGGCACGAGCAGATGCATGGCGAGTAGAGAGACGACGTAGGTGCCGGAGAAATAGAGGAAGACCAGTAAATAGCTGCCCTTGGCTTGCACGATCTGCCCGGTGAATTCATTCACAAAGCCGCCGGTGAAGTAACAGACAAATCCGCCGAGCCCAACGACCGAACTGATCGCCTGCTTGGGCATCGTGTCGGAGACGAAGCTGAACAAGTTCGCCGACCAGCCTTGGTGCGCGGAACCGGCGATGCCCACGATAAGCACGGCGAGACAAGCGCTCGGTGCGTAGGACGCGAGGAAGACCGGCACGACGGCGAGTGCGCAGATGAGGAAAGTCACTTTGCGGGCGGCGTTGAGTGACCAGCCGATGTTGAGGAGGCGTCCAGCGAGCCAGCCGCCCATGACGCCACCAATCGCTGCGAGCGCAAAGAACGCGCCGGTCCACCAGCCGATGGATTGCAGGACCAACATGCGGTTGAGTTCTTTCGGATACGCGTCTTCCAGGATCATCCGGTTGATGCGCGGCGTGGTGTTGGTGCTCGCAGGTTTGGCCAGCATCTCCAAGGTCTCCGGGCGCAACTGCACGCCGGTCAGGGCGGCCACGTCGAATCGCGTGGCGCTGTAAGTCGCCTTGTTCAAATCCTCGACGAGAGCTTGGCTCAGTGGCGCGGAGTCGGAGCTTGGATTGAAATTGCTCAGCAGCGCTTGCGTGGGCGCGGAGAGCTGGCTGCGGACGAAGATCGACGCGGAGTCCTTGCCTTCCTTGAGCCGGCTGGCAAACGCAGGCATGTCCTTCAAATCGACGATTTGCAGTTTTGGCGACGCAAATTTTTTGGCGAGGAAGTCCGGCAGGAACGACTGATAAAACCCCCACGCAGGTGCGGCGAGAATGCCGGCAATCACATACGCCCACACCGCGCGATAGCCGAGCAGTTTGATCCACGGCACTTTCACCTTCTTCTCTTCGACCTCCGGTTTGCCGTCCCGGATGTAACGCAGTTCATCGGCGGAAAGGCGCTTGTGCGTTTCGGGCGCGTCATACAGCCACCACCACAGCAGCACCCAGATGAATCCAGTGCCGCCAGTGACGTAGAACGTCGCTTCCCAACCGAGGTGTTTGTAAACCCACGGCACCGCGATGGGGCAGGCGACCGCGCCGATGTTGGTCCCGGAGTTGAACAAGCCGGTCGCCAGCGCGCGCTCTTTGATCGGGAACCATTCGGCAACGATCTTGATGGCCGCGGGGAAGTTTGCGCCTTCAGACAGGCCGAGCAGGATGCGCGCGAACATGAAGCCCGCGGCCGTCATCGGCAGCGTCAACGTCAGCACCATGAAACTTTTTTCAGCCCACGAGAACCACGGATAGTTCATGCGGAACATTTCCTTCACATCGAACAGGCCGCATAGACCATGCGCCATCGCCGCTGCGCTCCAGATGATGACGAAGAGCGGCAACCCGCGCCGGACGCCGAGTTTTTCGATGGCCCAGCCGCCGAACAGATATCCAAATGCGTAGGCAAACGAGAACGCGGCCGTGATATGGCCGTAATCCAAGTCGCTCCAACCGAGCTTTTCGCTCAGCGGACCCTTGAGGATGCCCAGGGTCATGCGGTCGATGTAATTGACCGCGACCGAAAAGAAGAGCAGGGCGCAGATGCTCCAACGGAAGTTGCCGCCCGCTGGTGCGGCGCCGGTTTGAGGCTGCGTTGTGGAAGTCATTTCGCCTTTGCTGTTTTGTTGTCGATGAAATGGATGCGCGCCGCGTTCGTGATGGTGTTGGGCGTCTTCAGTTCCGGGAACGTGCAGTTCGCGATCGTCACGTCCGTGATCTGCGCTTCCGCGTCCGCGCCGGAGATGACCACCGCCTGCTTGAGCACGTTCTCGAAGACGCAATCGCGGATGTCGATGTCGCGCACGACCGGCGGGAAGTTGCCATCCTTCGGCCCGTTTGCTCCGTAGTTCAGCGTCATGTTGATGCCGAAGCGCGCCGTCTTGATGGTGCTGTTGCGGATGTAGACGTCGCGGATGAACCCGCCGCGCGCGCGGTTCGACTTGAAGCGCAACGCTTGGTCGAGGTCTGTGCTGTCGAAGTGGCAATCCTCCGCGAACACATTGCGGATGCCGCCGGAAGTCTCGCTCCCCATCGTCACACCGCCGTGACCATCCTTGAACCGGCACCCTTGGATGACCACGTCTTCTGTCGGAATGTTCACGCGCCGACCGTCGTGACCTTTGCCCGCCTTCACCGCGATGCAATCGTCGCCCGTGTCGAACGTGCAATCCTTGATGAGCACGTCCTTGCACGAATCCGGATCGCAACCGTCGTTGTTCTTCCCATGAGAAATCACCGTTACGCCACGGATCGTCACATTTGTCGAGTAAAGCGGATGCAAAATCCACATCGGTGAGTCGGTGACGGTGATGCCTTCGATGAGCACGTTCTTGCAGCGCACCGGCTCCACAAAGTTCGGCCGGATGAAATGACCTTCGCCCATCACCCGTTGTGCGATCGGCAATTCCTTGTCGCCCATGGCGTCGAGCGCTTCACCGGATTTGCCGGACTTTTCCTTGTTCACCCACGACCACCACACGCCTTTGGACGCCTGCCCGTCCAGCGTGCCGTCGCCGGTGATGGCGATGTCGTGCTGCTCGAAGGCATAGACGAACGGCGAATAATTCATCATCTCCGCCACGTCGCGCGAGAAGACGAGCGGGAGAAACTTTTTCGGGTCCGTGCTGAACTTGATCGTCGCACCCTTGGCGAGGTGGAGGTTCACCTGGCTCCGGAGATGGATCGCGCCGGAGAGGTAAGTGCCCGGCGGGACTACCACGCGCCCGCCGCCCGCTTCGTTGCACGCGGCAATGGCCTTGGCGAATGCAGCCGTGCAATCATTTGTGCCGTCGGCAATCGCGCCGAACTCGGTGACTTTGAAATCGCGGTCGGGAAATTTCGGCGGCTGGATGCGCGCGAGGATTTGCGACATGCGGTCCCAAGCATCGGGTGCGGTTGAAGGCACGAGTGTGGTGGCGCAGCCGGTTGTAGCCACTAGCCAGACTACGCCTAAAAAATTCAACTTGGTTGGAGTCACGGGGAACACGTTACGCCAGTCATGGCGGATAATGAACCCCAAGTTTCTGCAAGATGAATTGAAAAAAAGGAGTGCCGTTACGGTGGCTTACCGACAAAAAACTTTTGTCTGCCGTTGGCGGGGGCTTACTTCAACGCTGCCCAGACGCGGTGCACGTCGTCGTGATCCTCGAATTGCTGGAGGAATTCGCCGACGGCGGCGCGTTGGGTGTCATCGAGTTCGGAGAATTGCTTCGGCACGTAGCCGATTTCGCTGGTGACCACGGTCCAGCCGTTCCTCTTGAGCCACTCGGCGACGGTGTGAACCGCAGTGCGTTCGCAAATGAACCGCGCGCCGCATGCGCTTTCGGGAATGTCGTCGTTCTGGTCGGAGGTCAACGTCTCGACTTCGTTCGCACCTGCTTCGATGGCTGCGCCTTCGCGGTCGGTGTTGGCGTCGGGATGATGCGCTTCCACGAGGCCGACGTGATCGAAAAGAAACTTGTTCGCGCCGGCGTTGCCGAGCACACCTTCCTTGAACATCTTCCGCATCTCAGGTGCGGTGCGGTTCACGTTGTCGGTATAGCACTCGATGATGACCGGCACGCCGTGCGGCGTCTTGCCTTCGAAGGTCACGTGCTCCATGACGAGCTTTTCGTCACCGGCGCCGGAACCCTTTTTGACCGCGCGGTCGATGACGTCCTTGGACACGCTTTCCTTCTTCGCCTTTTCGATGGCGGTGAAGAGGCGCGCGTTCATGGCCGGATCCGGCCCGCCCATCTTGGCGGAGACCATGATTTCGCGGACAAGCTTGCTGGTCGTGCGGCCCTTTTTGAGGCCGGCGACCAATCGTTTGGCATGCAACCATTGACGTCCCATATGGTGGGCAGGCTACCAAAGCCGCTTGTCGTGAAACAAGCCGCGAGACGCCGCGGTGCCACTCAAAATGGGAACTCGCCGACCGGTGGTTGTCCAGCGGGCGGCGAGTTGTGTTGAGGGATGAGGAAGTTATTTCTTGGCTTTGCCGCGGCTGAAGAGCGAGGCGAGGGCGGACTTGTTGTCGTCGGCCTGGAGCTGGACCTTGAGCTGGCCGAGGATGGATTGCCAGTTCATGTAAACTCGGTGCCATTGACCCTCGATGTTACGGATGACGCCGTCCTGCGATTCGCTCAGGAAACGGAGTGAGGGCGCTGCGCCGACCAGCGTGTGGACATCTTCGCGCGTGGTGGGGCTGGCTTCGATGGCTGCGAGGATGAGTTCGAGTTCCTGGACGAGCACGCTTTTCACTTCGAGGAAGTGATTTTCTTCCTCGGCGGAGAATTTCTTCGCGCGGGCGAGGTTGGCGAATTGATTGAATTGCTTCAGGCACTCGATGTAGTTCTCGACGTGCTGGACTAGTTCTTCGAGGGCTTTGGTGTTCATATACGGGAGTATTTGCCAGTGACGCTGGCTTGGTTGATCGGAAAGAAGAAGATCAGGGCTCCACCACGCAACTCACGGGCGGTGATCTTCAAGGTGGGGAAATGGATGATGAGTTCGCGCACGTCGAGCTGGGCGCTGACCGCTTCACGGAAGGTGGCTTGAACCTGGGCGGCAAT
>JBEGQI010000126.1:0-36604 GCA_041181065.1 Verrucomicrobiota bacterium | reverse complement strand
TAAATCGGGTGGTCAGCGTGAAATCCGCAAACGATTCACCGTCGAAGACCAGCATCGGAAAATGCTCATCCGCCATCGACTGCGCGGTCTGAACCAGCACTGCGCGCCGCGTGTTGGCGGGGGCCTGCGTCGTGAGCGGGGCAAGCGTCGGCGGCACCTCATCCATCTGGACACGCCAGTTGCCAGACTTGCCGTCTCCGGCAGCCACGCTGTGGAAGTTCGTCGGCATCGAGCCGACGGGCGTGGCACCGAAATCAAACCGCAGCTCTGCCGCACCCACCCATGAAACTGCGGTCAAAGCCGCCGCCAGAAAAAAGTATCGCATGCGCGAAGCTCGCAAAAAGCGGCGCAGCTAGCAAGTGGACCAGCAAACAAAAGAGCCGGGAACCAAACGGTTCCCGGCTCTTTTGAAATCAGCTTGGAATCACGGCGGCGTGTAATCGCGGCCACCGCCCGGCACGGTCCCGGAGTTCGTCACCGAACCCGTCGTCGGTGTTCCGGTGGGGAGCGGATTGTAGGGCGAACCAACGCTCGGCGGGCGGGGCGTCAATGTATTGCCAGAAGTGGTCGCAGCCGTCGTCGTGCTGCTGGCCGCAAGAGATTCTGCATGAGCTAAAATTGCAGCCACGTCGAGGGCACCAGTCGCGCCGACCCCTGCCTGATTGATGAACGGTGCGAGGCGCGGGATGGCCGTGCCGACGCCCGCGAGAATCTGCTTCGCCTGATCGGGGGCAATCTTGGCGACGATCGCGGCAACATTGCGGAAATTCTCCGGCAACACCTTGCAAACCGCCGCCACAATTTCACCTGCCTTGGTCGGCGCCGAAGCTGCCGCCGCCTTGGAAACGTCAACCGCGAGTTTTGGCTCGACGGAGGTTGCCACCGCTGCCGCAGTTGCAGCCATGTCTGGTGAAGACTTCGCAATCGCCCCGACCGTGGCTGGCAAGGCTGTCACCTTGATCGCAGCTACGCTCTTGACCACTGCGGACGTGACCACCGCTCGGTCCTTGGCGGGTGCCTGAGCCACAAGACCGGCGGCCTTGGCAGGCATCTCCAGCACTGTGACCGAAGAAAGGTCTTTTTTGTAGTTGGGGACAGCCACCTTGTCCTCGGCAACAAGATTCGCGGCGATCACTGTGGATGCCACTAGGAGCAGGAATTTTGTCTTCATACTTTTTCGCCGGAGAACTTCTCTCAGCGGGATATTCGTAGCTTACCGCTCCCTGACCGTCAATAAAGCCTTTTCTTCGCCTGATTCCGGGGAAAATCTTGCCATTTATCGGGTAAGTCAGGCATTTTCGCGCATGGCAGCTACGTCCAAGCCCAACGCCCTCGATTCGCAGTTTTACCTCGCCGCGGATACGTTCTTCCCCGCCCAAGCCGGCACCGCCCTGACCTACGATGATGTCACGCTGGCCACGCTCTATTCCGAAGTCCTCCCGCGCGACACCCAACTCGCCACCAATCTGGCCGACGGCCTCCAGCTGAACATCCCCGTCATCTCGGCGGACATGGATACCGTGACTGAATCCCGCATGGCCATCTCGATGGCCCTCAACGGCGGGCTCGGCCTGATCCATTACAACATGTCCGAGAAGGAACAGCTCCACGAAGTCAGCCGCGTGAAGAATCACATCCACGGCTTGATCCAGGAGCCCATCCAAGTTTCCCCCGACGAACTCATCGGCGACGTGCTTGAGATGATCGACAAAAAGCGTTTCGATTTCCGCACGTTCCCCGTCGTGGATGCCGCCGGTAAACTCGTCGGCCTGCTGCCCGGCCATGTGGTCAAGCAACGCTACGCCGCGCGCAAAGTTTCCGAATCACTCACGCCCCGGAAACAGGTTCAGACCATCAACAAGAAAAACCTCGGCTCCAATCCCATCGCCGCAGCCGATAAATTTTTCACCGACAACCCCGGCATCCACAAATTGCTCGTCGTGGACGACAAGGACCATCTGCACGGCCTCTTCACCATCAGCGACGTCGAGCGCATCACGCAGGAGAAGCAGGCTCAATTCAGGCCTGCACGCGACGGACAGTTCCGCCTGCTCTGCGGTGCCGCCGTCAGCGCCACGCGCAATGCCTTCGGCGAACTCGACCGCGACCGCATCCTCCAACACGTCGGCGGGCTCGTCGAACGCGGCGTGGATGTCGTGGCCGTCTCGACGGCTCATGGTTTCAGCAAAGGCGTTGGCGAGACGGTGAAGATGATTCGCAGCGAATTCAAGCAACTGCCCATCATCGCCGGCAACGTCACCAGCGCGGCGGGTGTGGAATTTCTCGCCGACGCTGGTGCGAACGTCATCAAAGTCGGCCAGGGCCCCGGCTCCATTTGCACCACGCGCGTCGTTGCGGGCGTGGGCATCCCGCAATTGACCGCGCTCTACGTCGCCTCGCGTGCCGCTGCCAAGAAAGGCGTCAGCATCATCGCCGACGGCGGCATCACCAAGTCCGGCGACCTCGTGAAGGCGCTGACCCTCGCGCAGTCGGTGATTTGCGGCGGCCTGCTCGCCGGTTGCCCTGAGGCGCCCGGCCAGATCATGGAAATCGGCGGCAAGATGTATAAGCAATATCGCGGCATGGGCAGCCTCGCCGCGATGAAGGCCGGTTCCGCCGCGCGTTACGGCCACGACAAAAAGGACGCCACGCGCAAAGTCGCCGCCGAAGGCATCGAAGCGCTCAAGGAAGTCACCAGCTCGGTGGACCTCGTCCTCTCGCAACTCATCGGCGGCATCCAAAGTGGCATGGGATATCTCGGCGCCGCGAACCTCGCGCAACTCCGCGAGAAAGCCCGCTACATCCGCGTCAGCCCCGCCGGCATGAAAGAAGCCGCCCCGCACGACGTGGTGGAATTGAAGACAGGGAATTAGCAGACAAGCACAATCTACCGCTTGCCCCACTGGCGAAAGCAGGCAAGGATGGGCTTCATGAAATCCACGTTGCTCGCACTCGCCGTAGCGATTTCATTCGCCGTTTCCGCTGCGGACTGGCCTCATTGGCGCGGACCGGAATTCAATGGCAGTTCGCCTGAGACCGCCCTGCCCACCGAATTTTCGCCCACGAATAATGTGAAATGGTCCGCCGACATACCCGGGCCATCCGCCGCCACGCCCATAGTCTCCGGCGACGCCGTGTTCATCAGCTCGACGGATTTGAAGACGCGCTCGCTGCTCGCGCTGGCTTTCGATCGCAATACCGGCAAGGAACTCTGGCGAAAGGAAATTGCCCAAAGCTTCGCGAAGGATGACAAAAGCAACTACGCATCGCCGTCGCCTGTGACGGATGGCAAAGTGGTCGCGTTCCTCTACGGCAACGGCGCGCTGGCGGCGTTCGACTTCGCCGGGAAGCAGCTTTGGTCGCGCAATCTGGAGAAGGATTACGGGCCGTTCGCCTATCAATGGACTTACAGCGCAAGCCCGACCATTGTGGACGGCCAGCTCTTCATCCAAGTGTTGCAACGCGACGTGCCGGTCAATGGCCGTGGGCGCACGGACGGTCCGATTGAGTCGTATCTACTCGCGTTGGAGCCGGCGACGGGCAAGGAACTTTGGCGCCACGTTCGTCCGAGCGGCGACGCGCGCGCGGAATCGAAGGAGGCTTACAGCACGCCGATTCCGGTGACGCGGGATGGGGCTTTGCAATTGCTCATCGCTGGCGCCGATTGCATCACGGGCCACGATGCTTCGAGCGGCAAAGAGCTCTGGCGCTGGGGCACGTGGAATCCCACGCGCATTGGCCACTGGCGCTTGGTGCCGTCGCCGGTGACGGATGGAAAGGTGGCACTCGCGCTCGCGCCGAAGGGTGCGCCGGCTTACGCCGTGAAGCTCGGCGGCAAAGGCACGCTCTCGGATGACGCGTTGGCTTGGAAGAGCGAGGAACGCGAAGTCTCCAGCGACGTCAGCACGCCGACTTTCTACCGCGGGAAATTCTACGTGCTCAATAGCGACAAGCGCGCGATCGCGCGGGTTGACCCGGCGACCGGCAAGTCCGACTGGATCGGCCAGCTCGACAGCCGCGCGAAGATTGAAGGTTCGCCCACGGCGGCGGACGGGAAGCTCTATTTCCAAAGTCACTCGGGCGAAGTGTTCGTGGTAAGCGCCGGCGACGAGTTCAAGATCCTTCACCGCGTCATGATGGGCGATGCCGGTGATCGCGACACGCGCGCGACCATTGCCGTGAGCGGCGGCGATCTTTTCATTCGCACGACGGGGAAGCTGTATTGCGTCGGGAAGTGAAGCTCCACCATCCAAGTTTCAAACTGCAACTTTGGTGCCCGGTTTGGTTCTTGAGGTTTCGTGTTTCTCCGGGGCTTGGATGTTGGAGCTTGGAGCTTTTCCTTTCGCCTGCTTCACTGTGCGCATGGCGCTGCCTTACAAGATTTCCACCCTGCTCTACTGCTTCAACGAGCGCGATGAAATCCTCCTGCTCGAGCGCGCGCAGGAACCAAATCGAGGCTTCTGGAGCCCGCCCGGCGGCAAACTCAAGACCGACACCGGCGAATCGCCCTACGCCTGCGCTTGCCGCGAAGCGCATGAAGAAATCGGCCTGCAACTCGCGCCGCGCGACTTGCATCTCACCGGACTCATCAGCGAACACGGTTACCAGGGCACGGCGCACTGGCTGATGTTTTTGTTCGAGGTGAAGCCGCGGCTCACGCAATTGCCGCCGCCGATGAAGGAGGGCCGCTTTGAATTCTTCCCGCGCTCGGCGATTGCGGGTTTGCACATTCCCCAGACGGACATCGAAACCATTTGGCCCATGTTCTGGCAGCATCGCGGCGGGTTTTTCGCGGCGCATTGCGATTGCTATGAAGGCGGAAGGAATGAGTGGACGCTTGAGCAATCCGCGGTAGATGCCGACGCAAGAAGGCTTTAACTCCCCGGTTTTTCAGAGTGAGCCTCCTCACGTCGGCTGCTACCATCATTGTAAATGGACGAACCGATCATAGACCTGCAAAGCGACCACTACTTCATGGGTGAGGCGCTGCGGCAGGCATTGCGCGCTTACGAGGCGGAGGAAGTGCCCGTCGGCGCGGTGGTCGTGCGCGAGGGGCGCATCATCGCGCGGGCGTTCAATCAGGTGGAGCTGCTCAAGGACGCCACAGCACACGCCGAGATGTTGGCCATCACCGCCGCCGAGGAAGCCGTCGGCGACTGGCGCCTGAACGATTGCACGCTCTACGTCACGAAGGAGCCCTGCCCCATGTGCGCCGGCGCCATCGTGCATGTGCGCTTTGGGCGCGTGGTGTTCGGCGCGAGCGATCCGAAGGGCGGCGCGGCCGGCAGCGCGTTGAACCTGCTTCAATTCCCCGGCCTGAATCACAAGGCCGACATCACCAAAGGCGTCCGCGAAGAGGAATGCCGTCAACTGCTGCTGAATTTCTTCAACGAGCAACGCGCCAAGAACAAGGCGGCGCGGAACGAGAACTCGGCGAATTGAGCCAACGGCCAATTTGGAAATCAGGAATGAAAACCGAGGCGCAGCGCTCCTGATTTCCTGGGTTCCAAATTCAGACCGCACACAACTTCCCTTGCGCCGCCGCCCCGCTTCCGGCATACGAAGCGCCGACATGCATCCGCAAGGATTGATCTTCGACTTCGACGGCACGCTGGCTGACACGATGCCGTTGCATTGGCAGGCGTGGGAAATCATCGCCCAACGTCACGGCTTCAACCTGACGCGCGAACGGCTTTACTCGCTCGGCGGCGTCCCTTCGCGCGACATCATCAAGATGCTCGCCGCCGAACAGGGGCGCACCGTGGACCATCTCGCCATCGCAAAAGAGAAGGAACTCGCCTTCCTCGCGCGGCTGCCCGAAGTGAAGGTCATCCCTGAGATCGTGGATGTCGCCCATCGTCATCACGAAAAGCTGCCCATGGCCGTTGCCACCGGCGGCACGCATCGCGTCATCGAACAGGTGATGGAACACCTCAACCTGCGCCGTCTGTTCAAAGCCGTCGTGACGAGCGAGGACGTGGTGCACCAAAAGCCCGCACCGGATATCTTCCTGGAAGCCGCCCGCCGCATCGCCGTGGCGCCGAAACTCTGCCGCGCCTACGAAGACACCGACCTCGGCATGCAAGCCATCCGCAGCGCGGGCATGGAAGCGATCGACGTGCGCGACGTTCTCTCCGGCAAAGTGGAAGCCTAGGACGCTTCAAAGCGTCCAAATCTTTAGCTGCTGCACTTCCTTTCGGAACATGAGCTGAATCGTGTTTTCGTGGAAGTGCATATCGAGCGGGCACCGCTTCTCGGTGTGCTCCCAAACAACGCTGCCGTTCCCGGCGTCAATACGGCGAATGCGCACGAAGGCTGGTTCCACCACGCCCGAAATCGTCCCCAGTCCCTCGCCGTCGGGGTCGCTACCGGGCGACGCGTCGGTCGTGTAGATATTGTTCTTCCACATGTAGGCGATGTGCTTCGCGCCTTCGCGGCTCCAAATCGTCTTTCCGGTCTTGGGGTCAACTTTGATGATTTGAGACAGAGTTTGTTTACCAAGGTCAATTTGTTTCGAGTAACGGATGCTGTCCGGACCGGCGGTTGTCGTGTTCACGTAAATCGCCCCTTTCTGATCAAACCACAATCCGCTGATACCGACGGACGGCAGACGCCAACGCGCGTTACCCGTCACGCGGTCGAATGCCGCCAGCGATCCTTGGTCGAAGATCAAAATTGCGTCGCCATGCTCGACGCATGGCCCGATTCCGTCACCGATGAAGGTCTGCTCCTCATCCACATCAAAAGCGCCACTGCCTCCGGCCACCGGATAATTCATCGCCGCTTTCCACAGTTCCTTGTTGTCATGCGAAAGCGCGATGGCCGTAGTGCCGGCCGTGACGATGTCCACCGTCTTCAAAGGATGCAACGCCGGCGGCCCAGCGACCTCGGAGGTCCAGACTGGCGTGCCGGAGCCCGCACGCTTCACCGTCACCTGATAGCGGCTCTGGTCCTCGACCACCTTCGAACCGCGCTCGCGCTGCATCTCGTTCAGCATCTCGTTAGCGACCTCCATTGAGTTTGCTGCGGACACGTTGCCGTCGAGTGCGGATTTTTTCGGCGGCGCCTTCATCGCCTCACGCGAAACCAGTTTTCGCTCCAGCAGAATCTTCGTGAACATCACCGGTCCATCCGCAGCTGGCATGACTTGAGTCGCATCCCATTCATCGATGGCTTTTTCAAGTTCCGTAGGCGGAGACGGAGCCCGGCCGTTTTGTTCAGCCAACTCGGCGGCAATGCGTTGTTGGTTCCGCGCATTCGCGATCAACACCGGCAGCGCCAGCTTGCCAGCATAGGACATGCTGCCGGCATTATCGGCGATCTTCTGCGGGTCCAGCTCGGCGCTCAGGCTGCGCGCCTTGTTCGCGGCAGTGACTTTCGCGGTAACGGCCGCGATGAGATTGGTTGAAGTCTTGGTGCGCGATTTGTTGGCAGCAACAGCCGACTTGGCTCCAGTGGCAGCGGGTGAATTCGTCAGCAGCGCGATCAACTTCTCCGGCACTGGTTTGCTCGTGGTCTCCTTCGTGATTTCTCCGGTGATCAAACTGATGTGCTGCACCGTTTCGTTCAAGCCGTCGTCCGCCAACTCAGTCCGGACCAACTCGTCACCCTTGCGATGCAACCCGTAACCACCATCGGGAAGCTTCACGGTCTTGTCAGGCTTGCCGGACTGCCAATCGTAACGGGTCAACGAATCGCCCGAACCGACCCAGACATTCTGACCCGCGATATGCAGCCGCAACGAGGCCGTTGCCATCTCCACCATGTCGTCCATCACCCCATCCACCGATGGCACGCGAAAATCAGTCTCGCCCGTTTCATCGACATATTTGTCCTTCGCCTTTTTCGCCGCGACCACGGCCTGCTCTGCCTGTGCCGCAAAGTTCTTGCGATCCACCAACACCACCGTCCAAACCGGCGTGGGCCGCTTCATATCGATCCGCCCCAACTCTGCGCCATGCAGGTAAACCAAGTCGTTTGGCCCGGCAAGCTGCACTTCTCCGGACTTGGCCTTCTCGGGGAACTTGAAGGTGTAAGCCACTTTGGGACGGCACCCCCACCACGCATACCAGCCCCAGAATCCAACCAACAGCGCAACCACGGCGCCGATGCTGCAGCCAATAAGCCCGATCTTCCGCCAGCGCTTCCGCTCGATGATGCTCTTTTGAAGTTCATAGACGGGAATATCCATGCCGCGCGTGTCCGCCTTGTTCCGGCACAGCGGCGAACACACGTAACCAAACAGGGACATGCACTCGGGACACATCGCCTTCCCGCACACGAGGCACTTGTGAACCACTTCCTTCTGCGGATGTTTCGTGCAGAACTCACGCCCCAGCGGGTCCGATGGTGCGGGAGCCGCAACGGTATTCGCAGCGGCTGCGTGTGTTACCATACGTATCGCAGGCTTCGTGATAGCAACCGGCGCCGGGGCCACCAGCTGTTCCGTGGGAACGGGAGCCACTGTCGGAATCGGCGTGGCAATTCGCACCGACGGGGGTGGAGCCGACGGAACCGGAGTCGCTGTGGGGATGATTTGTGCGACTGGAACGGAAGGTGCGCTTGAGACTCCCAACTCCTGACGAATGAGCTGGTTCACCATCGCTGAGTTATCAGTGCCGCAAGACGGACAGACGCACTGCACCGGGTTCACCGCCATTTCGGGCGTCACATCGAATGCCACTTTTGTTCCGCAGGCGCACTGGATCTTCATGGTTTGGTCACTTCTTGGGATTCAGGAAAGTCACATTTGTTGGCCACGAAATCACAAATGGCGCCTTCGTGCCAAATGATTCGGTGTGCCCATCGATGAAAAGGTAGTTGCCGCCGTATTTGTGGTGATTGTTCCCGGGCGGTTTGCCCGTGGTGGAGAACACCTCCTCCCCAGCAGACTTGGGACGCGAATCAATCTGTCGATCACTCATCAAGATGCCGCCTTGATCCGTCAATCGCCGCCCCATCAGGAATGCGTAGCTGATGCGACGATCCGCGAACGACTCTCCGTTGGGCAGCTTGTTGTCTTTGCTGCCAGGACAGATGAAAATCTCCGAGGCGACTGTGTAACGTGGCACCAGCAACGACAGCGGCGCTTCGCTCGTCTGCGCGTTCGTGGCCGCCGGCAAAGCACCGTTGTTCTCCTTCGAATAGATGTCGAGCGCGAGGTAGATGTTCTGGAGATTCTTTTCACACGCCACCTTCTGCGTCTTCTGATGGCTGCGCGAACCGAAGCCGTAAAGCATTGTAACCATGATCAGGATGAGCACGAGCGTGATGAGCAACTCGACGAGCGAAAAGCCGCTGCTGGAGTTCCGTCTGGCCGTCGGGAAATTCACGAGCCCATGTTGCCAACGCAGCCTCGTCTGGCAATGGATTTATGCCGCAGCCGACCAGCCGCAGATCAACCCTGACCCTGAATCCATCGCATCGCCTTCTCGGCCAGCTTGTCGAATGCGGTGACGCAGAGTTCGAGGTGCTCTTCCTTCGTATCCTCGATCTTGTTGTGGCTGATGCCGTGGAGGCTTTGGACGAACATCATCACGGTCGGCACGCCGGCGGCCGCGACTTCGGCGGCATCGTGCAATGGACCGCTCGGCAAACGATGTGATACGCCGCAGGTCTCGTGTATGGATTCATCGCAAAGCGCGACGAGGTCGTTGTTGAACGGGCGCGGCGCGATTTGCCAGATGCGCTCCCACGAAACGCGCACGTTGCCTTCCTTGGCGAAACGTTCACTCGCGGCCTTCGCCTCGGCCAACATCGTGGCGAGCTTCGCTGGGTCGAGATGGCGTTGGTCGAGCGTGATGCGGCATTCCTCGACGACGCTGGTCACGATGCCCGGCTTGGTGGTGCAGGAGCCGATGGTGCAAACGCCATTCCCGCTGCGCTTGGCGATCTCGTATATCTCGGAACTCATCTTCGCGGCGGCGAGGAAGGCGTCCTTGCGGCGGTTCATCGGCGTGCTGCCGGAATGTGCGGCCTGCCCGTGGAATGTGATGGCATGCCGCTCGACGCCGAACGTGCCGAGCACCGCGCCCAACGGCAAATCGAGGTCGAGCAACACCGGCCCTTGCTCGATGTGCAACTCGATGTAAGCGGCGGCGTTCTTGAGTTCCTTGCCGCTGTCCCTCACGCGTTCGAAATCGATGCCTACATTTTTCAACGCATCCGGCAGCTTGATGCCCTGCTTGTCCACGAGGCCGCGCGCTTCGTTCATGTCGAGATTGCCGGAGCACGCGGACGATCCGAACAGGCTCTTGCCGAAGCGCGCGCCTTCTTCATCCGCCCAATCCACCAGCCGCACCGTGACCGGCGGCCTGCCGTGGTATTGCGCATTGATGCGGCGAAGGATCTCAATGCCCGCCACGACATTCAGGCAGCCGTCGAGCCAACCGCCATTCGGCACAGAGTCGATGTGCCCGCCAATGAGCAAACATTTCTCCGATTCACCGCGCAAGGTAGTCCAAAGATTCCCGGCGGCGTCGCGATGGATTTCGACCGGCAGAGCTTCGAGTTTTTTCTGAAACCATTCGCGCGCTTTGACCCACGTCAGCGTAAACGCCACGCGCTGGGCGCCGTTGTCGTCGCCGGTGAGTTGGCGAAGTTCCTTGAGCTCGGCGACGGTGCGTTTGGGGTTCAGCAAGGTTCCCATATAATTTACCGCATTTGATTTTTTACTGCTTCCACTTTAAAGAGGGATGGCTAGACTACAACTACGAATAGAAGACTTGGCTGCGCACAGGGCGCGGCAAAACAATATGCCCATCAGTCCACGACTCGGACCGGCAGAATCAGAGGCCAGCCAGCACGGCTCCCCACGCCTCTCGGTTGCCGCTCATTTTCCTTCAACCAAATAAACGAAAGGTCAAACCATGCCTACCCTCGCCACGACCGTTGACGGTCTCAAACTTCCCAACCCCTTCGTCATCGGCTCCGGACCGCCCGGCACGAATCTCAACGTCATCTCTCGCGCGTTCAAGGAAGGCTGGGGCGCGGTCATCGCGAAGACCGTTTCACTCGACGCGAGCAAAGTGATCAACGTCACGCCGCGTTACGGCAAGCTGCATTCCACCGACGGGAAGGAAATCATCGGCTGGGAGAACATCGAGCTCATCAGCGATCGGCCGTTCAAGCTGTGGGAGGATGAATTCAAGAAGTGTAAAGACATGCACCCCGACGGCGTGCTCATCGCTTCCATCATGGAGGAATATGCGAAAGACCGGTGGGTGGAACTCGTTGAGCGTTGTCAGGCCTGCGGCGTCGATGCGTTCGAATTGAACTTCTCCTGCCCGCACGGTTTGCCCGAACGCAAGATGGGCGCGGCGATGGGCCAAGACCCCGACATACTCGAAGAGGTATGCGGCTGGGTGAAGAGCGCCACCAAGATTCCCTTCTGGGCGAAGATGACTCCGAACATCACGCACATCGAAGATCCTTCACGCGCGGCGTTGCGCGGCGGTGCGGATGGCATTGCAGCCATCAACACGATCCGCAGCGTGATCGGCGTGAATCTGGAAACGCTTCGGCCCGAGCCGAGCGTGGAAGGTTACACGACGCCCGGCGGTTATTCCTCGCGCGCCGTGAAGCCCATCGCGCTGCGCATGGTCATGGAAGTCGCCAAATTGATTGAGCACGAATTCCCCGGACGCTCGCTCTCCGCGATTGGTGGCGTCGAGACCGGCAACGACGCGGCGGAGTTCATCCTGCTCGGCGGCGACACCGTGCAAGTCTGCACCGGCGTGATGAAGTTCGGCTACGAACACGTGAAGCCGATGTGCGAACAGCTGCTGGCGTTCATGGACAAGCACAAGTTCAATACGCTCGCGGATTTCAAAGGCAAAGCGCTGCCGTATTTCACCACGCACGCCGATCTCGTCAAACGCCAGACCGAACGCAAAGCGGCACAGAAAGCCGCCGCTGCTGCCGCCCCCGCGAAGAAGATGGTCCAAGCCGACGGTGAATGGACCGGCGACGACTTCGTGAAACAATCCCAAGCGTTGTCCCGCTGAACACAATGAATTAAACCGCAGAGGCGCGGAGGCGCTGAGTGATTCCTCCTCCGCGTCGCTGCGTCTCCGTGGTAAATGTTATGCCCCAACTCGAACCCTGCCCCTACTTCATCGCTGGCGAATGGATTGAATCCAAAGCCGCTGTCACACCTGTTTTCAATCCCTCCATCGGCGAGATCATCGCCGAATGTCCCGTCGGCACTGCGGCGGACGTGAATGCCGCAGTGGAAGCCGCGCAAGCCGCCTTCCCCGCGTGGATGCAAACGCCCGTCGTCGAGCGCGTCCGCATTCTGGCGCGCTTCAAGATGCTGCTCGAAGACAACTTCGAGGACATCGTCCGCTGCAACACCCGCGAGCACGGCAAGACGCTCGTCGAGTCGCGCGGCGACGTGAAGCGCGGCATGGAAGTCGTCGAGTTCGCACTTGGCGTCTCGTCGCTGATGATGGGCGAAGTGCTGGAGAACGTCGCGCGCGGCATCGATTGCGAAGCAATCCGCCAGCCGCTCGGCGTTTGCGTCGGCATCACGCCGTTCAACTTTCCCGCCATGGTGCCGCTGTGGATGTATCCCATCGCCATCGCTTGCGGCAACACGTTCGTCCTCAAGCCGAGCGAGAAAGTGCCGCTCACGGCGATCAAGATTGCCAAGCTGCTCGAGAAGGCCGGATTGCCGAAAGGCGTGTTGAACATCGTTCATGGCGGACGCGAAGTCGTGGACGCATTGCTCACGCATCCGAAGGTGAAAGCGATTTCGTTCGTCGGTTCGACGCCCATCGCGCGCTACATCTACGAGGTGGGCACCAAGCACGGCAAACGCGTCCAATCGAACGGCGGCGCGAAGAATTACGTCATCATCATGCCCGACGCGGATGTGGAGAATTCCACGCGCGGCGTCATTGAGGCGGCGTTCGGTTGCGCGGGCGAACGTTGCATGGCTGGCTCGACAGCGGTGCTTGTTCACGGCGCGGAGAAGACCGTTTTCCCCACGCTCATCGAGGCCACGAAGCGCATCAAGGTCGGTCCGACCGATCGCGATGCACAGCCGGACATGGGCGCCGTCATCTCGCGCCAGCATCGCGACCGCGTGTTGCAACTCATCGAAGCCGGCGTGAAGGAGGGCGCGAAGATTCCTGCCGACGGACGCGGCGTGAAAGTTAGCGAAGCGCCGAATGGTTTTTATGTCGGCGCCACCATCCTCGACCACGTCCAGCGCGACATGACCGTGGCGAAGGAGGAGATCTTCGGCCCCGTGCTGAATGTGATGCACATGGAAGACCTCGACCACGCCATCGAACTAGCGAACAAATCCTGTTATGGCAACGGCGCATCCATATTCACGCGCAGCGGCAAGGCGGCGCGCGAATTCAAGCATCGCGTGAAAGCCGGGATGGTCGGCATCAACATTGGCGTGCCCGCCTCGATGGCGTGGTTTCCGTTCAACGGCTGGGACGGATCGTTCTTCGGCGACCTGCACATGCAGGGCAAGGAAGGCGTGCAGTTCTTCACGCAGTTGAAAGTCACCACGAGCCGCTGGTTCAGCTACGGCGAAGGTGATATCTGGCATACGGAGAAAAAATAAGGACAGGATTCACAGGATTGTGCAGGATTTTATCGGGTCCGAATTCGAATCCTGTGAATTCTGTTAATCCTGTCTCAAAACTATGAGCCTCCTGATCAAGAACGGTGAGATCGTGACCGCTAGCGAACGCTACGTGGCCGACATCCTGTGCGAGAACGAAACCATCACGAGAATCGACCGCGGCATCACGCCGCCGAAAGGCGCAGAGGTCATCGACGCCAAAGGCAAGTTCGTCTTCCCCGGTTTCATCGATCCGCACGTCCACATCTACCTGCCATTCATGGGCACGTTCTCAAAGGACGATTACATCACCGGCAGCGAGGCCGCGCTGGTCGGCGGCACGACCACGCTCATCGAGATGTGCTGCCCGGCGCGCAAAGACGACGCGCTGAAAAGTTTCGAGCTGTGGATGGGCCAGGCCGAAGGCAAGTCGGCGTGCGATTTCACTTTCCACATGGGCGTGACGAAGTTCGATGAAACGACCGAGAGGCAGCTCCGCGAGATCGTGAAGCGCGGCATCAGCTCGTTCAAAGTGTTCCTCGCCTACAAAGGGGCATTCGGCGTGGATGACACCGAGCTGTATCGCACGCTCAAGCTGGCGAAGGAACTCGGCGTCATCGTCACCGCGCATTGCGAGAACGAGACGCTCGTCAGCGAACGTTGCAAGGAACTCATCGCCGCCGGCAAGACCGGTCCGGGTTTCCACGAGCCGAGTCGGCCCGTTCAGGTCGAGGCCGAGGGCGTGCATCACTTGATGACCTTCGCCGAACTCACCGGCGCGTCGACTTACATCGTTCACCTGAGTTGCAAAGAAGCGTTGGCCGAAGCCGTTGCTGCCCGTCAACGCGGCGTGCGCGTCGGCGTCGAGACGCTCATTCAATATCTCACGCTCGATAAAACCTACGCCGAGCTGCCGAAGTTTGAGGGCGCGAAATACGTCATGTCCCCGCCGCTGCGCGATAAGCGAAATCAGGAAGTCCTTTGGAACGGACTGCGCGATGGGCTCGTGCAAACTGTCGCCACCGACCACGCGCCGTTCGATTTCCGCAAGCAGAAGGAGATGGGCAAAAATGATTTCACGAAAATTCCGAACGGCATTCCGTCGCTCGAAGAACGGGTGAACCTGCTCTACACCTACGGCGTGAAGACCGGCAAGATCGACCTGCATACGTTCGTGAACGTGCTCAGCACGCAGGTCGCGAAGACTTTCGACCTCTTCCCGCGCAA
This sequence comes from Verrucomicrobiota bacterium, assembly GCA_041181065.1. GTDB lineage: Bacteria > Verrucomicrobiota > Verrucomicrobiia > Limisphaerales > DSYF01 > DSYF01. Next base: position 21,795 of record JBEGQI010000126.1, on the reverse strand, counting down.
AGGCACGATCCAGCCCGGCGCCGACGCGGACCTCGTGGTTTATGACCCGAACTATCGCGGCAAAATTTCCGTGAAAACCCAACACATGAACCTCGACTACAGCGCATTCGAAGGCTGGAGACTCGAAGGTCGTCCGAGCGTCGTCACGGTGCGTGGCAAAGTCGCCGTGCGCGATGGAAAATTCGTCGGCAAACACGGCCACGGAAAATTCCTCGCCCGCAAGCCGAGCCATTTCTAACCGGGATGATCACCCACCACGTCAAAGTCTATCCGTCCAAAGTTCCGCTGCCAAAGACGGAGCAGCTTGCCTGGAAGATTGCGGCCGTCGCGACGGACAAGGCGGTGATCGATCCGGCGGCGGGCGAGATGGTGATCAATCGCATCATCGACAACGCTTCCGTGGCCATCGCCGCCATCAACCGTGAGCCAGTGGCCAATGCGCGGACGCAGGCGCTCGCGCATCCGCGTGGCAAGGGCGCGGCGTTGTTTGGCGTCTCGAGTGAGCAGCGATTCGATTGTGAGTGGGCCGCGTGGGCCAATGGCGTCGCCGTGCGCGAGCTCGACATGCACGATACCTTTCTCGCTGCGGATTATTCGCATCCCGGCGACAACATCCCGCCGCTGCTCGCCGTGGCACAGCAATGCGGCTGCACCGGCGCGCAACTGCTGCGTGGCCTTGTCGTCGCCTACGAAGTTCAGATGGACCTCGTGCGCGCGATCTGCCTGCACGAGCACAAGAAGGATCACATCGCGCATCTCTGTCCGTCCGCCGCCGCCGGCATCGGCGCGATGCTCGGCCTCGACACCGACACGATTTATCAGGCGGTTCAGCAGGCGGTGCACGTCGGTTTTTCCACGCGCCAATCGCGCAAGGGCGAGATTTCCAGTTGGAAAGCCTACGCGCCCGCACACGCCGGCAAGCTCGCCATTGAGGCCGTGGACCGTGCGATGCGCGGCGAGAAAAGTCCGTCGCCGATTTACGAGGGGGAGGACAGCGTCATCGCTTGGATGCTCGGCGGTAAAAGCGCGAGCTATGATGTGCCGCTGCCCGCGTCCGGCGAGCCCTGCCGTGCAATCCTCGATTCCTACACGAAGGAACATTCCGCCGAATATCAGGCGCAGGCGTGGATCGACCTCGCGTTCAAGCTGCGCAAACAAATCGCCGACCTGCAAGCCATCCGCGAGATTGTCATCCACACGAGTCACCACACGCATTTCGTTATCGGCACGGGCGCGAACGACCCGCAGAAGTCCGACCCGAACGCCAGCCGCGAGACGCTCGACCACAGCATCATGTTCATCTTTGCCGCCGCGCTGCACACCGGCTTCTGGCATCACGTCAAAAGCTACGCACCCGAAGTTGCGAGGCATCCTGAGGTGGTCGCGCTCTGGAAGAAGATTACGACGCGAGAAGATGCTGAGTGGACGCGCCGCTATCATTCGATTGACCCGAAGGAAAAAGCCTTTGGCGGTCGCGTCGAAATCACCTTTAACGACGGCAAGAAACTCGTGGACGAAATCGCCGTGGCAAACGCGCATCCACTCGGTGCGAAACCGTTTGGCCGCGCTGATTACATTCGCAAGTTTGAAACACTGACGGAAGGGCTGGTCGCTGCCGATGAATCGAAGCGCTTCCTGCAACTTGTCCAACGACTGCCGCAATTGACCGCGGCGGAGATTGGCGAGCTGAATGTCGTTTTGCCCGCAGGCAAACTGACTTGCTCCGTGCGCGACCAGCGGGGAATCTTTTAACCATGCTCCAAGCCGACAAATCCGCAGCTGACAAGCGCAAGGAATTCCGCGCGGCGCTGGCGTCCGGCAAACTGCTGCGCATGCCCGGCGCTTTCTCACCGCTCGTGGCGATGGCGATTCAAAAGCAAGGCTTCGATGGTGTGTATGTCTCCGGCGCGGCGTTGGCGGCAGATCTGGGCCTTCCGGACATCGGGCTGACCACCTTACCAGAAGTTGCGGCTCGCGGCGGTGCGATTGCGCGGGCGACGGATCTGCCGGCGCTCATCGATGCGGACACGGGCTTCGGTGAAGCGTTGAACATGGCGCGCACTATCAACACGCTTGAGGACGCGGGCCTGTGTGGCTGCCATCTCGAAGACCAGGTGAATCCGAAGCGTTGCGGTCATCTCGATGGCAAATCGCTCGTCACAAAGCAGGCGATGGCTGAGAAAGTTCGAGCCGCCGTTGGTGCGCGCCGCGACAAAAATTTCCTCCTCATGGCCCGCACCGATGCGCGAGCGGTGGAAGGACTGGACGGCGCGATTGCGCGAGCGAAGGCTTACATTGACGCCGGTGCGGATGCGATTTTTCCCGAAGCGCTGGCGGACGAAGGCGAGTTCGAGAAGTTCCGCAAAGCCATCAAAGTTCCACTGCTGGCGAACATGACCGAGTTTGGCAAAAGCAAATTGCTGACGGCGAAGCAGCTGGCCGATTTCGGTTTCAACATTGTGATTTATCCGGTGACCACGCTTCGTCTGGCGATGAAAGCAATCGAGGACGGCCTTGCGACCATCAAGAGCGACGGCACGCAGGAATCGTTGTTGAAGGCGATGCAGACGCGCGCGGAGCTTTACGAGTTGATCCGCTACAAGGATTACGAGCAGTTCGACAAAGACGTGTTCAATTTCAAATTGTAGTCGTGAGCGACGAGACAATCCATCAAGGGCTCGACGGCGTGATTGTGGATTCCACCGCGATCTCGAAGGTCATGCCTGAGATCAATTCGCTCGTCTATCGCGGCTATCCGGTGCAGGAACTCGCGGAGCATTGCAGCTTCGAGGAGGTCGCGTGGCTCATCTGGCACGGCGAATTGCCGAACGCACAGCAGCTCGCGGAGTTTCAGGCTTTTGGCCGCAGCTTGCGCGCTTTGAGTCCTGAACTCGTCGCAGTCATTCAGAAATCGCCACGCACCGCGCATCCGATGGATGTCGTGCGCACAGCGGTCAGCTTCCTCGGCTCGGAAGACCCGGACCTCAGCAAGAGCGACCCGGAAACGAACCTCCGTCGTTCCATGAACATGCTGGCGAAGATTCCGACCATCATCGCGGCGTTCTATCGTCATCGCAAAGGTCAGGAGTTCATCCCGCCGCGCAACGACCTCGGTTTTGCGGCGAATTTCTTTCACATGGTCTTCGGCAAAGTGCCGCCCGCTGAGATTTTGAAGGCGTTCGAGGTGTCGCTGATCCTTTACGCCGAGCACGGCTTCAACGCGTCCACGTTCACGGCGCGGGTCATTGTGTCGAGCATGGCGGATATCTATTGCGGCGTGGTCGGGGGTATTGCGTCGCTGAAAGGTCCGTTACACGGCGGTGCGAATGAGGCCGTGATGCACATGCTACTGGAAGTCGGCGAACCATCGCGCGCAAAGGAATGGATGCTCACCGCGTTGCGCGACCATCGCGTCGTGATGGGCTTCGGCCATCGCGTTTACAAGAATGGCGATTCGCGCGTGCCGACGATGAAGAAGTTCGAGCGGCAGGTCGCGGCGTTCACCGGCCAGACCAAGTGGCTGGAAATTTCGGACATCCTCGAAGCAACGATGATCGAGCAGAAGAGCATCCACCCGAACCTCGATTTCCCGAGCGGCCCGGCGTATTACATGATGGGCTTTGACATCGACATGTTCACGCCGTTCTTTGTCATGGCGCGCGTCACCGGCTGGACGGCGCACATCATGGAGCAACAGGCGCACAACCGTCTCATCCGTCCGCTTTCGAAATACACCGGCCCGGCGCAACGGAGCGTTGTGCCGATCAACCAACGCAGATAACCCGCATGAGCATCGAACCCGGCCTGAAGCAGAACGCGCCTGATGTCGAAGCCGACATCGCGCAGAGCCGTCTCTACAACGCTGACCTTGCGCCGGTAGCGGCGAGTCAGCGCAAGTGGGGCGTGCTGAGCTTTGCGGCGTTGTGGATCTCGATGTCGGCGTGTATCCCGACCTACATGCTCGCGTCGTCGCTCATCGGCGGCGGCATGAACTGGTGGCAGGCGGTGCTGACGATCTTCCTCGCCAACCTCATCGTGCTCGTGCCGATGATCCTCAACGCGCATGCTGGAACCAAATACGGCATCCCGTTCCCGGTGTATTGCCGCGCCTCGTTCGGGACGCTCGGCGCAAACGTGCCTGCCATCCTGCGCGCGCTGGTAGCGTGCGGCTGGTTCGGCATCCAGGCGTGGATCGGCGGTGACGCGATCTACAAGATTTGCCTGACGCTTTTCAAGATTCAGCCCGCCGTCGTCACGAACTGGTTCGGCATCAGCGGCGGACAGTTCATTTGCTTCCTGCTGTTCTGGGGCGTGAACATGTGGGTCATTTACCGCGGCATTGATACCATCCGCTTCCTGCTGAACATCAAGGCGCCACTGCTCATCGGGCTCGGACTGCTGCTCCTGTTCTGGGCGAGGCAAAAGGCCGGTGGATTTGGGTCAATGCTGGAGAAGCCTTCGCAATTCGACGTCGGCCAACCGCAGGCCGGCAAGTTCTGGAGTTACTTCTTCCCCGCGCTCACCGGCATGATCGGCTTCTGGGCCACGCTCTCGTTGAACATCCCCGACTTCTCGCGTTACGCGAAGACGCAGCGCGACCAGGTCATCGGCCAGGCGCTCGGGTTGCCGACGACGATGGCGCTCTACTCGTTCATCGGAGTGGCGGTGACTTCGGCAACGGTCGTCATCTTCGGCGAAACACTGTGGAACCCGGTCGATGTGCTGACGCGCTTCAACAGTCCTGCCGTGCTGATCACCGCAATGGTTTCGCTCTGCATCGCCACGCTCGCGACAAACATCGCGGCGAACGTCGTTTCGCCCGCGAACGACTTCGCGCATCTCGCGCCCAAGCTGATTTCCTTCCGCACCGGCGGTTACCTCACCGGCATCGTGGGTGTGTTGATGATGCCGTGGAAGCTCGTGGCCGATCCGAACGGCTATATCTTCACGTGGCTTATCGCTTACAGCGCGTTGCTCGGGCCCATCGGAGGCATCCTCATCGCGGACTATTTCGTCTGCCGCGGCTGCCAACTGAACGTCGCCGGGCTCTACAAGGACGACGGCGAATATCGCTTCGCAAACGGCTTCAGTTGGGTGGCGATGATCGCGCTCGTGCTTGGTGCGTTGCCGAGCCTGCCCGGCTTTCTCATCCAGATCAAAGTGCTCAGCGCCACCAGCGTGCCCGCGTTGCTCGCGGACCTTTATCATTACGCATGGTTCATCGGCTTTGGGCTCGCGTTCGTCATCTACGTCGCGTTGCGAAAACTTTTACCCAGCTCCTGAATTTATGAAGACCCCGACACTGCCTCCGTGCAATCATCAACCCAAACCCTACACCGGTCCCTCCGCCGACGAAGTGCTCGCACTCCGCAAGCAGTTCATGAACCCCGGCATCTTTCTCTACTACAAGCAGCCCATCATGATCGTCGAGGGCGCCATGCAGTATGTGTGGGATGAAAAAGGCAAACGCTACCTCGACGGCCTCGGCGGCATCGTGACCGTGAGCGTCGGCCATTGCCACCCGCACGTCATCTCCGCCGGCAACAAGCAGAGCGAACTTTACCAGCACTCGACGACGATCTACCTGCACCCAAACGTTGCGCAATACGCCGAGAAGCTCGCGTCGAAGATACCAGGCGATTTGAAGATGTGTTACTTCGTCAACTCCGGCTCCGAGGCGAACGACCTCGCGCTGTTGATGGCGCGGGCTTACACCGGCAACTATGACATCATCGCGTTGCGCAACGCGTATCACGGCGGCAACGCCTCCGGCATGAGCGTCACCGCGCACAGCACGTGGAAATACAATGTTCCGCACAGCTTCGGCGTGCATCACGCGCTGTCGCCGTATCCGTATCGCGGCCCGTGGGGTTACGAGGACCCGAACGCCGGCAAGAACTACGCGAACGACGTGAAGGAAGTCATCGACTTCGCCACGTCCGGCAAGGTCGCCGGCTTCATCGCGGAATCGATCCAGGGCGTCGGCGGCTTCGTGGAATTCCCCGACGGTTACCTCAAGCAAGCCTATGAACACGTCCGCGCCGCGGTCGGCGTGTGCATCGCCGACGAAGTGCAGACGGGCTTCGGTCGCACCGGCACGCACTTCTGGGGTTTTGAAACGCAAGGCGTGATTCCCGACATCGTCACGATGGCCAAAGGCATAGGCAACGGTTGCCCGCTCGCGGCGGTCGTCACCACGCCGAAGATCGCCCAGTCACTGACCGGCAAGGTTCACTTCAACACATTCGGCGGGAATCCCGTCGTCAGCGCGATGGGCAAGGCCGTGATCGAAGTCATCGAGAAGGACAATCTCCAGGCGAACTCGTTGAAGATTGGCAATCAAATCCTTGCCGGGCTGAAGAAGCTTAAAGACAAGCACAAGATCATCGGCGACGTCCGCGGCAAGGGCCTCATGCTCGGCATCGAGATGGTGAAGGACCGCGCCACGAAGGAACCCGCCAGCGCCGAATGCGCCGCGGTGCTCGAATCCGCGAAGGAGATGGGCCTGCTACTCGGCAAAGGCGGCTTGCGCGGCCAGACCATCCGCTTCGCGCCGCCCATGTGCATCAACTCCGCCGACGCGGACTTCCTGCTGGAAGTATTGGATGCGGCGTTCGCGAAACTCTGAGAAGAACCAAGGCTCAAGCGCCAACATCCAGAGAAGCACCAATCATCAAGCTCCAATTCGCCGACGCACGCGTGGGTGATTGGAACTTGTGGTTTCTCTGGAGCTTGGCTGTTGGAGCTTGGTGCTTCCTACGCAGCAGGCAAACACACCTTGAAGCAACTCCCCTTGCCCACTTCGCTCGTGACCTCAATCGTTCCACCGTGCGACTCGACGATGGACTTCGTGATGGCAAGGCCGAGGCCGGAGCGACCTTGCGAACTCGTGCGGGCGGCATCGGCGCGATAGAAGCGGTCGAAGATGCGGGGGAGATGTTCGGCGGCAATGCCGGGACCGTTGTCGGAAACGGTCACAACTGCTGAACCTTCTTCGGCACGGGTTGAAATGCGGACCTCGCCGCCGTCGCGATTGTAATGGACCGCGTTGGTCAGCAGGTTCGTGATGACGAGCGTGAACTGATCGGCGTCGCCAACGCACGGGGCAGCGCTCAAGTCGGATTGCAGCTGCATCTTCCGCTCCTCGGCCAGCGGACGCACCAGCGCGACGCACTCCGCCACACACTGCGAAAGATCCATCGGCTCGCGTTTGCCGGCGGTTTGGCCGGCGTCGAGGCGGGCGAGTTCGAGCAACGCTTCAACGAGCTTCTTCATTCGCATTGCCGCGCGTTGGCAGGCTTCGAGAGTTTCGCGATACTCGACGCCGCTGCGTTCCTTGTTCAACGTGCTTTGCACCTGCGTGAGGATGACGGACACGGGCGTGCGTAGTTCGTGCGCCGCATCGGACGTGAACTGGCGCTGTTGCTCGAAGGTCGCTTGCAGGCGTTCGAACGTGTCGTTCAAGACAGCAGCGAGCTGGCCGAGCTCGCTCTCGGTTTCGGAGGCGTTGATGCGGCGCGAAAGATCACCCGCAGCGATCTCGCTGGCCGTCTGGCTGATTTCGGCGATGGGCCGCAGCGCGCGCGATGCCAGCCACCAGCCGACCGCGAACCCGACGATCACGATGCCGCTGCCGATCAACACAAGCGCGAGGGCGAGCTTGTGCAACTGCGCCAACGTTTGCGTCAGCGAAGTGCCGACGAGCACGATCCGTCCGCTGGGCACGAATTGGATCAGCTCGCGGTTTTCGCCTTGCGTGCGCAGGATGCGTCCCTGATTGGGTTGCGCTTGCTTCGGCGGATTCAAGTTGGCCGGTGCGTTGGTGGCGGCCGCCATCCGCTCGCCGCCTTCGGCCCACGCGATGAAATAGAATCGTCCAGAACTGATCGCGGCGAGTGATCGTTCGCGATTGCCCATGGGCTGAGCGCCGGGTGGTCGTTGTTCGCTGAGTCCGGCGGGCGGATCATCGCGCAGGGGCGGGCCGTCATCGGGGCCGGGGAAATCACCTTCGCGCAGTGGTGGACGTTGCGGGCCGCGATTGCCCGGACCGCGCGCGCCGGGACCGTTGCTGTTCGGTGGCGCATAACGCGGCAGCAGCGGCGTCATGACTTCGGCGAGCTCGGCGTCGATGGCTTGCAGTTTCTCGCGGCGCTCGAACATGTAGAAGCCCGTCATCAAACCGCTGACGAGGCACACGAGCAAGAAGCCATGCCATGCCTGCAACCGCCATTTGATGGAGTGAAGGATCATTCGATGCAATAGCCGTGGCCGCGGCGGGTGGTGATGAACTCGGCGCCGAGTTTCTTGCGGACGTTCGACACGTGAACATCCAGCAAGTTCGAGAGCGAACTGTCGTTCTCGTCGAAGAGATGCTCGTAAAGCTGCGTGCGCGTCACAACTTCGCCGCGATGGAGCGCCATAAACTCGACGAGCTGATATTCGCGGGCCGTCAGTTCCTGCGGCTTGCCTTTCAGCGAAATCACGCGCGCGGCGGTGTCCACCGCAACGTCGCCGATCTCGATGACATTCGTCGTTTTGCCCGCGCTGCGGCGGATCAACGCGCGCAGGCGGGCGAGCAGTTCCGGCAAATCGAACGGCTTCACGACGTAGTCATCGGCGCCGGTGTCGAGACCTTTGACGCGATCACGCGATTGATCGCGCGCGGTGAGCATCAGCACCGGCGTCTTCTTCGACTTGCGCAGGCGCTTCAAGACTTCCCAGCCGTCCAGGCGCGGCATCATCACGTCGAGCACGATGGCGTCGTAGTCGGTGGACTCGGCGTTGAAGAGACCGTCCTCGCCGTTGTCGGCGGCATCCACAGCGTAACCTTCGTCACGCAACGCCCGCGCCAGCGCGCTGCGCAGGTCGGCTTCGTCTTCAACGATGAGGATTCGCATGATGTGAAAGCGGCGGCAGGTTGGCAAAACCCGCCGCCGTTTGCAGCCGTTAATTCGACTCAGTTCCCCGTCGCGTCCGAGTAGTTGAACGGGTCGGACCACTTCGCGTTGGTCGCGATGGTCGGGTCGGTCAGCGTGCGTAGGAAGGCGACGAGTGCATCCTTCTGCTGTTGCGTCAGGTTCAGGCGACGCGGGGTGCCGTCGGGATTGCGCAACGGCGGCGAAAGGTTCGGATTGCCCACGACGCCCGAGTTGTAGAACTCGACGACCTGTTCCAGCGTGGCGAACCGCCCGTCGTGCATGTAGGGCGCGGTGAGTTCGATGTTGCGCAGCGACGGCACCTTGAACTTGCCGTTGTCTGCGGGATTGCCGGTGATGCCGCCAACGCCGAGATCGACGTAGGGAAATTCGAGGCCGTTGTTATTGAGCGCGGGGCCGGGCACGAAGTTGTCTGTGCCGTGGCACGCAGCGCAACCTCCGGCGGGCCCATTGAAGATTTGCCGGCCTTGATTCTCCAACGGTGTGAAGTTCGCGAATCCATTGGTCACGCCGATGTCGTATTTGGACTGGACGGAAACGATCGAGCGGACGAATTGCGCAAGGGCCTTCGAGATGCGGTCGGGAGTTACACCGGGACTACCAAAGGTCGCGGCGAACAAGTTCGTGTAAAACGGCTCGGCGGCGAGGCGGTTCGTGAGCGTGACGAGATCCATGCCCATCTCGATGGGATTTTGAATCGGCCCGAGCACCTGATCCTCCAGCGTATTCGCGCGTTCGTCCCAGAAGAAGTGGCGGCGTTGATACCAGCGCGCGTTGCTCAAACCCATCGCATTCCGGCCGCCAACGCTGCCGTCGAAGCCGACGCTGAATTGGCGCGAATCAGAAAAGCCGTGTGCCTGCTGATGGCACGAAGCGCACGAGATGCTCTGATTGGTTGAGAGCCGTTTGTCGTAGAACAGCACGCGGCCCAGTTGCGAGCCGGCATCGGTCGTGATGTTGGTCGCGGGCATGTTGTCCTGCGCCAGGATGGGATTGACGCGGAAGCTCGCGGGCAACGTGGGGTTCGCGTAGTTGGGCAACGTGCCCGGCAGCTGCAAAGCATTCGTCACGTCGTGAATGTTCTGCTGTTGCGCCGGGTCGTAGAAGGCGCGGATGTATTCCAAGGCGCTCACGCCCGAGTTCGGGATGAGATAACGCGCCTCACCATTGTGAACTTTCACTGTGCCGAGCGGCGTCCAGTCGCGCTGATTGCTGGAGCGTTCGAACGACCAGACTTGATTCGCCGTGTTGCTCACGACGGCGAAGGGACCGTTACCCGCCGCGTCGCGTGCTACCGTGACGGCGGCGACAGGTGTGGGCGTGATGTCTTCGGCGTTGGCGTTGTTATTGAGCAGCGCCGTCGCGGCGGCAACTGCGAGCAGGAGGTGAGTAGAGAGTTGCGCTTTCATGGCGTGAACATCGCAGCTTCAACCTTAAGCGAACATGAAGCGGGAAAATATTTCACTTCACGTCGGCTTAAGGTTTGTTCGCGTAGTGTGCACGCGAAGATTGAATCAACCGCAATCAACAACCCATCGACGCACATGAAAAAAGCCGTTCAAACTATCCTCGCGGGCGCCGCGCTGTTCGCCGCCGCCGCCGCAGGTGCCGCCAACGTCACCGTCTCGGATTCGCTGGTGTCGCTCGCGACGAACTCGTGGAAGTATTACACCTTCACCGACTCTGCATCCGGTCAGAGCGCTACCATCGCGCTGGCGATCACGCCGTTCTCGACTGATCCGCTCGCGACGCTCACCGCGCTCGATAGCGACACGCGCTCCGCAGTGGGAAATACAAACGTCGGCGGCGACGGCAACCTGATCGCTTACGGCGAAGGTGTGACGTTCAACGCGTCGCTGGTTTCGGCGTCGGCGGGCGTGGTCGCGAGCTCGGTGCAATTCAACATCGCGGGCCTTGGGCTGCGCGCGGTGGAAGGCGCGCCGAATCTCTATTGGAGTTCTTCAGCGACGGCTTCGAACAGCATTGCTCTCAATGGTGAGACGATTGTGGCGTTGGATGCGGTTGGGTTCGGGTTGAACGGGACGAACTACTCCGCGCGCCTCGACTGGCGCCTCAACGAAGCGACGGCTTACCAGCTCAGTGACGCGGGCGGCATCGCGGGTTCGGGCTTGGTGCTGAGCGCATCGTTCACCGTCGCCAACAACACTGACCCGCGCACGAATTCGTGGTTCACCGCAAATTCCGCCAAATACGCGCGCATATACACCTCCGACGCGAACAAGATTGCAGGCACCAGCGTCACGACCTGGAGCAACGGCACGCAGACGCAATCTTCGCCCGCCTACGCCGGGGTGCAGGAAGTGTATTCGTCGGCGAATTGGGTGTATGTGCGCAGCACCGGACTGGGCAGCCACGTCATGGGTCCGTGGTATGGGAACGCAGCTCATACTACGTCGTTTCCGAACTATCCGGTGAACCAGAAATTTCTCTGGCGCATCCCGCGCACGCCCACGATTCCCGGCACCAAAACGCAGACGGGCCTGGGCACCATTGGGTTTTTCGTCGATGGCATTTCGATGTTTGATTCCAGTGACGGCTTTGTTTGGACCGGCTCCACCGAAGCGGGCAACGGCACCGGTTACTGGCACCGCGAGGCGTATGCCAATGAAGGCGCAACCTTTGATCCGGGCTACGCGCACCAGGAAAATACCGGCAACCATCACTACCACGCGAACCCCATCGCACTGCGTTACCTGCTCGGCGATCATGTTGATTACAATGTCAGCACGAAAACTTACACCGAAGGAACCAACGCGCCGACGAAGCATTCGCCAATCCTTGCGTGGGTGAAGGACGGCTTGCCGGTTTACGGGCCTTACGGCTATTCCAACCCGACCAATGCCAGCAGCGGCGTCCGCCGGATGATCGGCGGCTTTGTGATCCGCAACGGTCAGAGCGGCACGGACAACTTGACCAACACCGCGCGCGCCACAATTCCCGCCTGGGCGCAACGGCTCTACAACGTCGGCGCGAACCAAGCCGGACCGGCAATCGATACGACCTACTTCCTTGGACGTTACATGGAGGATTACGCTTACCTTGGCGACCTCACCAACTCGTTCACGGGCTCGAACTACATCCTGGGCGTCGACTTCGACCTCAACGAATACAACGTCCGCTGGTGCGTGACGCCGGAATTCCCGAATGGCACCTACGCCTACTTCGTATGCACCGAGACCAACGGCACGCCGAAATATCCGAACAACATCGGCCGCGCCTACTTCGCCAACCCGACAGGTAGTTCGCAAACCAACATCGCCGAGACTGTGGTGACGAACTTCATCGGCGGCCCGAGCGTGCGGGAATTCCTCAATCCGCCGGCTGTCAACGGCGGAACCGTGGTGCTGACGTGGAGCGCCGTCGAAGGAGGAACATATCGTGTCGAGTCCACGGCGAACCTCACGTCATGGACCACGAACGCCGCTGGCATTGCGCCAGCCGCAAATACTGGCAGCTACACAAATTCCTCGCCTGACGACGCGCGCTTCTTCCGCGTCAATCGCGCGGCGCTGGCGACCTACGATGCCGTTACGGGGACGGTCACGAGCGGTGGTGGCGGCGGCACGCAAGGCATTTCCAGCATCGTTCCCAATACCGCCCCGAAAAATTCCACAAACGTCTGCACGATCACGCTGAATTCCGCCTACGTCCCGGCGCCGCCACCTAACAATGTCGCGCCCACGGCTGTCACGTTGACGCGCGCAGGCTCGCCAACCATTACCGCCACGGGTGTCAGCCGTAACGCGGGCTCGGGCGTCGTCACGGCAACGTTCGGAATCACCGGCACCGCCACCAATGCGCCTTACACGGTGAACTGCACCTTCGGCCCGAACACGTGGTCGCTGACCAACGGATTCACGATCACGCCATGACGAGATGTATTTGCCTCTTGTGAGGCAGGCAGCGGGTCGGGGCCAAATCGTGTGTCACCCCGGCCCGCTGTTGATTTAGAAACAGCCAAGGGCCAACATCCAAGCTCCAGTGAACATCCAAACCCAAAGCTCCAAGCCCCCAGTCAATTTCCGGCGGTTTTTGGTCCTTGCAGCTTGGTGCTTCTCGGGATGCTTGAGTTTGGCGCTTGGCACTTCTCTGGAAATCCAACTCACGCCGAAGTTTTTAGGTGCGCCGATCCAACCCGACTCGCTGCGTTACCAAACCTCAGCGGGTGAAACTTTTTCCATCACGCGCGTCAGCTATCTCCTGCACGGCTTCGCATTGCAACGCGCCGACGGTTCGTGGCTGGAACTCACAAATGACGTCGCGTGGCTGGATCTGGAAAAGGCGCGTTCGTCGATCCGCCTCGGCTCCGTCCCCGCCGCCGAATACCGCAGCCTCCGCTTCCACCTTGGGCCGGGTGAGAAATTGAACCATGCGGACAGCGCGCAATTTCCCGCCGACCATCCGCTCAATCCGAACCTGAACGGCCTGCACTGGAGCTGGCAGGGCGGATTCATCTTCCTCGCGCTCGAAGGCATGTGGCGCAACGACGGCGGCACGCTGGACGGCTGGGCCTATCATCTTGCCCGCGATACCAATCGCACTCGCGTCACGCTCGCCGCGCCGCTCGATCTCGCGAGCGACACCCGCCTCGAACTGGATTTCGACATCGCCACGTTGCTCAACGCCCCGCGCCCCCTGTCGTTTCGCAAAGACGGTTCCTCCACCCACTCGCGCGAGGGCGATCCGATCGCGGCGGCGCTTGTTGCCAATCTGCCGGGCGCATTTCACGTCAGCCGCATCCAAAAAGCGGACGCCGCCCACGCGGCAACGGCAACCGTCAAGCCGCTCTACATGCCGACCAAGTTCACGCCGTATGCCTTCCGCATGAGCGCCACGTTCCCGATTCCTGATTTGCCCAAGGACAATCCGCTCATCGAGGAACGCGTCGCGCTCGGTGAGAAACTTTTCCACGAGCCGTTGCTTTCGAAAGACAAAACGCTCTCGTGCGCTTCGTGCCACGACGTGAAGCGCGCCTTTGCCGACCCCCGCAAATACAGCGTCGGCGTGCGCGAGCAAATCGGCACGCGCAACGCGATGCCCTTATTCAATCTCGCGTGGAAGAGTTCGTTCTTCTGGGACGGCCGCGCGCCGTCGCTCCGAGAGCAGGCGCTGATGCCGATCCAGGACCACACGGAGATGGATGAGACGTTGACGAATGTGGTGGCGAAGCTTGGCGGAGCGCCGGCGTCCTCGCCGGCTTTTCGCGCTCTCACACCCAAAGCCGGCGAGGACGCCGGCGCTCCTGCTGGGCTCGACTACCCCGCCCTCTTCACCGCCGCGTTCGGATCACCTGAGATTACGCCCGAGAAAATCGGCCTTGCGATCGAAGCCTTCATGCTGACGCTCACTTCGTTCGACTCGAAATTCGACCGCACGCTCGCGGGCAAGGAGCAGCTCAATGCTGAAGAGAAACGCGGGCTGGAGTTGTTCATGACCGAATACGACCCACGTCGCGAACAGTTCGGTGCGGATTGTTTTCATTGCCACGGTGGCCCGCTGTTCCAGAGCCAGACCTTCGCCAACAACGGGCTCGACACGGAGTTCGCTGATCTCGGTCGGGCGAAAATTACCGGCAAGGAATCGGACAAGGGTAAGTTTGCCACGCCGAGCCTGCGCAACATCGCGCTCACCGCGCCTTACATGCACGACGGACGCTTCAAGACTTTGGCGGAAGTCGTCGAGCACTACAGCACCGGTCAGAAGCGCAGTGCGACACTCGATCCAAATTTGGCGAAACATCCGGACGGCGGCGTGCGTCTGAGTGACGGTGACAAATGTGCGTTGGTGGCATTTTTGAAGACGCTGACGGACGAGAAGTATCTAAAGTGAAATTCCAAACTCCAAGGTCCAAGCTCCAGAGAAGCTTCAAGCACCAACAACCAAACGGTGTGACGCGGCGCGGGATGGGTGTTGGGAACTTGGTGCTTCTCTGGAGCTTGGTGCTTGGGGTTTGGAGCTTTTGCCCCAGCGCTTTTGCGGCCGCCAAGCAAAACATCCTGCTCATCATCGCCGACGATTACGGCGTGGATAGTTCTTCCCTCTACAACACCAACACACCCGGCGCCATCGCCACATTGCCGCCGACGCCGAACATCGCGTCGCTCGCGACCAACGGCGTCGTCTTCCGCAACTGCTACGCGAACCCAGTCTGCTCGCCGACGCGTTCGTGCATTCTGACCGGGCAACACGGCTTTCGCACTGGCGTCGGCGACATTGTGGACTTCGGCCCGTCGTTGACGGTGAGTTCGTTCACGCTGCCCAAGGCGTTCACGAATGCAGCCCTCGGCTATTCGCTGGCGCAATTCGGCAAGTGGCATCTCGCGTCCGGTCCGAACTCGCCCCGGACCGTCGGCGGCTGGACAAATTTCGCGGGCTCGCTCATCGGCGCCATCGCCAACTACACCAATTGGAACAAAACCGTGAATGGCGTGAGCAACCCCGGCTACACCAACTACGCCACGACCGATCTAGTCAACGACGCAACGAACTTCATCGCGGGAAAAGGCACGAATGCGTGGTTCGTCTGGGCTGCGTTCAACGCGCCGCACACGCCGTTCCACAACCCGCCGCAATCGCTTTGCCCAAGCTACCCGCTCAACACGCTGACCAATTCTCGGCGGCAGTTTGAAGCGATGGTCGAGGCGATGGACACGGAGATCGGACGGTTAATCTCGGTCGTGGACCGTGCGAACACGCACATCATTTTCATTGGCGACAACGGCACGCCCGGCAGCGTGATTGCACCGCCGTATTCCTCGAACCGCGGCAAAGACACGCTTTATGAAGGCGGCATCCACGTGCCGCTTATCATCAGTGGACCGTCGGTTGTCAGTCCGAACCGCACCAACGATACGCCGGTGAACGCAGTGGATCTATTCGCCACGATCTTGGAGATGGCTGGCAGTTCCGCCACGGCTGCGGTGCCGATAAACATCACAGTTGATTCGCAAAGCCTGATGGGCCAGCTGACTGCGACCAACACCGTGTTCCGGCTCGCTTACGCGGAGGAGTTTGGCACCAACGTCGCCGCCAGCGCCGGCGGAAAAATGTTGCGCGACGACCGCTACAAACTCATTCGCTTCAGCGATGGCCGCGACGAATTCTACGACCTGCAAACCGACCCGACGGAATTGACCAACCTCAATAGCGCTCTCACCGCCGAGCAAAAGGCGTATCGCGACCGGCTGATGTTCTGGATGTATCGCTACACGACAAACAGCGGCGTGACCATTGCATCACCCGCGATTAGCGGCGGCCAATTCTCCTGCGCGGTAACGAACGTGACGAGCTATGCCCTCTGGCGCTGCGATGATTTGACCACGCAATTCTGGTCGCCCATCACGAATGCTGTGTCGGCGACGAACGGGTCCATCGTTACGCTGACCGACCCCACCCCCTCGGCGGACCGCGCGTTTTACAGCATAACAAAATAGCGCGTTCGCTTCGCGCGTCTGTTTTGCCTTCCGCCCGCCGAGGTCGCCTGCTACAAACGCGGCATGGCAGCCAAGCTCACCATCGGGTTTCTCGGCGCGGGCCGCATGGCCACGGCGCTCGCACAGGGTTTCGTCAAGACCGGCGTCGCAAAGCCGGCACAGATATCCGCCTGCGACGTGGCGCCTGCCGCCAGCAAGGCATTTGCCGAGGCGACCGGTGCACATGTTTGCGCGAGGAATGCCGAAGTCCTCGCGACCACAAGCGTGATCATCCTTGCCGTGAAGCCGCAACAAGCCGCCGAGGTGCTTGCCGAAATCAAACCTCATTTCTCCGCGAACCATGTGCTCATCTCCATCGCCGCTGGCCTGACGCTAGCCAGGCTGGAAGCTGCCCTGCCCGCCGGCGCCCGCGTGATTCGTGTCATGCCGAACACTCCGGCATTGGTGGGAGCGTCGGCCTCTGGTTTCGCGTGCGGCAATGGCGCCACCAAATCGGATGCGGCGCTCGCGCAACAACTGCTTTCGGCCGTGGGTGTCGCTGCGGAAGTGAAGGAGGCGTTGCTTGATGCCGTGACCGGCTTGAGCGGCAGCGGCCCGGCGTATGTGTATCAATTCATCGAGGCGCTGAGCGATGGCGGCGTGGCGTCGGGCTTGCCGCGCGATCTGGCGACCAAGCTTGCCGCGCAGACGGTTCTCGGTGCGGCGAAGATGGTGCTCGAAACCGGCGAGCATCCGGGCGCATTGAAGGATGCCGTGACGAGTCCCGGCGGCACGACCATCGAGGGCATTCACGAGCTGGAAAAGGGCAAGCTGCGCGGCACCGTGATGAACGCCGTGCGCGCGGCGACCGAGAAGTCGAAGAAGCTCGGCGCCGGTTAAGCTACAAACACGCGTGGATGTTCCCGTTGTGACCTGAAATGTCTGTGGAAAGATTGTGCCCGTCATGAATTCTCAGATCCCTTCCGACAATCAACGCCGGCTGGTCTGGATGGCCTTCAGCGCGCTGGCACTGGCGGCATTGGCAGGCGTGACGGTGGGAGCCGTCTGGGGTCTCGGAAAAGTTTTGGGGCTGCTCGCACCGGTGCTTTGGCCGCTTGCAGTCGCGGGCGTGCTGGCGTATCTGCTTGATCCGGTCGTGGACTGGATCGAGAAGCGCGATGTGCCGCGGACGCGAGCCATCTTGTTGGTGTTCTTCGTGGCTGCGGGAATGTTGCTCGCTGTGTTGGCCAGCATCGTCCCGCGCGTGGTTGTTGAAACCTCACAACTCGCTGGCAAAGCACAGGAGATGAGCGGCCAATTCCAAACGCGCGTAGAAAGCCTCGTCACCAACCCGCCGCCGTTCGTGAAAAAAATCCTGCCGCTGCTGCTGCCGGAACCGCCCCGGACCCCCGAGGGCGGCACGCCCGCTCCAGCTGCGCAGATGGACAAAGAAACACTCGCTTCCGTCTCAAAAGTGCTGACGTCCACGTTGCCGAGCGTAGGCAGCTGGATCGGCAATCAGTTCGGCAAGGCGCTATCGCTGTTCGGCATCTTCGCCGGGCTCGCGCTGATTCCGGTGTATGCGTTTTATTTCCTGATGGAGAAACGTGGCATCACCGACCACTGGACGAGCTACCTGCCGTTGCGTGATTCACACCTGAAGGATGAACTCGCCTTTTCGCTCAAAGCCGTGAACGACCAGTTGATCGCGTTCTTCCGCGGGCAAGTGCTCGTCGCGATCTGTGACGCGGTGCTTTACACCATCGGGTTTCTCGCCATTGGGTTGAACTATGCTTTCCTGTTGGGATTCGTCGCCGTGTTTCTGACGATGATCCCGTTCATCGGCGCGTTCGTGGTCGTGTCGAGTGCGCTGGTGTTGGCGTTCGTGCAGCACGGCGACTTGTTGCATCCGGCGCTCGTGCTGGCTGTCTTCGGCGTCGTGCAAGCGCTCGAAGGTTTCATCATCCAGCCCAAGATCATGGGCGACCGCATGCGCCTGCACCCGCTGGCGATCATCATCGCCGTGATGGTCGGCACGACATTGCTTGGCGGATTGCTCGGCGGCATCCTGGCCATCCCGATGGCGGCGGCGCTGCGCGTGCTCATGTTCCGCTACGTTTGGAAGAAGAGCGAAACTTGAAATCCCCTCTATGGCACTCATCAAACTGAACCGCATCAATAAAGGCGGCGAGATCATCATCAACAGCGAGCACATCACATATTTTGAGGTGGAAGGTCGATCCACCACTATCCATCTGGTCGGCGGCCTGCTGTTCTCGGTGGAAGAGTCAGTCGCCACCGTGGCAGAGCGGATCGAGAACCAAGAGATCACCCGCATCGCCGAGGGCATCAAGCGAAGCGGCGGCAACGTCAAACCCGGATGAGAACCATCGCCATCATCGGCGCGTCCGCCGACCGGAGCAAATTCGGCAACAAGGCCGTGCGCGCGTTCGTGCAACAGGGCTACACGGTTTATCCGGTAAACCCGAAGGAAACGGAAATCGAGGGGCGGCCCGCGTTCAAGAGCATTGCTGAAGTGCCAGCGCGACCCAATCTCATCAGCGTCTATCTCCCGCCGCCGGTGTTGCTGAAAGTCTTGCCCGCGATCGCTGCGAGAGGCTGCGATGAGTTCTGGCTGAATCCCGGCACAGAATCCGATGAAGTTCTGGCCGAAGCCGAACGGCTTGGGCTGAACATCATCCAGGCTTGCAGCATCGTGGGCATCGGCATCACGCCGGAAGAACTCTGACCAAACAAAAACCCGCCGGGCTTGCGCACGACGGGTATTGAAAGATTTTCTCTGAATCAGCCAGCCCCACCGCCGGCCACGGCTTTCGGATCGCCCTTGAGGATGGCGACACCGTAATCGCGGTTCATGCGCGCGATAAAGTCGAGGCTGATCTCCTTCGGGCAGACGGCTTCGCAGCTACCCGTCACCGTGCAGGCGCCAAAACCTTCCTTGTCCATCTGCTCGACCATCGCCTTGACGCGCTTGAAGCGCTCAGGCTGACCTTGTGGCAGCAGGCCGAGATGCGAGACCTTCGCGGAGACGAACAGCATCGCGCTAGCGTTCTTGCACGCGGCCACGCACGCGCCGCAACCGATGCATTGCGCGGCGTCCATCGCGAGGTCGGCATTCTCCTTCGGAACGGGAATCGAGTTTGCGTCTGGCGCGGCGCCGGTGCGCACGCTGATGAAACCACCCGCGTGCTGAATGCGATCGAAGGCCTTGCGGTCCACGACTAGGTCCTTGATGAGCGGGAACGCTTTCGCGCGGAACGGCTCGACGCAAATCAGGTCGCCGTCCTTGAAGCTGCGCATGTAGGTCTGGCAGGTCGCGATGCCTTTGTGCGGGCCGTGCGGCTTGCCGTCGATGACCAGCGAGCACGTGCCGCAGATGCCTTCCCGGCAGTCGTGATCGAACGCGATGGGCTCCTCGCCCTTGACGGCGAGATCTTCGTTCACGACATCGAGCATCTCGAGGAACGACATGTTCTCGTTCAGCTCGGGCGTCTCGTAAACTTTGAACTGGCCGGGCGTGTTACCGTTCTTCTGCCGCCAAACTTTCAATTTAACTTTCATGACGTCGGAAATGTTTCTGGGTTGCGGCTTACTTGTAAGAGCGCGTGCTCATGTGGACTTCCTCATACACGAGCGGCTCCTTGTTCAGGATGGGCGCCTTGTCGGGTGAACCGGCGTATTCCCAGCCGGCCACGTAGGCGAATTCGTCGTCGCGACGCTTCACGTCGCCGGGGTTCACGAGGCCCTGCTTTGTTTCAGGATCGTCCTTGGTGTATTGATATTCCTCGCGGAAATGGCCGCCGCAGCTTTCCTCGCGGTGCAACGCATCGCGGCACATGAGTTCGCCGAGCTCGATGAAGTCCGCCACACGACCGGCCTTCTCCAACGACTGGTTCCACTCGTTCTCTTCGCCGGAGACCATGACGTTCTTCCAGTATTCCTCGCGCAATTCGCTGATGAGCTTGATGCCCTTCTCGAGGCCGGTCTTGTTGCGCGCCATGCCGCAGTATTCCCACATGAGCTTGCCGAGTTCCTTGTGGAAGCTGTCGGGCGTGCGCTTGCCTTTGTTGCCGAGCAATTTCTTGTTGATGTTGCGAACGTTCTCCTCGGCTTCCTTGAACGAACCATTGTCGGTCGCCGGACGCTTGCCGGGATTTTGCGTGGCTAGGTAACCAGAGATCGTCGCGGGCAACACGAAGTAGCCGTCGCTCAAACCCTGCATCAACGCGCTCGCGCCGAGACGGTTCGCACCGTGGTCGGAGAAATTCGCTTCACCGAGCACGAACAGGCCGGGCAGATTGCTCATCAGGTTATAATCCACCCACAGGCCGCCCATCGTGTAATGGACCGCCGGATAGATGCGCATCGGCGTCTTGTAGGCGTTCTCGTTCGTGATCTCGTGATACATCGCGAACAGGTTGCCGTAACGCTCACGGACCTTGTCCTCGCCGAGGCGCTTGATGGAATCCGCGAAATCGAGATACACACCGAGGCCGGTCTCGCCAACGCCGCGGCCTTCGTCGCAAACCATCTTGGCCGCGCGGCTCGCGATGTCGCGGGGTGCGAGGTTGCCGAACGCGGCATACATGCGTTCGAGATAATAATCGCGATCTGCTTCCGCGATGTCCGCAGGGTTCTTCTTGCAGTCTTCCTTGCGCTTCGGAACCCAGATGCGTCCGTCATTGCGCAGCGACTCCGACATCAGGGTCAGCTTCGACTGATAGTCTCCCGACACCGGGATGCAGGTCGGATGGATCTGCGTGTAGCAAGGATTGCCGAAGCAGGCTCCCCGCTTGTACGCACGCCAACTGGCCGTGACATTGGAACCGCGGGCGTAGGTGGACAGGTTGTAGACGTTGCCATACCCGCCGGTGGCCAGAACCACCGCGTCGGCGCTGTGCCGGGTGATTTCACCGGTCTGCAAGTTGCGGACAATGATGCCCTTGGCGTGGCCATCAACCACCACCAGATCCAGCATTTCAGCATGGGTGTAGGACTTGACCCCACCCGCGGCGATCATTTTGTTCAGCGCCGAGTAGGCTCCGAGCAAGAGCTGCTGACCGGTTTGACCCCGGGCGTAGAAGGTGCGGGAAACCTGGGCGCCACCGAAGGACCGATTGTCGAGCAACCCACCGTACTCGCGGGCGAACGGAACACCCTGTGCCGCACACTGGTCGATGATGTTCACCGACACCTCGGCCAGGCGATGCACGTTGGCCTCGCGGGCACGGTAATCGCCACCCTTGATGGTGTCGTAGAAGAGGCGATGCACCGAGTCGCCGTCGTTCTGGTAATTCTTCGCGGCGTTGATGCCGCCCTGAGCGGCCACCGAGTGGGCCCGCCGCGGAGAATCATGGAAGACGAAGTTGTGAACCTCGTAGCCGAGCTCGGCCAAGGTCGCCGAG
>JBEGQI010000125.1:0-4486 GCA_041181065.1 Verrucomicrobiota bacterium | reverse complement strand
CCGACGCCATTCTTGCCGCGCGCGAGAAGGTGCATCTTTGCACATCGTGCGGCGCGTTGACGGAAGTTTCGCCCTATGACCTCTGCGCCAACCCACGTCGCGATGCGTCGCTGGTTTGCGTGGTCGAACGGCCCGTGGACATTCTGAGCGTGGACAAAGGTGGGACGTTCCACGGCAAGTTCCATGTGCTCGGCGGCAAAATCTCCCCGCTCGACGGCGTGGAGCCGGAGGATTTGCGCATCGCGGAATTGGAATCGCGCCTCAAGTCCGAGCCCATCAAGGAACTCATCATCGCCCTCGGCACCGATGTGGAAGGCGACGCTACGAGCTATTATCTGGCGAAGCGACTCGCCCGCCCGGACCTCAAGATCACCCGCATCGCCCACGGTTTGCCGGCCGGCACCGGGTTGGAGTTTGCGGATGAACTGACGCTAAGCCGGGCGCTGGAAGGCCGACGGGAATTGTCCTGATGAAGCTCCAAGCTCCGACATTCAAACTCCAGATAAACACCAAACATCAAGTTTCAACGACCAGGCGAAGCTCCTGTTTGGAGTTTGGAACTTGGAGTTTCTCTGGAGCTTGGCGCTTGGAATTTGGAGCGTTCCCTTTATGAAACCCAAGGCGGTCGTCTTCGATCTCGGCAAAGTCCTGCTGCACTTCGACTGGCTGCGTGCGGCACGCAAGCTGGCCACGCTCAGCTCCATCCCTGCGGAGCAGATGCTCACGTCGCTGGATTACACGCACGAGGTGATCCAATACGAGCTGGGTAAGATCTCCAGCCGCGAGTTCTTCGAGCACGCCCGCAAGGCGCTCCAGTTCAGAGGAACCTTCGAAAACTTTGCGCCGATGTTTGCGGAAATCTTTTCTGAGATTCCCGAAATCATTGCCGTGCAAGGCGAATTGCATCGTCGCGGCATCCCAACGTTCATCTTCTCAAACACGAACGAACTCGCCGCCAACCACGTGCGCGCGACCTATCCCTTCTTCGCGCACTTCACCGGTTACGTCTTCTCCTTTGAACACGGCGCGATGAAACCCGACGCGCGTTTGTATGAAGTGGTCGAACGCATGAGCGATTGTCGTGGTGCCGAACTGCTCTATATCGATGACCTGCCAAAAAACATCGAAGCCGGACGCGCCCGCGGCTGGCAGGTGATCTTGCAGGAAAACCCCGAGAGGACCGTTGCCGCAGTGCGCGCAACGGGATTGCTCGACTGACCCAGCTCGCGCACCTTGGCAGTATGTCTGAGGGCGATCACAACGCGGAACTTCAGTTATCCTTTCTGCCCGCGCCCTCGCGTCAAAAGTCGATGGACTGGAGCTTGGTCCTCGCAAGTCAGGACATTCCGCACTGGATCGCCTCGACGGATGAGTCGGGAAAATGGCGGCTGCAAGTTGCCTCTGCCGACGTCAGCCGCGCCTCGACCGCCATCCGACAATTCGAAGCTGAAAACCGCACACGCCCGTGGCAGAAACACTACCTTGGTGGGCGGATCATTTTCGATTGGGTCGCAGTGGTCTGGGTTGTGGGATTGGTGATGATTCACGTTCTCTCCGAACGAAGCCCTGCCATTGGTGAAATTGGCTGCATGCACGGCACCAAAGTGATGATGGGAGAATGGTGGCGGCTCGTGACTGCCACGCAATTGCACGCTGACTGGAGTCATCTGGCCAGCAACATCTGCATCGGTGTCGTTCTGCTCGGGCTGGTCATGGGGCGTTGGGGCGCCGCAGTCGGGACGTTGGCTGCGATGCTTGCGGGCGTTGGGGGCAACCTTACGATCTTGCTGCTGCAGCCCGAGCGGCAAAGTCTCGGTGCCTCCACCGTCGTGATGGGTTGCATTGGATTGCTGGCGTTGACGCCGCGAACCTCGAACACAACCAGCCCCCACCTCTGGCAAGGAGTCTTGGGCGGCATCGCGGGCGCGGTGATGCTCTTCATGTTGCATGGACTCGACCCGCGCACCGATGTGCTGGCGCACGCGGGCGGATTCGTCAGCGGACTGGCGCTGGCAGCAACCCTCCGGGCTATCCCGGCTTTAATGCGGGCCAAGGCGACACCGTATGTCGCCACACTGCTCCTCGCCGTTCTGGTGCTGGCCACTTGGACCGCAGCCATGCACCACGAATCACCCACCGGAACCCCGCCCAAACTTGGATTGTCTTGAAACCGCGCTTGACTGCCTATTTCTTCACCAGTCCAACATCGGGTAAACAGGATGCAGCGGGCAGGAACCCGGTTAACGCATCCGAAAATGGGTGAACGTCAGGCAAAGCCCCGCATGTCACGAATCCTGCTTCGCCCAGCCACAGAAGCGCGTCATGAATCTAGAACAATTCAACAGTTTGTTGGCGGCCATGACTGAAGGCCGCGATGGTCTCTCAGATATCATTTTCATTCCCGTCCGCCCCCCGCAGATCGCTTGTTACGAGCGACTGAACGCCTTCGAATCCGATCTGGCGGAGAAAGTGGTCAGCCAGGGATTCACCGAGCAAGTTGCGGCGCTGCTCATGCGCGGCAGCGAAAGATTGGCGGAGCATCTGCGCACGGATGGTTCGTGCGATTGCAGCCACGAATTGCCGACGGGCAATCGCTTCCGCGTGAACGTCTATCGTCAAGCCGGGACGGACGCTCGCGCTCGTGATGCGCAAATTGCCAAGCGCCATCCCGCAGTTGGAGAACCTCGGGCTCCCGCCCGTCTTCAGTGAGATGCTGAAGGAACGCAATGGCATCATCTTCGTCACCGGCGCCACCGGCATGGGCAAGACAACCACCTTGGCCGCGTTGCTGAATGAACTGAACAAGACGCAGGATATCCACATCATCACGCTGGAAGATCCCGTTGAATATCGGCACACCGCCATCAAGGCCAGTTTCAGCCAGCGTGAACTGGGCCGGGATTTTTTCAGTTACTCCACCGGACTTCGCGCCGCTTTGCGCCAGGCACCGCGGGCGATTCTCGTCGGCGAAATCCGCGATCGCGAAACAATGGAAGTCGCATTGACGGCGGCGGAGACGGGCCACGTGGTGTTCACCACCTTGCACACCATCAACGCCAGCCAGTCCATCAACCGCATCCTCGGCATGTTCGACAAGGAAGAAGAACCGCTCGTCCGCCAAAGGCTCGCCGACACGCTGCGTTGGATCGCCAGCCAACGGCTCGTTCCCAAAGTCGGAGGCGGCTTGCAGCTCGTTACCGAGATCATGGGCAGCAACCTCCGCTCACGCGAGGTCATCAAACTCGGCGAATCCGAGAAACGCAATCTGCACGACATCATCGAAAGCAGCGTCACCCCCTATGGCTGGCACAGCTTCGAACAATCATTGCTCAAGGCGTTTCAAGCCGGCTCAATCACTGAAGACACCGCGCTGCTACAATCCACCCACAAGAACAAGCTTCGGCAGGCGATTGACCTCGCCCGTCACAGCCGACGTGCGCAAACGAGCCTGACATGAAAAAGGCGCTGCAGTTCGCAGCGCCTTCGTCAGCAGATTTCAAAAGTCTATCATTCTTCCCGCCCTGCACCGGGCGACTGCCTGTCCCCGCGCGAGCCGCGACCAGCCGGAGCCTGTTCCCCTGCCCGACCGAATTGACCGCGATGCATCGGACCCACTTGCGGGCCACCTTGACGCGAGCCGCGTTCATACATCTGCGGGCCATTGAAACCACGACGCATCGGTCCCGGTCCAAAATTCTGCGGACCCATGCCACGCCCCATCGGCGGCATGAATTCTCCACGCCCCAAACCGCGACCCTGCTGCATCCAAGGCGGACCACCAGCCCCACGGCGCATCGGCGCCATACCAGGCCGTCCCACGCCGCCCTGCATCGAACCAAACTCACGACGTGCCTGCGGCCCACGCTCATTCATCATGGGCGGCCCGCCAAATCCACGCCCCATCGGTCCAACTCCCTGACCGAAACGGCCCGCCCCGGCACCACGACCCATCGGCGGAACGAATTGCCCACGGTCCATTCCGCGCCCCTGCGCCATCGCACCCGGACCACCGAAGCCACGACGATTCGGACCGAACTGCGGCGCGAACTCCCGTGGTCCACGACCACCGAACTGGCCCGAGCCCATTCCGGGCATTCCGCGACGTTGACCACGCGGCCCGCGCAAGTTCTGCGCATCACGCCGTTCTCCGGGCAATTGTTTCCCGCCCTCAAAAGTCTGGCTCGCGCGGCCGCCGCGAACTTCCGAAACATCCGACTTCTCCGCAGGCAAATCGCGATCATTGGGACGCGCTGAAACAGTGAACGCTGACAAACCAAGTGTCAGCCCGAGTATGAAGAATGTCTTTTTCATATGGCTGAAGAGACGCGGACAGACATGATAAGGTTTCACCCGCGGAAGAGATAATTGGAAAATGATCCCGTTGGCCAGCGCCAGCCCGGAGCTACTTGGACTCGTAACATTCGAACTCCACAATCGCCAGCGCACCATTTTGCGTGCGGGCATCACCCGTGGAAGTGTTCTGCGC
>JBEGQI010000124.1:0-11969 GCA_041181065.1 Verrucomicrobiota bacterium | reverse complement strand
TCAGCATCGTGGGCACGAGCTTCTTCGACGGATCGTGCGCGTGCGGTATGGTCGCCTCGGCGCCCTTGGCCACCCACTGATGCGCGCCGGCGGGACTCTTGGTCAGTTCCCATTCGTATTTAAACAGGTTCTCAAAATAGTAGTTGCTCCACTGGGCCGGGGTTTGCGTCCAGGTCACCTCGAGTCCGCTGGTGATCGTGTTCGTCTGCGAGGTGACGGTGATCGTCGGTGAGCCTGATGACACCTCCAGGGTGAGCGGGCCACCGCTGCCGGGATTCAGGATCCAGTTCGTGAAGGGCGCGGTGACATCGCTGAATTGCAGGTTCCCGATCGTCTGGGGGCCGTCGAGCGTGACGGTGGTGTCTGCCGTAAGATTCAGAGTATTGAAGAAGGCGGTGCTGTCCGCGCCTCCCGCCACCGTGCCGCCCGACCAGTTGGCGGCCACCGGCCAACTGCCGCCGGCGAGATTGGTCCAGGTGCCGTTAGCCGCCTGCGCCACGGATGTGCACAAGCCCGCAGTCAAGGCGAGGAGTCGGATTGTCTGGTTGATTTTCACAGTGCTGGCTTTTGTTGGGTTTGTGTTTGTGAAAACATTGAGCTTCCGAACAAAGCGGTGATTAGGGACGCGATCCAGTTCGGTGATCACCGCGCCATCATCCAACCATTCCCCCCTGCCGTCTATCACGCGAACGCGGGACGGCTTTGACCGGGCTCGACAATGTTTAACGAACGTTGAAGTCTCAACGTTGCGACGCAAAGGGGCGCTCAAGCACACGCATTCCAAGCACTTCGCATCGGCGGAATATCTGGGAGTGTGAGAGTTGCGGTTATTTCTTCGCGAACTCAGTCGTTGCCGGGGCCGAGAAACGATACGTGCCCGACCCGACCGCCAGCACGGCGCGGCCGCCTTCGACGTGGAGCAGTTTTACATCTTTGACTTTCGCCAGTGGCTTGCCGCCTTCGGTGATCTTCTCGGCGTCCGATACGGGAACATACACCGTAGCGGTGGTGTTAGGGGGGATGGTGGTCTCCAACTCGAACTTTCCGTCCTTCAACCGCCAGGCGCTGGAGATACGGCCTTGAATCGAATCGTAGTAGGCCTTGACCCAGTTGATGGCTTCCCGCTCGGGATTGCTCCCTGGTGTCGGCGGCATCGGGCGGATGATGATCTTCTCGTAGCCTGGACCGTCGCTCCGGATGCCCGCGAGCTGGTTGAACATCCACTCGCAGACCGCGCCGAAGGAGTAGTGCGCGAAGGAATTCATCTCGGCGTTCTGCTTTCCGTTCTTGCCCTGGAAACCGTGTTCCTTGGTAAAGCTGTCCCAGCGTTCCCAGATGGTCGTTGCGCCCTGCGACACTTCATATCCCCATGATGGGAACTTGCGGCTCTGGAAATGTCGCACCGCAAGGTCGTGCTCGCCCACGCTCGTCAGCACGGGTAGCAACGGTCGCGTGCCAAGGAAGCCGGTAGTCATGCCGGAACTGTCGGCGTTCTCGCCGGAACGCAGTTTGTTCGCCAGGATCTTGCCACTCTTTGTGCGCTGTTCCGCTGGAATCAAATCCATGAACAACGCCAGCGCGTAGGCGGTTTGCGTGTCCACCGTCAGCGAGCCGTCGAACTGGAGATACTTTTTGCCGAACGCCGCTTTGATCTGGCTGAATAGCTTGCCGTAGTCGGCAGCCTCCTGTGTTTTGCCAATGGCCGCCGCCATCTGGCTCATCAAATTAGCCGAGTAGGCGAAATACACGGTGTCCACGTAGTCCAGCGGGGTCTTCTCACCGACGGAGAGCCAGTCGCCCCAGTCATTGCCGTGCACCACGCCGAGAAAGTTTTTACTGGTTGCCTTGCGCCAGTTCATGAACTCGACCATGTCCGGCCAGCAACGCTCGATGACGCGCGTGTCGCCGTAGGCCTGCCAGATGGTCCACGGACAAATCACGCCCGCGTCGCACCATGCGCTGCCAAAGTCCCAGCCGTGCTGGAACGGATATGGCGCGTAGCCGGGAAAGGTGCCGCTGGGGCGCTGGCTTTCCATCAACTCGCGCAGCCACTTGGTGTAGAACGCCGCCACATCGGCGTTGAGCGTGGCCGTGTGAACGTAAATCTGCGCGTCGCCCGTCCAGCCGAAGCGCTCGTCGCGCTGCGGACAATCCGTGGGCAGATCGAGGAAGTTCGCGCGCTGCGTCCAGACGACATTCTTGAACAGCCGGTTCGCCATCGGGTCGCTGCACTCGAAGTCGCTGGCGAGCGGCGTGTCGCTGTGCAGCACGAGTCCGGTGATGGCGTCCTTGCCGGGCTTGCCCGGATAGCCGGTGACTTCGACGTATTGGAAACCGTGGAAGGTGAAACGCGGCGTCCATTCCTCGCCTCCCTTGTCGCCGCGCAAGACGTAGTGATCCACCGAGCGGGCCTTGCGATAGTTCTCGTTCATCAACCGGCCATCGGGATAAAGCATCTCGCCGTAGCGTAGTTGAATGACCGTGCCGGCCGGGCCTTTGACCTTGAGGCGCACCACGCCGGCGAAGTTCTGACCGAGGTTGAAGATGTAAACGCCGTTCGTCGGCGATGTGATCGCAATGGGCTTGATCTCCCCAATCACACGGACGGGTTCGCCGGGGAATGCTTCCAGCTTCGGCGGACGCTTGAACCCGAGGTCCACGGGGCGAGTTTCCTTTTTGACGCCGTTCCCATTCTTCGGGTTGGCGAATTCGACGAAGTTGGCGGGCACACTCCCGTTTTCCGAGGCGAGAATGGCGGACTCCCATTTCGAGTCGTCGAAGCCGGGTTGGGTCCAGCCGGACATCTCGCGGCGAGCGTCGTGGTATTCGCCCATCAGGAAATCACCCTCGCGAACCGGGCCATCGCCCGTGGTCTTCCAGGATTTGTCGGTGACAATCGTTTCGCGCGAGCCGTCGGTGTATTCGAGTTCGAGCTGCGCCATGCCCCGTAAATCGGCTAGGGGATTTTGTGGGTGAAACTGTGACGACGTGTGGCTTGGTAGTGGAGCAGCGAACCCATCATCAAATCACTGGTGAGCCCATGAAGTTTTTGTCGTTAGCTGATCGAACTGGAATTGTTGAAACGGAACTCTTTGCTCAGACGTATCGCAGCTATGGACTGGCCAGTGTTCGTTATCCTGTGCTGGAAGTGGAAGCCAAAGTTGAACCGTTTGAGAATGGGAAAGGATTTAGTTTGAGGGTAACGAGGGCTGGGAAACCGAGAGTGAAGTAGTGTCCGATGTGGAACGCCAAGGAGGTGGACGTGGGGAACGCCGCTGAAGAAACGTGCCACACCGGACAATCCACATCTACTCCTCTTCTCGGGGATTCCAAGACCAAAAATGAGGTCGATCAGCTAAGACTTGTTGGCCGCTTCAGTTTTTGAATCTGGCTTCTTTTCGGTTTCGGTGGGCTTGCTTGAAAACGACACTTTCTGAGCCATGGCAACTGAATGATGGTCGCGCAAATGGCCGTAAACTTTCATAGCCAGAGCTCCGCCGTCCTTGTGACCGAGCCATCTGCTAACCGTAGGAACATCAACGCCACTTTCAATGCACCGAGTAGCGAAAAGATGTCGCAGGTCGTGGTGGGTGATCCGTTCCATCTTTACAATCTTCGCCGCTCGGTCCATCGCTTTTTGGCATTCCCGAACTTTCATGACGGGGGCGTTTTTTTGTGTGCTGTCGGCGTCCGCCTTCAACCGTTCCAGCAATGTGCGCATTTCTGGAATCATTGGCACACGGCGGATTGTCCAATTTTTCGTGCCAGTTTCAGGGTCGCCACGGACCACAATCTCACCCTTCTTCAAATCGCAGTCAGCCCAAGTAACATTTGCCGCTTCACTCTTACGAAATCCACCATAGGCCATGAAGCGGACCAAATCTGCGCAGGGTTGGCTAAATCCGCTTCCTCCGTCTTCAATCGTTTTGAGGAAGGTGTCGAATTGCTCTGGAGTAGGGAGCTTCAGTTGCTTCGGGCGCTCGGATGCTCTTTTGATAAACTTTGCCGGGTTGTCATACCGTGCGCCGGACTCGCAGCCAATATCCATCAAGGCCCGCAGTAAACCGATAGTGTGGTTGAAGGTTGTTGGGCTGGCTTTAGCTCCGAACGTGGCCGCCCAATTCAGGCACTCCGTCTTCGTGATATCCCGAACAAGCTTCTTTTCCAAGCCGGGCCATGATTTGCATAGGCCGGTGATCCTTTGCGAATGGTATTCTCTTGTGCGCGGCTTTAGGGAGGCGTCGCCGTCGACCCGTTGACGATGAATTTGGATGGCGTCAGCCATGGACATTTTACCACGGGCGGTCTCATCGGCAGAGGCTGCTCGTTGGCGTTCCTGTTTGTCAAAGTCACCAAGGCGGAGTTTGGCGACCGACAGCACATCTGTCTTGAGGCTGCGCCGGATGAGCTTGCCTGCCACGCGAATCCGGGCAAAGTAAATGCCGGATGGAACGTAACGAACCAAGTTTGCATATTGTGTCTTCTGCCATTTCGAATCCGATTCGGCGGCATGATCATTCACGTTTGCACGCTTCACACGCCATGTATACAAAACCAGTATACAATTCGCAACCATCCTTGAATTTATCAACGCAAGTCGTTGATTAACAAAGGTGCGCCTGTAGCTCAGTTGGATAGAGCATCTGCCTTCTAAGCAGGTGGTCGCGTGTTCGACTCACGCCAGGCGCGCCATCTTCCATTTACGATTTTGGATTTAAGTTTTACGATTCCTGCGCGTGCTCACCCTCGAACACCTTGCTGAATTGCTGGAAAACAACCGCGCCGCCGCCCGCGCGCGCGTGAAGGAATTCGCCATCGGCGGTCGCGCCTTCGCCTTCAACTCGCGCCCGGCCATCATGGGCGTCATCAATCTCTCAGCGGACTCGTGGTATCGCGAGAGTGTTTGTCTCACGGCGGACAGCGCCATCCAACGCGGGCACGTGCTCGCAGCGCAGGGGGCGGACATCGTGGATATCGGCGCCGAGTCCACGCTCGCGCAGGCGGCGCGGGTGGATGAGGCGGGCCAAAATTCCAAACTGCTGCCAGTCATCAAGGCGTTGCGGGCGGCGGACGTGCTGGTCTCAGTTGAAACGTATCAACCTGCCGTGACGCGCGCCTGTCTCGAAGCGGGGGCGAATATCCTCAACCTCACGGGCACCGACCGCAGCGATGAATTGTTCCGCATGGTCGCGGACCACGATGCCGCCGTCATCATCTGCTACGTGCAGGGAAAGAACGTGCGTGAGGTGGGCGACTTCGATTTCAGCGCGGATCCCACGGCGATGATGCACGACCATTTCGCGCGCCAGATCGAACTCGCCACGCGCAACGGCGTGGAGCGCATCTTCATCGATCCCGGGCTCGGCTTCTACTATCGCAACTTGCAGGACAGCGCGGTGCGCGTGCGGCATCAGATGAATGTCTTTCTGAACACGTTTCGCCTGCGCTCGTTGGGATTCCCGGTGTGCCATGCGTTGCCGCATGCGTTCGAGTATTTCGGCGACGAGGTGCGTTGCGCGGAGCCGTTCATGGCCGTGCTCGCGGCATTGGGCAAGACCGATTTGTTCCGCACCCACGAAGTCCCGCGCATCAAGGCAGTGCTGGAGACGATGCGCGTCTTCTGACCGTCACGGGTTTGCCGGCGGGAAGATCTGGTAGAGCAACAGATAAATCAGGACGCCGGTCACGGAGACATACATCCAGAGCGGCCACGTCCAGCGGGTGATCTTCTTGTGCGCTTCAAACTTCTTCCGAATCGCTTGCACCACCGCCGCGATGATGAGTGGCACGATGACAACCGCGAGCACCGTGTGCGTCAGTAGGATGATCAGGTAGATCGGCTTGAACCAATTCTCCGGGAACACCGTCCGCCCGGCATGGGCGTGATAGTAAAGGTAGCTCGCGAGGAACAACGAGGATGTCACCAGCGCGGCGACCATGCAATTGCGGTGGGCGCGCTCGTTCTTGCGCTTGATGAAGAGGAAGCCTGCGGTGAGCAGGACGGCGCTGGTGGCGTTGAGGCAGGCGTTGAGGGCCGGCAGGTCGGAAAGGGTCATGGCTCGCGTTCGAGTTGTTTGAGGGCGGCGAGGATTTGGCGCTTCGATTCGTTCCAATCCACCATGTCGCCCTGCGTCTGGAATGTCCCGCGCAATTGGCCGTGCTTGTCCACGACCACGAAGATGGTGCTGTGAACGAACAGGTCCGCCGCGTCGTTGCGCTCTTCGGGTTTCTTGGGAACGGCGGTGAGCTTCAAGCCGTCGATGGCCACGCGACCGATCGTCACTTTGTCGCCGGTGAGGAAATGCCATTGCGCCACGTTTGCCCCGAACTTGCCCGCGTAATTGCGCAACACCGCCGGCGTGTCGGTATCCGGATCAGTCGTCAAGGTGACGAGCTTCGCGGAACTGCCGCCGGGCAGGGCGTCCTGCAACTCACGCATCTTGCGGGTCATCGTCGGGCACGGACCGGCGCAACTCGTGAAGATGATGTCGCCGACCCACGCGTGTCCTTTCAACGTGTCGAGCGTCACGGTTTCGCTGACTTGGTTCGTCAACGTGAAGGGGGCGAGCTGGCTGATGACGGGCAATTGTGCGGCGGCGTGTTGCCGCGCGTTCATCTTGGCCGCAAGCAACGCCAGCGCGAGCAGGGCGGCGGTCAACAACACGCCGATCCAGATCGTCCAACTGACCGTTCTTCCGGTTTGATTCATGGGCGCGCAACTTACTGCACCTCGCCCATGTCGCCAAGCGGAGAAACGGTTCAGCGATTGTCGCCGTCGAGCAAGCCGCCGAGACCGCCGAGGATGGAGCCTTCCTCGCGACGATGACCGCCCGATGCAGGCGACGCCGCATGGATGCGGTCCGCCAACCGGCTGAACGGCAGCGATTGCAGCCACACGCGGCCCGGTCCGCGCAGCGTGGCGAAGAACAGACCTTCGCCGCCGAACAACGCCGTCTTGATCTTGCCGACGTATTGGATGTCGAAGTCCACGGTGGGTTGAAAGCCGACAACGCAGCCGGTGTCCACGCGCAACACTTCGCCGGGAGCGAGCTGGCGTTCGACGATTGTGCCGCCCGCGTGCAGGAAGGCCCAGCCGTCGCCCTGGAGGCGTTCCATGATGAAACCTTCGCCGCCGAACAGGCCCGCGCCGATCTTCTTGTTGAACGCGATGCCGACGCTCACGCCCTTCGCTGCGCACAGGAACGCGTCCTTCTGCGCCCAGATTTCGCCGCCGAGTTCGGCCAGGTGCACGGGGATGATCTTGCCGGGATACGGCGCGCCGAAGGCGACCTTGCGTTTGCCGGCGTAGCGATTCTGGAACACGGTCATGAAGAGCGATTCGCCGGTGAGCAGGCGTTTGCCCGCGCCCATGAGCGCGCCGAGGAAGCCGCTGTTCTGCTTCGAGCCGTCGCCGAAGATGGTTTCCATCTCGATGCCGTCGTCCATGAACATCATGCCGCCGGCCTCGGCCACGACGGCTTCATTCGGGTCGAGCTCGATCTCCACGAATTGCATGTCGTCGCCGAAGATCTGGTAGTCGATCTCGTGCATGATCTGCGAACCGGTGTTCGAACCGATGATGGGCGGAGGATTGTTTTGCATGGCGCGAAGATAGGAGAGCCCGATGGCTGTGCAGCTACAAATTTTCAAAAAATTTCGACCGCCCACGGCACAAGGCGTTTCATGTTGCGACTGGCAATCATCGCGTTCTCCCTTAGACTTCCCATCGCTTTATGGGCAAACAGTTCGACTCGATTGAATCCGTCATCGCCGACATCCGGCGCGGGCGGATGGTCATCTTCGTGGACGACGCGGATCGCGAGAACGAGGGCGATGTCATCATGGCGGCGGAGTTCGTGACGCCCGCCGCGATCAACTTCATGGCCAAGCACGGACGCGGATTGATCTGCGTGCCGACCACGAGCGAACGGCTCAAGCAGCTCGGCGTCGAGGAGATGGTCAAACAGAACCGCGACACCTTCAAAACAGATTTCCAAGTTAGCGTGGATGCCGCAAAGGGCATTTCCACCGGCATCAGCGCCGCCGATCGCGCGAAGACCATCGCGCTGATGGCCAGCCCGACCGCCGTGCCGAACGACCTCGTGCAACCGGGGCACGTCTTCCCGTTGCGCGCCAAGCCCGGCGGCGTGTTGCAACGCTCGGGTCACACCGAGGCTGCCGTGGATCTCGCGGTGCTCGCGGGTTGCCGGCCCATCGCCGTCATCTGCGAGATCATGAACGACGACGGCACGATGGCGCGGTTGCCGCAGCTCCGGAAGTTCGCGAAGAAGCACAAGCTGAAGATCGCGACCATCGCGGACCTCATCGAATACCGCCGCACCCGCGAACTGCTCGTCGAACGCGTCGAAGCCATCAAGATGCCGACGGACTACGGTGATTTCGATCTGCACCTCTACCGTTCGCGCATCGACGGCCAGCATCACATGGCGCTCGTGCGCGGCGATGTCGCGGGCAAAGCCAACGTGCTCGTGCGCGTCCACAGCGAATGCCTCACCGGCGACGTGTTCGGCTCGCGCCGCTGCGATTGCGGGCCGCAACTGCATCAGGCGATGAAGCAGATCGCCGAGGCCGGTCGCGGTGTGGTGGTTTACATGCGGCAGGAAGGCCGCGGCATCGGGCTGCCGGCGAAGATCAAGGCTTACAAGTTGCAGGAGCAGGGCCTCGACACCGTGCAAGCGAACGAGAAACTCGGCTTCCCGATGGACCTGCGCGAATATGGTCTCGGCGCACAAATCCTCTCCGACCTTGGTTTGAAGAAAATTCGATTGCTCACGAACAACCCGCGCAAGCTCGTGGGCCTCGCGGGTTACGGATTGGAGATCACCGAACAAGTTCCCATCCGGGTAAACCCGAACCCGCACAACGCCCGCTACCTTGAAACGAAGCGGAAGAAGATGGGGCATCTGCTGTGACAGCCAGACAGCCATGAAGCCGCTGGGAAATTTCCTGACCCTCGGACTCTTGGTCATTTCCCTGTGCTCCGGCTGTGGTTTGGTTCCGGTGCCGTCGGCGCATTACATCCCGAACCCGCCCGGCCGCATTGAATTGATGGACGGGCTGACGAAGCAGGTGATCACAAATGCAGAGGTCGCGATGTTTGCCGATCGTTACTCAAATTGGATGAAATCATTTCCCCCGAGCTGCTCATCGGATTTCAAGACCCCTAGGGCGACCAGCGTAGTGCTAAATTTGCATCGGGATGCTGCGGGCCGCTTTGTGCCGGAACGCCGTCGTGTGAAGTGTAACATTCGCCCATGGGGCTTTGGCCCGTTGGGTATGGCGATGTATGACGACTACGCAGTCACAGTGAGCGCTCGTTCGCAGGGTTATCTTCCTATTTCCGTTACCTTCGCGCGGCTAGGACCGTTCGGTGGATTTATGTCCCCAACTGCCTATCCCAACCTCCCGTATCCGCAATTTGACGCGGATGGGACGATGACGATTTATTTGAGCCCAGAGAGTAATATGACAAACAGCCGTTCAAATCCGGCCAACCAAAACTAAATTATGTTGAAACGCGTTTCCAAATCCTCGACCAAAGCCAGCGGTTCCACCTTTGCCATCGTCGCGTCGAAATACAACGGGCGTTATGTGGACGCCATGGTGCGCGCGGCGCAGCGTGAATTAAAGAAGGCGGGCGCCAAGGTGGAACTCGTCCGCGTGCCGGGCGCGTTTGAGATCCCGACCGTTGCCGCCGCCATCGCTAGCCGCGAAGCCCAGCCGGCGGGGATCCTTTGTTTCGGCGTCATCTTCCAAGGCCAGACCAGCCACGCACAACACGTCGGCTGGGGTGTGACCCATGCGCTCGCAGACATCCAGGTGCAGCACAAGCTGCCGGTCATCCACGGCGTGTTCATCTTCGAGAAGGAGGAGCACGCAAAAGTCCGTTGCCTCGGCCGCACCCACAATCGCGGCACCGAAGCGGCGCACACGACGCTGGAGATGGCGCGGGTGATGCGCGGGTTGTAAGGCCGGCGCCAGAATTGCGACAGGTTGCCGTGCTCAAAAGCGATTCGCGGCGGAGACCTTGGATGGCCCCGCCGCGAATGGGTGTGAATCGTCGCTCAATTGTTCACTGGCGTGAACTGGATGAAGCCCGGCAATTGTGGAGCAGGCGTTGTCGCACTGGCCTTTGTGGGCCGGGATTTGTAGATCAATTCGCCCCGTCCCGCTTCGAGAGTTGGCGGCAAATCCCAGCCGTTGGTGCCATAGTGGTGGCTCGTCCATGTGCCGTTGGGATTGAACTCATACACGGCATCGCCGACTTGCAACGCGTAGCCGAGCAGTTCATCGCCTACTTTCGTGGTGATCGGGCTGCTGCGCACACTCCAGCCGAGGGGAAGAATTGTTTTGCTTCCGAGGCTGGGGACTTCACCAACATAAGTCACGTTCACGGCCTCGCTGGATGGATTATACAGCCAGCCGCCTTGCGTGGAGCGCGTCAGCGGAGTGCCGCGGTTCCAAGAGTTACCTGAGAAGGTATTGGCGCGGGTGCTTTGGAACGGTGCGAATTTCGTGCCTTCCGGCAGGTTGCCCAATGGACCGTCGGTTGGCTGGCCGTTCAACGGGTTGGCGGCCAGGCTCCAGCCCGGCGGCATGGAAACGTTAACCGTGCCTACGATATTTGCGCTGATCATCTGGTTGGCAACGGCTTCCGCGACGCTGCTGTCCGTGACTTCGCCGTAGATGTAGAGGACGCGGTAGAAGCGCGCTGGCGCGTCAACTGGATTGGCGTCCAGATAATCCACCGGCTGTTGTGGCGGCGGCGTTGACACGATCGTCCAGTTCGTCAGGTCCGTTGAACCTTGGAGGACGAGGTTGAAATTCGTGTAGGCCTTGGCGCTGACCTTGGTTTGTAGATCAAAGCCGACGCGCGCTGCCAAACCTTTGGAAAGTTGGGGATGGATGCTGGTGATGCTGATGTGGGGGCGGTCGTCGTCGCCGATGGAGATGGCGGCGGAATCCAGGCTGCCGACGTCGATGTTCGTCGATTCGAGCAGGCTCAAGACGACGGTCCTCGCGCCTTCAAATTTTTTATCGGCGATCGGCTTGATGAGCAGTGTCGCATTGCTCCGTCCGGCAGCGAACGTGATTTTATTTCCCGGGTTCGAGTAATCCACTCCTGGGATCGCGTTGCCATCTAGCGTGTAGAAAGCGGTCAGCGACTTCGCGAGATTGCCCGTCCGTGTAAAGAGGAACCTGCCGGTGATGTTCGGCTCACTCGCGTTGGCTCCAGCAATCACCGAAACGAGGGGGAGGTCGTTTGTTTGGGGATTAGAGGTGTTCGTCGAGGTGACCGTGATGACCACGGCGGCCAAGGTGGAATTGGCGGTGCCATCGTTGGCTGCGAACCAGAATGTGTCCGTGCCGGTGAAACTGGTGTCCGGTGTGTAGGTCAGGCTTGGAGCTGTCCCGCTTAATGTGCCGTGTGATGGGGTGGCGGTAACGGAAAACGTGAGCGGGTCGCCGTCCACATCGGAGCCGGTGAGGGTGATGGACTTGGCGGTGTCCTGTGGTGTTGAAATATTCTGACCGTTGGCGACCGGCGCATCGTTCACGGGCTGGACCGTGATGGAAACGGCCGCGAGCGCCGAATCCACGATGCCGTCGTTGACCTTGAACCAGAACACGTCGCCGCCGTTGTAATTGGTCGCCGGGTGGTAATACACATTCGGCGCGGTGCCGCTCAACGTGCCGTGAGTTGGCGGCGTGACGACTGTGTAAGTCAGCGGGTTGCTGTCGGCGTCGCTACCGGTCAGCGTGATGAGCATGGTGCCATCTTCGTTCACGACTACTTCCTGCGCGTCGGCGATGGGCGTTGTATTGGGGCCAGCGGAGATCGTGATGGCAACCGTGGCAGCGGTGCTGTCCACCGTGCCGTCGTTGACCTTGAAGGTGAACGAGTCGGCGCCGGTGGCATTGGTGTTCGGCTTGTAAACCAAGTTGGG
>JBEGQI010000123.1:0-2806 GCA_041181065.1 Verrucomicrobiota bacterium | reverse complement strand
ATCGGTGACCGCATCAAGGTGGATTCCGTGGACGGTGCGGTGGAAACCATCGGCCTGCGGAGCACGCGCGTGCGCACGCTCGACGGTCATCTCGCTTCGATCCCGAACAAGACCGTGGGCAACGCCACCATCGTCAACATCACCGAGCGCCCGACGATCAAGACGGAGATGAATTTCGGCGTCACATACGACACGAGCACGGAGAAGTTGAAGCTGGCGTTGAAGATCCTTGAAGAAATCTTCCGCGCGCACCCGAAAACGAAGGATCTGATCGTGAGTTTCAACAAGTTCGACGCGTCGTCATTGAATATCCAGGTCGTCCATTGGTGGGACGGGGTGGATGCGCGCCAGCAATTGGCTGGCATGCAGGAAATGAACCTCAAGATCAAAGAACGCTTCGACATCGAACGCATCGAGTTTGCCTTCCCGACGCAGACGCTCTACGTGAAGCAAGACGGTGGAAAGTGACGCGAAGCTAGGTTTGCGCAGGGGCCTAAGCGTGGGCGGTTCGATTGTGGCGGCGGTTTGGTTGTCGGGATTTGGGCGTCGAATCCGCTGATTGTTGCAGAACCTATGTTTGCGCCCGCCTTCGCCTCACGCTATGCCGCAATCATTGCCGGAGTGTTGGCCGCGGCGGCACTGGCGCCGGCCATGCGCGCGCAGGAAGCGGTCACCGGCAATGTCTGGATGCACGACCCATCCACGATGATCAAGAGCGGCACCCGGTATTATCTCTTCGCGACTGGTTCGGGCATCCCCAACAGTTCCTCGACCGACGCGCATAATTGGACGGCGGGCGCGCTGGTGTTTTCGTCCGGCCCGCCGGCGTGGGCTGCCAGCGCCGTTCCCGGCTACGATCCGGGGAATTGGTCGTGGGCGCCGGACGTGGCGTTCTTCAATGGCAGTTACCACGTTTACTATTCCGTCTCGCAATGGGGCACGATCGATTCTGTCATCGGGCTGGTCACCTCGCCTTCGCTGACTTCGCCCGTCTGGACGGATCAGGGCAAAGTCGTCCAGTCGGACGCTGCGGGGGCCACGCAACCGGAGACTGACACCACCGCGTTCAACTGCATCGATCCAAGCATCCTGGTGGATACGAACGGGAGCGTGTGGATGTCGTTCGGCTCCTATTCCTCCGGCATCTTGGTGACGCAACTGGACCCGGCCACGGGTAAACGTCTTAACACGAATTCGCTCACCGCCACGCTCGTCGCCAACAATGCCGTTGGCGGCGGCTGGGGCAGTTCCATCGAGGGCTCGTTCCTTTACCAGCGCGGCGGTTACTACTATCTGTTCGTTAATTATGGCGGTTGCTGTTCAGGCATCGACAGCACCTACAACATCCGCGTCGGTCGCAGCACGACCGTCACCGGTCCGTATCTCGACAAGAATGGCACCAACATGACGAAGGGCGGCGGCACGATGCTGCTGGAAAGCACCGGACGTTTCATCGGGCCGGGACACCCTGGCATCCTGAATGACAACGGAACGAACTGGTTCACCTATCATTACTACGATGGCGCCGACAGCGGCGTGGCAAAGCTCGGGTTGAATCGCCTTTACTGGACGGCGGACAACTGGCCCACGTTGACGAACGACTGGAGCGCGTTCTATCCGCTCGACGTGGATGCGCGCGATCATCGCGGCGTTTACTGCGGCACTTTGTCGGGCGGTGCCACCACCACCAACGATGCTACGCGCGGACGGGTTCTCAATCTGGATGGTGTGACCAACTACGCCACACTCAATGTCTCCGTGGCCAACGCGAGCACATTCATGGCGTGGGTGAAATGGAATGGCGGCGGCGACTGGCAGCGCATCTTCGATTTCGGCACCGGAACTTCGCGCTATTTTTTCCTTACCCCGCAAGCGAACAGCGGCAAGCTGCGCTTTGCCATCCGCAATGGCGGCGGCGAGCAACTTCTGGAAGCTCCCGCTGCGCTGCCCACGAATTCCTGGTGCCATGTCGCGGTGGTGCTCGATGGCTCGGTCGGCACGATGTATCTCAACAGCCTGTCCATCGCGACTAATGCCAGCCTGACCCTGCGGCCATGGGAAGTGCTGGCGCGGACCAATTATCTCGGGGACAGCCAGTTCGCCAGTGACCCGCTGTTCAACGGCCAGATCGATTCATTCCGCGTCTTCGGTCGCGCTCTCTCGGCAGGCGAGGTTCGCGATTTTGCGTGGGCGCATCCGGCGCTGGCGCACCGTTACAGATTCAATGGCAGCCCGGCGGATTCCATCGGCATGGCGCACGCCACGTTATTCGGCAACGCCACTATAACCAACGGTGCGCTGAAGCTCACGGGCGCGAGTGGCGGTTATGCCGGGTTGCCCGGCGGATTGGTGAGCCGCTGCTCGGCGGTCACGTTCGAATTCTGGGCCACGTTCGGCACCAACGCGAACTGGGCGCGCGTCTTCGACTTCGGCAACACATCCGGCGGGAACGGTGCGCAATACGTGTTCTTCAGCCCGCGCACGTCGTTGGGCTCGCAACGGTTCGAGATTTCCACGACCGCGGGGATCTTCACGCGCGATCCGACGCCCACGTTGGAGAACCGCACCGTGCATGTCGTGTGCATCCTCGATCCAACCAACAACTACGCGGCCATCTACACCAACGGCGTCCTCGAAGTTTCAGCCACCGCAACGATTCCGCCGTTGACGGGTGTGCACACGAACTTGGCTTACCTCGGGCGTTCATTGTTTAGCGCGGACGGTTGGTTGAACGGAAGCATCGACGAATTTCGCATCTATCATGGCCGCCTGACACCCGAAGAAATCGCTGCGAATGATGTCGCTG
>JBEGQI010000122.1:0-8581 GCA_041181065.1 Verrucomicrobiota bacterium | reverse complement strand
GAGGAATTCAACTTTGAGCGTCTGTGCCCCTGCCGGCAGGGCCAGCGATGCGTAGCCCAGCACGTTGGGCAGGTTATCCCAACAACGAATGTCCGCGGCGGGCGTGGTGGCGGCGGAAGTGGCTTTGGCCAACAGGCCGAACGCCATCAATGCGAGGCCTGCTTCGCCGGTATTGCGATTGCCCGCGAGCACAGCGCCCGTGGCCAAGGAAGCATTGCCGACGGTGTTCGCGGTGCCTTTGAAGACCGCCTTGTTCGCCAACACGTGGTCCATCACGCGGCCGCCGCGGGTCGTGGCTTGAAAGGTCAGGTCGTCATAAAACGGACTGGTGATGCTCTGCTCGCCAGCCGAAACGCGGACCTTGGCCGCATCAGAACGCCCGCTGCGGAAGCGAAGCTCTTCGTGATACTTGCCCGTGGAATACTTCAC
Organism: Verrucomicrobiota bacterium; assembly: GCA_041181065.1. Classification (GTDB taxonomy): domain Bacteria; phylum Verrucomicrobiota; class Verrucomicrobiia; order Limisphaerales; family DSYF01; genus DSYF01. Next base: position 8,152 of record JBEGQI010000122.1, on the reverse strand, counting down.
CGGCCCGTTGCCCGCCTCCCAGAACACCAGCACGTTTTCCTTCACGTTGTAGTCCGGTGGACTGTTCGAGGACTTGAAGGAAGCGCGCGCGCGGGCTAATGCATCGGCGCCATCGGCGGCCAACTTCACCGAGGCGAGACCATCGAGGTAATCGGCCAGCACGTAATCGCCCTTGTAGGTGGATTCCACGGCGTCGCTGTCTTCGTATTGGCAGGTCTTGAAGCAGGCGCGCGCGTTGTCCGGTTCGCCGTCCATCCAGTAAAGAATGCCGCGATAATAATTCGCCATCACGCGTTCGTAGGGTTCGCCGACGAACGTCTTCTTCGCTTCCGGCGAGAAGTAACTGCGGGCGCGCTTGGCATCCTGACTCTTGCCGAAGATGTTGCCAATGGTGAGCAACGCATCATCCAACGTCGCCTTGGCATCGGAATAACGACCTTCGCGCATCGCCTTGGCGGCGTCGCGATACTGGTAGAGCACCTTGCTGCGCGCGGCTTCTTCCGCCGCCTTGCGTTCGGCGGCGGTCTGCTTCGCGGACTTGGGCGCCGTCGTTGGCTGGGCCGGTTTCGTCGGCTGTTCAGGGGTCACAGGCTGAGCCGGGGCTTCCGGCTGGCCGGAAGTCGAAGCGGGCTTGGCACTGCTGCCCGTGTTGGAGCCGGATTGCGTGGTAGCGCAACCCGTGAGCGCCACGGCAAGGATCAATGCCGCGCGACGAAGGATGATTTGTTTCATGTTGTGCCCCCTTTATGCCCGATCAACGATACGCGGCGTCTTCGAGACCCTGCTTTTTGATTTCAGCGGAATCTTCCCAAACGATGTCGCTCGTGCGCGCATCGATAAGCTGGAAGCTGTAAAGGATGTAATCGCTCGTGCCGGCGCTGGTGCGCGTGGTCATGCCCTGCAACTTGCCGGTGAGGAAGAAGTCGGCGCCCTTGAACTCGACCACGTTCGGGTCGGCGGAGGCAGTGACTTGGCCTGATTGCTTGAGTTCGCGTTCGCGTTCGAGCGCGGCCATCTGTTCGCGGGCGAGGAAGCGCACCTTGCCAGCAGACTTGGAGTTCAGCTGGGTGCGGATGCGCGTGAGGAAGATGTCCTTGTTGATGGGGAAACGTGTTTCGTTCACGACGGGGTTCAACACGATGCGCGGCGTGCCGGTGGCGCGGGAAATCTCCGGGATGCCGAGGATGCTGCGGGCCATTTTGTCAGTGACAGCCACGAGGTCTTGCGATTCGACGCCGGTGCCGGCCACGAAGCCGCGTTCGTCGGCTTTCATTTCCGTGACGGGGACGCCGGAGGGGTTCTGGACGCCGGTCGAGGCGCAGCCGCTGATGAGCGCGCCGCTGGCCGCAATGCCGAGGGTAAGGATGCTGAGACGGATGGTGTTGTTCATATTTTGTTTGTTTGCTGACCTTGTGCGGGCGGGTATAGGGAAAACCCGGGGTTATCGCAACAGGATTCTGGCCGTCGTGCCGCAGCTCGTAATCATAATCTTGCTCTTACTCTTAATCCCTCTGCCCCCCCCGGAGATTAAGATTAGGAGAAAGATAATGATTAAGACTTGGGCGAAGTGGAACCCTGAGATTGTTTCCATGGCCCAAAACCCGCACACTCCCTGCGTGCTGGCCAAACGTGTCATCCCGTGCCTCGACGTCCACGACGGTCAGGTCACCCGCGGCGTGCAATTCGGGCGCGCTGAAGCGGGCGGCCTCCGCAACGTGGGCGATCCCGTCGAACTCGCGCTCCGCTACAACGAACAAGGCGCCGACGAAATGGTTTTCTTCGACATCACCGCCACCGCGCACGGCCGCAAGTCCATGGTGGACGTCATCGAACGCGCGGCGGACCAATGCTTCATGCCACTGACCGTCGGCGGCGGCATCCGCACAGCGGAGGACATGTTCACGATGCTGCGCGCGGGCGCGGACAAGGTGAGCATCAATTCCTCGGCCATCGACACCCCCGATCTCATCCGAGCGGGCGCCGAGAAATACGGCAGCCAATGCATCGTCGTCTCGATCGACTGCAAGAAAGTCGCGCCAGACCGTTGGGAAGTTTTTAAAGCCGGCGGCCGCAAAGCCACCGGGATGGAAGCCGTGGAATGGGCCAAACGCGCCGTGGCGCTGGGCGCCGGTGAAATCGTCCTCAACTCCATCGACGCCGACGGCACGAAGGCTGGCTTCGATCTCGTCATCACCCGCCGCGTCAGTGAATCCGTCGGCGTGCCCGTGGTGGCCAGCGGCGGCGCAGGCAAACTGGAGCACATGGCCGACGTGCTGCTCGAAGGCAAGGCCGACGCCGTGCTCGCCGCGAGCATCTTCCACTTCGGCACCTACACCGTCGGTGATGTGAAGAAGTTTTTGGCGGAGAAGCAGATTCCGGTTCGCCTCTGATTCATCCTTGTTTTGTCAGTCGTTAAACTGCCATCCGCCATGAACGAACCCACGCTCTACCAACGTTACTTGCCCATCGTTTTGCTCGCGCTCTCGAATGTCTTTATGACCTTCGCGTGGTATGGGCATTTGAAATACAAGCAAGTCAGCCTGCCCTTGGTCATCGCGGTGAGCTGGGGCATCGCGTTCTTCGAGTATTGCCTGATGGTGCCCGCGAACCGGATGGGCAGCGGCGTTTACTCGGCCACGCAGCTCAAGATCATCCAGGAAGTCATCACGCTCACGGTCTTCAGCGGCTTTGCGCTGATGTATCTCGGCGAGAAGATCCGCTGGAATCACTTCGCCGCATTCGCGTGCATCCTCGGCGCGGTGGCGTTCACGTTTCTGCCGAAGGAATGAGACAGAATTCACAGAATTAACTGAATCGAGACGGAGATTTTCTCGTTCAATTCTGTAGAATTCTGTTAATCCTGTCCCCCGTAACGAACATGAGCTTCTACGACAAACTCAAATTCAACTCCGAGGGCCTCATCCCGGCCATCATCCAGGAACAATCCACCGGCCGCGTCGTCATGATGGCGTGGATGAACCGTGCGTCGCTCGAATCGACCATCGCCACCGGCAAGACGCATTTCTGGAGCCGTTCGCGCCAGAAGTATTGGATGAAGGGCGAGGAGAGCGGCAATACGCAGGACGTGAAGGATATCGCCTTCGACTGCGACGGCGACACGCTGCTCATCCAAGTCGAGCAGAAGGGCCCGGCGTGTCACGAGGGTTACAAGAGCTGTTTCTTCCGCTCCGTCGAGGGCAAGGGCGACACGTGGAAAACCACCGAGCCGCAGCTCAAGACGCCGGAAGAGCTTTACGGAAAAAAGAAGGCTTAACGTCGCGCAGCTCCTGGCGACGCGCTTTCGCGGCTGAATCTCGATGGAAGAAACCGTCCCATTCTTTGGCCGCGAATACTTCGTGTATCTGCTCATCCTCGCGTTCGCGCGCGGGATGGATTTTCTCAGCACTTGGATCGCTACGCCCCGCCTAGTGCTGGAGGGAAATCCCATCGCGAAATGGCTCGGCTGGAAAGGCGGCGCGCTGATCAACATAGCCATGTGCCTCGGCTTCGCCGCCGTGCCGATGGCGGCGATCATCATCGGCACCACCAGCGTGTTGGTCGCGGCGCGAAATTTTCAAGGCGCCTGGCTCATGCGCACGATGGGCGAGCACAATTACCGTGCCTGGATGAGCGACCGCATGTGCGAAGGCCGCACCGGCCTCTACGTCTTCTGCGTCATCGCGCAAGCCGGACTCACCGCGGGCATCGGCGCGGCGCTCGTTTGGATCGATGGACCCGGCCCCGTGCCATTCGGCATCGGCATCGGCATGATGGGTTACGCGGCGGCGGTCTTCATCTATTCGCTGCTCGGCGTCTGGCGCAGCCGGCCGCGGCGCAATGGCAACAGCGAGATTTGACGACCGGCTTTGCGCTTGCGAATAGCCCGCGCTCGCGAACAATGCTCCGCATGTTCTCGCACGTTGTCGTTTTCTGGACGGACCCCGCCCAACCCAAGGCGGCGGATGAACTCATCGCCGGTTGCAACCAATACCTCCGCGACATCCCCGGCGTGATCCAAATGCACGTCGGCAAGATGGTCGGCAGCCCGCGCCCGGTCGTGGAGCAGTCGTATCAAGTCGCGCTGAATCTCATCTTCCCGAACAAACAGGCGCAGGACGATTATCAAGTCCATCCCAAGCACGTCGAGTTCGTGGAGAAGGTCTTCAAGCGCACTTGCAAGAAGGTCGTCATCTACGATTTCGAATAAGCGCCCGCGCCGCGCAGTCGAGTTTGAAACCATGCATACGCCCCACTCGCGTCGCAATTTTCTGAAGTCCACCACGCTGGCGGCAACGGGCATTGCGGCGTTGAGCCACCGCGCGTTTGCGCAGGCGCAAGGTGCGAACGACAAAATCGTCCTCGGCTTGATCGGCGCGGGCAACATGGGTTGCGCCAACATGGACAGCCTGCTCGCGTTGCCGGGCGTGGAGATGGGCGCCATCTGCGACGTGGACAGCAAGCACGCCGAGGGCGCCGCAGCGGACGCGAAGAAAAAACAGGGACGGGCGCCGAAGATCTATCGCGACTTCCGCGAACTGCTCGAACGGAAAGACATCGACGCGGTCATCATCGGCACGCCCGACCACTGGCACGCGATCCCGTTCATCGCCGCGTGCGAGGCAGGCAAGGATATCTATTGCGAGAAGCCCGTTTCGCACAGCCTCGTCGAAGCGCGCGCGATGGTCGCGGCCGCGAAACATTTCAAGCGCGTGGTGCAGGTTGGCGCCTGGCAACGAAGCGTCCCGCACTTCCAGCAAGCCATCGACTTCGTGCGCTCGGGCAAGATGGGCAAGATCGCCCTGTGTCGTGCGTGGAATTTCACCAAGGCCAATCCGCTCGGTCACCAGCAAGCCACGCCGGTTCCGGCGGAACTCGATTGGAACACGTGGCTCGGCCCGGCGCCGTTCCATGATTACCAGCCGAATCGTTGCCACCGCACGTGGCGTTGGTTCTTCGAGACCGGCACCGGCAAGCTCGGCGATTGGGGCGTGCACATGATCGACATCGTGCTGCTGGGCATGAACGAATCCGACCCGCTCACCGTCCACAGCGAGGGCGGCATCTTCGTGAACGACGACGACCGCAACACGCCCGACACGCAACAGGTGCTCTATCGTTTCCCGAAGTGGCAGTTGCAATGGGAGCATCGCCAGTGGAACGAACGCGGGCTCGACGGCGGCAAGGACCACGGCGCGGAATTCATCGGCGAACGCGGCACGTTGATTGTGGACCGCGCGGAAGTTCGTTGGTTCCCGACTGACGAGGACGAAGCGGAGGCTGGCCCGGGCAAAACCGTTCACGGTCCCAACACGCACTGGCAGAATTTCATCGACTGCATCAAGTCCCGCACGAAGCCGCGCTCGGACATCGAGTCGCTCGCCAAGACCACGACCCTTTGCCACCTCGGCAACATCTCCCATCAGGCGCAGACCACCGTAAAGTGGGATGCAAAGACGCAGGACGTCGCCAATCACGACGCCCGGAAAGCGATGGCTTATGCGTCTGAATACCGCAAGCCGTGGAAGCTCAAGCATTACTCGGCTTGAGCTAAGCGGGCTTTTCTCGCAGGTGGGTCGGTGTTTCGCCGCATTCCTTGACTCCCCAACTAATTGCGTGATACAAAAAGCCAAACCACTATTTGCGGTGGTTTTGTGGTCCAACTATGAGATGCCCCAAATGCGGTTGTCAGGACGACAAAGTGGTCGATTCACGCGCCACGCGCGAAGGTGCTACCATCCGTCGCCGCCGTGAGTGTATTGCCTGCAGCCACCGCTTCACCACCTATGAGGAGGTTGAGCATGAGGGCTGGATGATTCTCAAGCGCGACGGGCGGCATGAGGAATTTTCGAAAGACAAGCTGCTGAACGGCATCCGCAAAGCCTGCCAGAAGCGTCCCGTATCGCCCAAGGTGATGGAAGATCTCGCGGAGAAAATCGTCGATACTGCGACCACCAAGTTCGAGCGCGAAATCCCCTCCGACTTCATCGGCAAGATGGTCATGGATGGCCTCAGCGAAATCGATGAGGTCGCCTACGTCCGGTTCGCCAGCGTGTATCGCCGTTTTCAAGAAGCGACCGACTTCGTGCAGGAGGTCAAGAAGTTGGAGGCGCAGCAATGATTGCGTTGGCATCGGATTGCATTGTGTTGCGCCGACCCAACGGTGAAGCCGAACCGGCGAGCGCCAGCCAGATCGCCATCGAAGTGGTGACCGAAGGTGAATCGCCCTTCAACGAGGAGTTCGTGAAGGAAGCGTCGGCGGCGGTGTTGCATTATTTCAAACAGGAGCAAGGCCGCGACTCCGTGACGCTCGGTGAGTTTGCCGAAGCGCTCGAAAAAGTTCTCCAAGGCTTCAAACCTTCCGACGCCGAATCCACCACGGATGCCCGCGTGTTGGAGTTTGATCTGCTGAAACTCGCGGCGAACGCCGGGGCGGCGTTCGAACTCGATTTCTTCCCACGTCTTCGTGATGAGATGCGGGCGAATCTGCAAAAAGCGCCGCAGATGTTGCGCTTTCGCGGACTGCGGAATTGCGTGATGCAACTCACGGGGGCCCGACGTTGGACCGCTCGTTGTCAGGATTTGCAGGAGCAAATCCTCGCCTTTCTCCGCAACTGCCTCACCGCCTCACCGCATCCTGATTCCTGCACGTTGGTGGTGGAGTAAGCGCGGTCCGTTCCCTTCCGGCTTCCCGGAATTCCCCGGGGCTTGTCCCCAGTTCTGGCGATTGTCGAGCGGCCCGCCAAAAGTGAGTATCTTCATGTAACCGTGATCAAGATACTGTCGCACCTTCGGCTGGCAGCTGCGTTGTCCCTGACGCTCCTGCCTTTCACCCTCATTGCCAATGTCCCCGGCGGCGGCACCGGCACCGGTCCGAACGTGACGCTCACCGATAATGGCGATGGCACGGTCACGATGGCCAATGGCATCGTCTCGATCCGCATCGGCAAGACGAGCGCGGTCGTGGACCAGGTCAATTACACGTTCAACAATAACGGCAGTTCGCAAACACTGGACTTGGTGGCGGGCAACCCCAATGGCGGCAAACTTTACTGGGAGTTCGGCGGGTTCGGTTCCGGTTTGAGCACGTATTCGGTCGTCTCCAACTCGGCGGATTATGCCGAGGTCAGCATCTTCTTCGATTCCGCCGCGAGCGGCGCGGTGGACATCCATTTCTCGTTGCCGCGCGGCACGACGGGATTTTACGTCACGCCGATTTATCTCCATCGCAACGGCGATAACGCCATGAGCATGGGCGAGTGCCGCGACAACATCTACGCCGGCTCGATCTTCAACTGGATGAGCACCGACGCGACGCGGAATCGGTTGATGGCGGTGAATCCCAGCTACTCTGCCGTGGGCGTGCAAACGGCGCCAGTGGAATGCTCGATGTGGACGAACGGCATCTACGCCGGTCAATACGAGGACAAATACAAATACACCGCTGACTACGGCGATGTGCGCGTTTGGGGTTGGAGCAGCGTGGGCACCGGCGGGAAGAACATCGGACTTTGGGACGTGGCTGGGAGCGTGGAATATTATCCCGGCGGCCCGACGAAACGTGAGCTGCTCTGCCATATCGGCACGACCATTCTCAACACCACGCATGGCGCGCACTACGGCGGCGGCACCGATTCTTCGTATGGCTTAAACGAAGACTGGAGCCACGTTTACGGCCCGCACTTCATCTACTGCAACGCCATCAGCAACAACATCACCACCACCAATCTCGCCGCGCAGGCGCTTTACGCCGATGCGCTCGCGCAGTCGGTGGCCGAAGCGGGCGCGTGGCCGTATGCGTGGTTCAACAACGCCTACTACACGCCGGCCTCAGGCCGCGGCACGGTGAAGGGCCAGATCGTCATCAACGACAGCTACAACCCTAGCGCGAGCGCGTCGAACTTGTGGGTCGGCGTCGAACAACAGCCCTCGCAGCCGACGGCTACCTATGATTTCCAGAAATGGTCCAAGCCCTATCAGTTCTGGGTGCGGACGGATGCGAACGGTAACTTCACCATCCCCGATGTCATCGCCGGCGCGAACTACACGCTCTATGCATTCGGTCCTGGTGCGGCGGGAACATTCCAGTCGCAAGCGCAGACCGGCGGCAACGCGCCCAATGAACTCAACTTCCCCTCGCCGCAATTCAGCGTGA
>JBEGQI010000121.1:0-7426 GCA_041181065.1 Verrucomicrobiota bacterium | reverse complement strand
CTTCCGCATCAATCGGCAGGCGATTGTCGGGCTTGGCTTCGGGCGCGCTCGGCGCGGTGGCGGTCTGGGTCTGTGGTGTTGAGTCGGTAGAGTGTGAGTGCTGGACCGGAACTGAGCTCTGATTTGATTTAGTATACTTTTTCATAGGCTTTTTTTGTGGTGTGTGTGAGTGCCGTCCCGTTCCTCGCCCTTCACCACGACAGCGGAGCCGCCAGACATCCCCGGCGGGAGGAATCCTCGGAGGGCACCGCCAAGTGGGTTGTCTGGCTCAGTCGGCGACGCGGTGAGGGCGAGGGTTAGGGCGGACACACACGCAAAAAAAACGGCCTTGAAAAACGTGCCGCCGTTGGCCGCTGTTCAACTAGGCCAATGGCGGCGCGGGGTGCGTGGCTGTTGTGATTACTGCCGTCGGCGTGGAAAGCGGAGGAGCAAGCTGCCGCCGCGCCGTGGTGGAGGGAGCGCGGGCGGTGCCGCTCCGCAGCTTTCCACGCCGAGGGCAGTCACACTTTGGGGGCGGAGATGAGTCTCGTGAGTAGCGCAGGCCCAGCCCAACGCAGTGGCGTAGCCGAAGCGGTTGGCGACGCAGGAGCCAAACTCGCGAGTCTCACAGAGCCGGGGTGTGGCAGCGGCACTTGCGCTCATGTCCCCCGGAATGGGGACTATCTGAAACCTGACACTGACGTATGCTGGCATCGTTAATTTCTGCTGTGACGCCAGCGCAGCAAGCGAAGTGTGTGTGGGCCGGATAATCTCCGGCCCTTTCTTTTTCCCACGACGACCAGGCGAACCCAAGCGCAGCGCGGGTTCGCCGTCGAAGAGCGAGCAGCGCGAGCGTCAGCCCCAGTTAATCAACTGAGTGCCCGGCGGCACGCCGGGGCACGATTTCAACCCACCATCTGTTCAGCCGCGCGTGCAGGCGAAGCCAAACGCAGCGCCTTTCCCATTCACTCCTTCGCCGGTCAGCGCGCTGGTTGCACCCAAGCGTGGTGAACGCGTCAGTTGCAACCGTGAGGTTCGAGCAAGGAGACGGGTGGACGCGTGCGCGCTGAAGCGAGAAGGCCGCCGACAGCGCCCGTTCGAATACCTGTGAAGCGGTCCGGTGCCGGCCTCATGTATGTGCTCTGCACCAACTATGGCCAGCACGAGCGTCGGCGGTCGTGCACGGGCCAGGAGACGTTCGAATTGAAGCAGCGTGCCAGCCGAGTCGTATTGCGTCCGCATTCCCGGCAACCGGACATGTAACAGCCCGGGCATTGCAGCGGGGGGGGCGCAACGCGCTATTGCCTTCGCTATCGGCCCGTTTAGATTCGGTCAATGCACTGTCCTTTGAGACACCCCAGCTCCCGGTCGGTGCTCGCCATTTGGCTGGCAGCTGTCGGCATATCGGCAATCGCGGCTTCAGCTTCGTCTTCGTGGAATTACCGTGCCTGGCAGGCTGAGGATGGGCTGCCGGATATCAGCATCAGCGGTGTAGCCCAAACGGCGGACGGCTACTTATGGGTTGCTACCAAGGGAGGTTTGGCCTGTTTCAACGGGCAGCAATTTTCAACGGTGCCGGCGGCCAATTTTCCCGCGCTGCCCAGCCGTGCCGTGCGCGCCATATTCCGCGATCAGCGCGACTGGATTTGGCTGGGAATGGAGCGCGGCCCGGTGCTTTGTCTTAAGCTGAATGGACTCCAAAGTTTCACGGCTGCTGATGGCCTGGTTGATGTATCAAGCGGGTCTGCCCAGTGGGTCTCGATGATGGTGGAGGATAAAGAGGGCGCTGTATGGGTGGTTTACCAGGACCAGTTGCGGCGTATTTTGAACGGCAAAGTGGAGGCGGTGCCTGTGCCTGACAAGTTGCAGGGGCGTGGCAGTCTGCTCGCCGCGAGTGACGCGCAGGGTGAAGTCTGGTGTGCCAAGGGTAAATTTTTGGCGGTCTGGCGTGAAAATCAGTGGCAGTCGCAGACGCTTTTTGATGAGGAGATTTTGGCGATTGCGCCTGCTGGCAAATCGGCTTTTTGGATGGCTACTGCCGAAGGCTTGTTCCGCTTTCGGGAAGGCGAAGCACCGGTCAAGGCCGGGCAGCTTCCGGTGCGGGCCGAGCCAGCAGCGCTGCTGCAAAGTCGCGCCGGCGCTCTTTGGATTGGCACTGTGAATGAAGGCTTGTTCGTGCTGGATCGTGGAGAATGCAAAAGTGTGCCGACCTCGCAGCGGGAGATCACCTGCCTGATTGAGGACCGGGAAGAAAACATTCTGGCCGGCACCGCGGGCGGCGGGCTTAATTTGGTCCGGCCACAGGCGGTGGCGTTGCTTGGAAGAGCGTCGGGTGTGCCATTCGAATCGGTGTTGTCGCTTAGCGAGGACTCGGAGCGCGGCTTGTGGGTGGTGTCGCACGACGGCCGACTGGCCTATGGTTTGGATGACGTTTGGGATGTTGTGAGCGCGGGCACGAATTGGCCCGGAGGCCGGGCCGATTGTGTGGCGGCAGATTCCGAAGGCGGGGTTTGGGTGGGCACAAGGGATCGCGGATTAAAACATTTGCGCGACGGGGTCTGGCATGAGTGGCTGCCCCGGAACGGGCTTGCTGCCGGTGGTGTTCGATCGCTGCTGGTGGGATCAAACGGTGACGTTTGGGTGGCGTCGCTGAGTGGTAACCGGCTGCAGCGATTGCGCAACGGGGTTGTGCAAACTGTCACCAACACCACGCGCCTCGGCCCGATTCGCGCACTGGCGGAGGGTGCGGACGGCACCATTTGGATTGGCACATCGGAAGGCGAAATCCAGAAGGTCTGCGACATGAAGCTGATGGCTGAACCGGCCATAAAGGAGGCTGTTCCATTGTCGGTGCGCGCGCTGCTGGCCACCCCGGATGGAAGTCTTTGGATCGGCTATGCGGGTGACGGTTTGGGCCACTTGAAGGATGGGCGCTATCAACGCCTTACCTCCGAGGCGGGGTTGCCTGACGATTTCATCACCCAGCTTCTGGATGATGGCGGCGTAAACCTCTGGATTGCCGGCAATCGGGGTTTGTCCCGGGTGAGCTTTGCGGAGTTGTATGCGGTCATCGCCGGAAAGTCGCAGCGAATGAGCGCGCGCAGGTATGGCAGTGCCGATGGTTTGCCGGGGCTTCAACCCAGCCGGGATTTCTGGCCCTCGGCATGGGGTGGCGGCGACGGGCGGCTTTGGTTTGCCATGCGCAATGGCGTGCTCCTCGTGCAGCCGGACAAAATCAGTGAAAACCGCCTGCCGCCGATGGTTCAATTGGAGCGGGTGCTCGTGGATGATCAGTTGGTGGCCCTTTACAACGCCGGTTCGCCACTTCAGACCATGGCAGGAAGCAACGTGATGAATCTTCGCCACGCGGGCGCAAAGCTCCACCTGGCTCCCGGTCATCGCAAACTGGAAATAGATTTTGCCGCGCTGAGTTTCACTTCCCCGGAGAATGTCCAGTTTCGGTATCAACTCAGCGGCTTTGACTCCAGTTGGGTGGAGGCGGGCTCCCGACACAACGCCACCTATCCGCGCCTGCCCGCCGGCAGTTACCAATTCCATGTCCTCGCCTGCAACAATGCCGGAGTGTGGCACCAGCAAGGAGCGGTGCTGGCGTTCACGGTGGCGCCGTTCTTCTGGGACACGTGGTGGTTCAAGCTCGGCGGCGGTATCGGCACGGCTTTGCTTGCCGGCGGCTGCGCTTTCGCGATTTCACGGACGCGCTACCGGCGGCGGATTCGCCGTTTGGAAAACCGGCGGGCGCTGGAGCAGGAACGCGTTCGCATCGCCAGGGACATCCACGATGACCTGGGGGCGAGCCTGACGCGGATTTCCCTGCTGAGTCAGCCGTCCGGCAACGATTCGGAGGACAAGGACACTGCCGCTGCGAGCCTTGCCCGGATTCACCAGACCGCGCGTGATTTGACGCACGCCATGGGTGAAGTGGTATGGGCGGTGAATCCAGAGCACGACTCCTTCGACAGTCTGGCCAACTACATCAGCAACTACGCTCAGAACTTTTTGCGCGCGGCCAGGATTCGTTGCCGGCTCGAGATGCCGGTGCAATTGCCCCAACTGGCCCTCTCCTCGGGAATCCGCCACAATCTGCTGCTGGCCTTCAAGGAGGCTTTGAGCAACGTGGCCAAACATGCCCAAGCCTCCGAGGTCCGGATTTCGCTGGCGGCAAATGATTACGGCATTGAGCTGCTGGTGGCGGACAACGGCAAGGGATTTCCCCAAAGTGGCGCTCCGGGAAAAGACGCCCCGCCGGAGGTTTCCCGCCCCGCGCCCGGCAATGGATTGGCTAACATGCGCAACCGCCTGCGGGAAATTGGCGGCGACTGCGATATCCAGAGCGTTCCGGGCACGGGGACAAAAATCACATTCCGTGTTATGATCAGCAAAGACCATGGGCGGCGTTAATCCATCCAAATCCTCCGCGTCAAGGCCGGGCAGCCATTCCGGCCATGTCACGGATACCCGTGACGTGCAGCCACGGGGTAACTCGAGTAAACTTTCACCCGACAGCAGCACCAAAATGGCCATATCTGTTTCCATTGTTGAAGACGACCTGTCCTTGCGTTCCATTTACACCAAGTGGTTGAAGCACGCGGAAGGTTTCAAGCTGCTGAGCCAATACGGTGATGGCGCGGTGGCGCTGGCGTCCATTCCCGCAGAAAAACCGGACGTGGTTTTGATGGACATCAACCTGCCGGGCTTGAACGGCGTGGAATGTGTCCGCCAGCTGAAATCCCTGTTGCCGCGAACCCAGTTTGTGATGATTACTGTCTATGAGGACCCGGACCGCATTTTCAACGCCTTGGCCGCCGGGGCGACCGGTTATCTGCTCAAAGAGACCCAGCGCGAGGATCTGCTGACGGCATTGCGGGACGTTAACCGCGGAGGGTCTCCCATGAGCAGCGGCATCGCCCGCAAAGTGGTGCAATGCTTCCAGAAACCTGCGCCCGTCGCCACCGCTGAAGAAGCCGAACTTGAGAAGCTCTCCACCCGCGAGCAGGAAGTGTTGGACCTGGTTGCGCGCGGCTATTTGCTCAAGGAGGTTTCCGAGGCCATGAAATTGAGCGAGCACACCGTGGACACCTACCTGCGCCGCATTTATGAAAAGCTCCATGTCCACTCGCGGGCGCAGGCGGTGGCACGCTACGCGGAGTTGAAACCGCAAATGGCTGTCCCAGGACGCTGATCGTTTTTGTCACGGTTTTGCGTGACATGCGGATACCGTTCACGTTTGGCAGGCTTTCGGTGATTCGACCATTCGCATGATCCTCCACCACTGCTCCATTTTTGCCTTTGGCATCTTCTTGCTGCAGGCGATGGCCCTCGCTGCGCCCACACACTTGGTCGAGCAAACGCCGCCGGCTATCACGAACACCCCGGAAGGTGTCGCGCTGGCGGACTTTGGCCGCGTCGCGTTTGGCAACCTTCGCCTGAATCCGAGTGCGACCGCCACCAACACCATCACCGTTCATTTGGGAGAGGCCCTCAGCGCTGGGCGCATCAATCGTAATCCGCCAGGATCGGTCCGCTACTCGAAGGTTGAGGTCAAACTCGATGGGGCATCGCCAGTTGTCGTCGCGCCGCCGCCGGATCCGCGCAATACCGAACAGATCAGCTCGCAGCATCCGCCCGCCATCCTCACGCCGGCGGAATGGGGCGTGGTCACGCCGTTTCGCTGGGTGGAGATCGAGGGTTGGCCCGGCGAATTGCGACCGGAGCAAATCACCCGCCGGGCGGGGTTTGCGGCGGCGTGGGATGATGACGCCGCCCGGTTCGAGTGTAGCGACGCCCTGTTGAACCGGATCTGGGATCTGTGCCGTTACTCGATCAAGGCGACAACTTTTGCCGGTGTTTATGTGGACGGTGACCGCGAGCGCATTCCCTATGAGGCGGACGCGTATCTGAACCAGCTCAGCCATTACGCGACGGACAATGACATCCACATGGCGCGCGACACGTTCGATCATTTGATGCGGCATCCGACGTGGCCGACGGAATGGGCCGCGCACATGATTTTCATGGCGCATGCTGACTGGATGCACACGGGGGACACGAACTGGCTGGCGCCGCGTTACGAGGCGCTCAAGGCCAAACTGCTGTTGGAACGGGCCGGGCCGGATGGTTTGCTGGTCAGCAGCGAAGACCTAATCAAGAAAGGCGATCTTGTGGACTGGCCCAAGGGCGAGCGCGATGGCTTCGTTTTCAAACCCGTCAACACCGTGGTAAACGCCTTTTACCTGCGGTCATTGACCTTGATGGCGGAAATGGCCCAGGCCATCGGCAGAGACGTTGAGGCGAAGGAGTATTCGAAGCGGGAGCAGAAGGTCCGCGCAGTGTTCCAAGAAAAACTTTATGACCGCGAATCGGGTCTATACCGCGATGGCGTCGGCACGGACCACTGTTCGCTGCATGCCAACTTGTTTCCGCTGGCGTTCGGTCTCGTGCCTGACGCGCGCCGGGCGAAGATTGCGGTCTGGCTCGCGCGGCGGGGCATGAAGTGCTCCGTCTATGCGGCTCAGTATTTGCTGGAAGGGTTGTTCGTCAACGGCCAGGAAAACGCGGCGATTGAGTTGATGGTCGCGCCCGGCGACCGCAGCTGGCGTCACATGATCGAGAGCGGCACCACGATTACTTGGGAGGCATGGGACCAAAAATACAAACCGAACCAGGACTGGAATCACGCCTGGGGCGCTGCCCCGGCCAATCTGCTGCCCCGTTACGTGCTCGGCGTTCGTCCGCTCGCGCCAGGGTGGAACCAGGCGTTGATCCAGCCGAATCCCGGCGCGCTGACTTCAGCCTCAGGCAAAGTGCCCACACCGCGCGGCCCGATCACTATCAAGTGGCAGCGTGGCGAGACCTTTACCCTGTCGCTCGCGTTGCCCAAGGGCATGACTGCCCGCGTTGAATTGCCGGCGCCCGAAAAGTCCACCGGCGTATTTGCAGGAGACCGTGAACTCGCCGCCAGACATGTCAACGCTCGCTGGATTTTGGATCAACCCGTCGCCGGCCAAATGACGCTCGAAGTGCGGTGACGGACGGCATAGGCTTCATATGAAATATTCCAACCGTATTTTTCTTCCCGTCGTTGCGGTGATTCTCTTTGCCGCGTTCATGACGCGCGCCGCTGACCCCGCGCCTGATGAGGTGTCGGCCGCGCTTAGGCGCAGCGCCGACTGGCAGCTGGCCAATCCCAGCGGCATTGACACGCGCTTCTGGACGATCGCGCCTCTCTATGACGGACTGCTGCGCCTGGCAGTGACGACTGGCGATCCTAAGTATCTCGCGGCTGTGCTCCGCTTTGGCACGCAGTCCGGCTGGATGCCCGGCGACCGGGTTTACCACGCAGACGACCACGCCGTGGGCCACGCCTGGCTGGATGTTTATCGGATGAACACCAATCAAGCCGAGCGTCTTGGACCAGTGCGCGAACGGC
>JBEGQI010000120.1:0-6542 GCA_041181065.1 Verrucomicrobiota bacterium | reverse complement strand
TGTTCGCCGCTCCGCTTTCACGCTCATCGAAGTGGTCATCAGCGCCGGGCTGATGTCGTTGATCCTCGTCAGCGCGTATCTCTGCCTGAATGCGGGCTTGAAGGGCAAGAAGGTCGTCGAGCCGCGGGCGGATGTCATCCAGACTGCCCGGGTCGCGATGAACATCATGGCCGCTGATTTGCGTGCGGCCTGTCCCATCGCGAAGGATTATCAGTTCCTCGGCATGCGGCGGACGTTGGGCGAGATGGACGCGGACAATATCGACTTCGGCACGCACAACTACACGCCGCGCCGCGCGCTCGAAGGCGATTTTTGTCAGGCGAGTTTCTTCGTGGATATCGATCCGGAGACGGGGCGTTATGCGCTCTGGCGCCGGCGCAATCCGGTCATTGCGATCTACGCTTTGGAAGGCGGCAGCCGCGAGGAGATCGCGAAGAGCATCGTCGGTCTGCGCTTTGAATACAGCGACGGTCTCGATTGGTATGACAACTGGGGCGACGTCAAGCCGCCCAAGAGTGACGACCCGCCGGCGAACATGGTTGGAATGCCCGAGGCGGTGCGCATCACGTTGAAGCTGGCGGCCAATCCGGACGCCAAGAAATCTGCGGACGCTCCCGAAACAGCCGAGCCGCCGATGGTTTTTCAAACGATCGTGAAACTGGAACTGTCAGGCAGCTCGCTTCGCTCAACGTCATCCGTTGGTCCGGGTTTTGATTTGCCGTCCGGTTCCGCAACGTCCACTCCGCCGCCAACGGGAGGATCATTCTGACCATGCGCTTGAACTTCAACAGAAGAACGTGCGGCTCCGTGTTGGTCGGCGTGCTTTGGTGCGTGGTGCTGCTCGCGGTGATGGTGATCTCGGTGTTGCACACGGCGCGGATGGATCTGCTCACCGCGAAGAACTACGGCGATCGGATCCAGGCGCGTTATCTGGCGTTGGCGGGCGTGGAGAAGGCGAAGGCGTTGTTGTATCAGGAGGCGCATCTGCGCAGCCGCAGCGGCAAGAATCACACGGGCGAACTTTACGACGCGCCGGATTTGTTCCGCGAAGTTCCTTTGGGGCGCGGCGTGTTCAGCGTGCTACGCGGGGCGCGGCAAGATGAGGGCGGGGGGGTGGCTTATGGCGTGAGCGACGAGGAGAGCCGCCTGCATCTCAACATGGCTGATGTCCAGATGCTCGCGAAACTTGAAGGCATGACGCCGCAATTGGCTGCGGCCATCGTGGACTGGCGTGATGATGACAATTCTCCTTCGCCCGGCGGCGCCGAGGCTGAGTTTTATCTGTCGCTGAAGCCGCCGCGCCAGCCGCGCAACGCGCCGTTCCTGACCGTGCGCGAACTGTTGATGGTCCGCGGCGTGACGCCGGAATTGGTGTTCGGCCGTGATGTCCAGCAGAACGGATTTCTGGAGTCCGCGGAGGACGCGCCTGACCAAAGCGCTCGCAGCCAAGCGCGGGCTGCGGACATCGACACCGGTTGGGCCGGGATGCTCACCGTCGACTCGATGACGGACAACGTCAATGCCAGCGGCGTGGATCGCGTGAACGTGAAGAAGGCGGAAGAACCGGAGATCGTGCAAGTGCCAGGCATCTCGGCGGACATCGCCCGGGCGATCACGAGTTTCCGCAGCCGCGGCCAGCTGGAGAGCATCGCGAGTTTGCTCGACGTGACGCCGCCGCAGAACAACCAGACGGGGCGCAACGGGCCGGGCGCCCGGGGCGGCCAACGCCAGCGCGGCCCGGATCAAGTGGAGACGCCCGGGCAAAAAATCATTTCGCCAGAGTTGTTGATGAACATCGCGGACGATATCACCACGGATGAAGGCGCGACCAAGCCGGGCCTCATCAACATCAACACCGCAAGCCTGTCGGTCCTGATGTGTCTGCCGGGCGTCGATCGGGAGCTGGCGCAGGCCATCATCTCGTATCGCCGTTCGACCGGCTATTTCCAGAACATCGCGTGGTTGCTCAAGGTGCCGGGCGTGAGCGAAGACATGTTCAAACAAGTTGCCCCGCTCATCACGGCGCGGTCCGAAACGTTCCGCATCATCAGCGAGGGGCGCGTCAACTCGACCGGCGCACGGCAACGCATCCAAGCCATCGTTCACATCGGCCGCAGCCGGGTGATGACGCTTTCCTATCGCGAGGACAACCTCTGACCGAATTGCCACCATGAATGCATCGCCCGTTTATATCGAGATCGGCCAGACTTCGCTGAAGGTGCTGCGCGGGGACGCCGGGCTGGACATGCCGCTGGAGCGCGCGGCGACTGGGCGGTTGACGTTGGCCTGCCGGGAAAAACTCGTTGCCAGTCTCCAGCAATTTTTGGATCGCAAACCGTGGCAGCCGCAGCCGACCGCATTCTGTGCCATTGGTGCCAACGGCGTTTCCCTGCGGCGCCTCAGCCTGCCGGCGGCGGCGAAGGAGGAATTGCCGCGGCTGCTGCGCTTGCAGATCGAAAACGAATTTCCGCTGTCGCCGGAAGAACTTGCGTGGGGCTGGTGCTCGGTCAGTCCGGGCGGAACCGCTGCGAAGCAGGAAATCCTGGTCGCGGCAGTGCGTCGGGAAATGATTTCCGATTACGCCGAGACCCTGGCAGCTGCTGGACTGAAAGCGGTGTTCACGCTTGGGGCACTGGCGCGGGCAGCACTTGTTCCAGTGCCGACGTCCTCGTTCGCGCTGTTGCACGTCAACGGTGCGCAGGCGGAGTTGCTCGTTTGTGACGAGGGCGTTCCTGCGGCTGTGCGCGTCCTGGGCTTGGCGGCTTTGGCGGATGCGATGGTGAAGAATCTCGGCAACTCGTGGACCGGGCGGAAGATTTTCCTCAGTGGCGCCGGAAGCGAACTCGGCGCGCAATTGTCCGAACGGCTCGGAACCGGCGTGGCGATCGAGACATTGGTGACGGAATCGGGCGTGGGCCGGTCGGTGGCGATCCAGGGTTTGAAGCAGCTGGCAACGGAGCACAATGGTGCCTTGCCGATCACGTTGCGTATCGAGGTGAAGCCTTCGGTCGGGAAGTTTGCGCTCGCGGCTCCCGAGACGCGGCTTTGGGCGATACGAGCCGCAGTGTTGTTGTGTGCGTTGCTGGTGTTGCCGTATGCCGAGGCGTTGATCCTGAAACCATTCCTCTCGCGCAAGCTCACGACGTTGAAGGCGGAAAAGAGCCGGTTGGAGACGATCGATCGCGAGCTGGATTTTCTTCAGTCCCTGAAACAGACGCAGCCGCCGTATCTCGATGTGGTGTATCTCTTCGCCAAGTTCGCGCCGCAAGGCAGCAAGATCGATTCGGTCATCATGAACCGGCGCGGCGAGGTCCAGCTGCGCGGCTCAATGCGGGACGCGACGCAGGTCGGTGAGTTCCGCAGCAAGTTGATCGGGTGCGGATTCTTTTCGGCCATCACGGTCGAGGAACAGGCGCCGGGCTCGGGCAAATTGAACGTCCGGCTCAGCGCGCAATGGAAGCCGCCGGAGCAGCGCGCCGGATTGACCAACGGTCCGACAACCGCCGAGATCGAGAAGGCCAAGAGCGGCGGAAGTAAGTCCAGCGGTGCGATGCCGTCCGGCGGATCTTCTGCAGGCGCGATGCCTGCCGGCGCTTTGCCGCCGGGATTGCCGCCGGAAGTGCTCAAGCAATTACAAGCCGCCCAACCACGTTGACCATGCGCACACTGACTTCTCAAGAACGACGGACGATCCGCCTCGCCAGCGTGGGGATCGGCGTTTACCTCGTGTTGTTCGCGGGCTTCAAGCTGTGGCGATTCTTCGAGCAGCAACGGGCCGATTATCATCGTTTGCTGGCGGAAGCCGAGGACTTGAAACGCGAGGTGAAGCGTTACGAGGGCAAGATCGTGGTGACGAAGAAGCTGATGGAGTCGTTCCGGATGGACCCGGCGAAGCTGAACCGGACTACGGTCGTGGCTGAGGCGAGCGCGGCGATCCAGAAGGCGGCCCGCGAGGGCGGTTTTCAGGTCGGCACGGTGCGTGAATCGCCGGCGCGCAGCGGCAGCCGCGAAGTCTCGACGATCCAGATCGACGGGACCGGGCCGGTGCAGGCGACGATGGGACTGTTGAGCCGCCTTGAGTCGTGCGGTTATCCGCTGGTGATCGATGCTGCGCAGATGACCGCAGAGCAGTCGCGGCCAGGGCAGGTGAAGTTGAGTCTTACGATCATCGTGCTCGATTTCGAGTCGTGGAAGAAGGTGGAGGTGCCCCGTGTGTGAACGCCTCGGACAGATACTGCGGTTGGTTTGCCTGGTGCTGGCGGCATTGCTGGCGGCGCAACTGGTGCGCGTGGCATTGCGAGCAGCGCCGTTGCGCAACGTGCAGATCCCGGCATTGCCGACGTTGAGTTCGGATACGAATGCCCCTGCGGCTCCGTCGGCAAAGGTGCTATCGAGCAAGACCAACGTTGTCACGGCTGACGTTTCCGGTGGAACCAATCCCGGCGCTGCCAAGAAGCCAGCGAAGGGGCAGGGGACGAACAGCGTTGCGCCCGTTGCCGAGACGAATGGGGTCCGCTCTGCGCTGGGGCTGACGAATGTTGCAGCGGCCAACGTGGCCACGAATCCGCCGGTCAATGCTTCCCTTTCGGAAACCAACGCGGCTCCCGCGAAAATGTTGGCTGGCACCAATGGCCTGACTGCGAGCCTCAGTTCAACCAACAGCTTGAGCAAATCGAGCAACGCGCCTTCGCCGAAGGCCATGGCTCCAGCTGCGGCCGCCACGTCGATGCCTCCGGCGCGTGGTGGTTCCGGCGGCGGCAAAACCGATCTGGCACCGGAGACCAAGGCGCGCGTGGACCGCATCTACGAAAGCGAACTCTTCGGTCAGGTCATGCGGCCGCAGCCGCCGGCCTTGATGGGCATCGCGGGGGATGCGGCTTTTCTTCGGTCGCCGAGCGGTCAGACCGGGCTGGTCAAGGAAGGCGATTCGCTCGGGGAATTGAAGTTGGTCCGCATCGGCATCAACCGCGTTTTGGTGGAGTCCGAAGGTAAGAAGTCTGAACTCATGATTTTCAATGGTTACGGTGGCGAGAGCCTGATGGAAAAGGAGACTGCAAAATGATCACTGCAATGACTCGGGATTTGAAATGTATCGGCCGCTTGCTGGCGCTGGTGTTGTGCGTGGCTGCGGTTGGCCACGTGGCCGCGCAGGTGCGGATCATCAATGGCCGGCCGGTCTTTGATGGCCCGGGCGGACCATCGAGCGATTCGCCGCCGCCCTCGTCGTCCTCCGGCAAATCGGATTCAGGCGGCAAGGATTCTGCCGGGCCGTGGTTGCCCTCGGAGGCCGGGCCTTCGAGCCTGACGGTGACGAATGCCGACGGGAGCAAGACCAACGTGACTGACGAGATCCAGCTGAGCTTCCAAGGCGCGAACATCGACATGATCGTGCAGTGGCTCGCGCAGCAGACGGGCAAGACCATCGTGAAACATCCGAAGGTGCAGTGCCAGTTGACCATCACGAGTTCCAAGAAGGTTTCGCCGCGGCAGGCGCTCGTGCTCGTTTATCGGGCGCTCGCGATGGAGGGCTACACCGCCATTGAATCGGCGCAGTCCATCATGATCGTGCCGGAAGGTCAGGAGCCGAAGATCAGCCCGGAGATCGTGACGGGTTCGACGAAGGATTTGCCGGCATTGCGGCAAAGGATCCTGAAGGTCTTTGCGCTGCGGAATATTCAAGCGGCTGACATCAAGGACCGATTGAAGATCGCGCTGACTGACCGCGCCACGGTGGATATCGACGAGCGCGCGAATCAGCTCATCATCACGGATTTCAACGACAACCTTCGCGTCGTGGGTGAACTCATCGACGCGTTGGATACTGACAAGCCGCAGGATGTGGCGGTGCGCGTTCTGCCGTTGAAGAACGTCGGGGCGGTGCAAGTGGCGAAGGAGATCGCGCCGCTGTATCAGAAGATGGGCGGCAAGTCGCTCGACATCACGGCAGACGACCGGGCGAATTCGCTGATCGTGCTTTCCAGTGCGACCGCATTTCAGGCCATCCAGAAGTTGGTGGCGTCATTGGATACGGAAGATGCGTTGGAGAAATCGTCCGAGACCTTCTTCCTCAAGAACGCCGATGCGCAGGACATCGCCAAGCAGTTGCAGGACTTGAACCAAAGCTCCACGGTGCAGGCGCGTTACTTCTACAATTACGGCGGCGGACAGGATTCCACGCCGCAGAAGAAAGTCAGCGTTGTTGCCGACCGTCGGCGCAACGCGGTCATCGTCCAAGCCACGCCCTCGCAGATCGAGAGCATCCGGAAGATGGTCGAGGAGTTGGATGCGCCCGTAGCGGACAACAGCCTCGCGCCCAAGATCTATCAGTTGAAATACGTGAGCGCGGCGGACATGGAGGATGTGTTGAACGAATTGTTCCTCAAGAAACCGGCGCAACGCAATTACATGTGGGATCCCTACGGCGATTTCATGCAGAACAACACGCCCGAGAATGAAGCGGGCCGACTTTATGGCAAGGTCCGCATCACCAGCGAGCCGCATGCGAACACGCTCATCATTACTTCGAACTCGAAGGAAAACCT
>JBEGQI010000119.1:0-10098 GCA_041181065.1 Verrucomicrobiota bacterium | reverse complement strand
CACGCCGCTGGCGAACCCTCCCAGTGGCTACACCAGCTACGGCAGCATCGGGCAATACTTCATCAACGGCTATGTCGCGGCCTCGTCCGGCTTTGTGGCGCCACCGCTGGCATCGGCATCTGTCACAGACATCGCGCACAGCGGGCAGGGGAGCCAGCAGTTCACGGTGACCTACAGCGACAACACTGCGGTCAACGTCGGCACGATTGATTCCAGCGACGTTCGCGTCACGGGCCCGGGCGGATACAATCAACTTGCGCAGTTCGTCTCGCTGGATCTTGCCGGCAACGGCACGCCCCGCACGGCAACCTACTCGGTGCCGCCACCCAACGGCTCCGCCTGGCTTCCCGCCGATAACGGCCTTTACACACTGACGATGCAATCCAACCAGGTCGCCGACACCGAGGGTGCTTATGTGGCGCAAGGGCAGCTGGCGCAGTTCAACGTGTCAGTGCCGGCGTCGGTTTACTTCGTCAACATGGATGCCAATCCCGGATGGACGCTGCAACCCGACTGGCAATACGGCACGCCAAACTACGGTGCCAGCGGTCCATCGGGAGGTTTCACTGGCAGTCAGATTGTCGGCTACAATCTCAGCGGCAACTATCCCAATGGACTGAGCGTCAAATACGCCACAACGCCCGCCATCAATACGGCAGGCAGCTCGTCGCTGACTCTGCAATTTCGCCGCTGGCTCGGGCTGCGCAACATTGACTCTGCAACGATAGAGGCGTCCACCAACGGTTCGAGTTGGGTGAACGTCTGGAATTCGGGGGGCGCAAATATTTCGGACAGTTCCTGGCAGCTCGTCCAATACGCTTTGCCCGCCAGCGTGGTCGGCAGCCCAACGCTGCGACTGCGTTGGGGGCTGAGTTCCGGCGGCAATGGCAATCGTCCCGCTGCGATCGGATGGAATATTGATGATGTTGAGGTTCTCGGCGGGGGCAGCATCGACACCACTCCGCCAACGTCCGTGCTCAGTGTGGCAAACGTGACCACCGCAGGTTCACCGAACCAGTCTTGCTCCGTGACCTATACGGATGCGACGGCGGTCAGCCTGGCGACACTGGATGCGGCTGACCTCATCGTCACCGGGCCTGCGGGCTACACGAACACGGTGGACTTTGTCGGCGCGGATTTGCCACTCGACGGTTCGCCGATCACAGGAAGCTACTCCATTCCAGCGCCGGGCGGTTCGTGGGATGCAGCAGACAACGGCACTTATAACATCACACTGGTCGCGGGGCAGATCACTGACACGTTGAACAACGCTGTGCCCGAAACTGCGTTGGGCAGTTTCACCGTGGGTATTCAGACCAACGCCCCGGGCTCGCTCGCTGTGACGCCGGTCAGCAGTTTGAACAGCACCGGCTACGTTGGGGGCGCGTTCAGCCCGGCAGTAATCATTTATGCACTGACAAACACAGGTGGGCTGCCACTGAACTGGACCGCCAGCGGCAACGTGTCCTGGCTCAACCTTTCTACCACCAACGGCGCCCTCGCTGTGGGCGCGGGCACGACCGTCACCGCCTCCATCAACTCAAATGCAAATGCGCTTCCCGTTGGGGACTATGCCGGATCGATTTCATTCGTGAACAATACTACTGGCAACGGGAATACATTCCGCGGCGTGACGCTCGCTGTGCTGGCGATTCCGACCGTTTCCCTCAACCTGTCCGCAACGCCGGCGGGTTGGGGCAATGTCAGCCCTGCAAATGGCAGTTACCCGCAGGGAACGAATCTCCAGTTGTTTGCGAATGCCGCCAGCTATTACCGCTTCAGCAACTGGATAGGTGGCGTCTCCGGCACGAATAATCCGCTAGCCATCATTCTGAACAGCAACCTGACCGCACAAGCCGTGTTCGCCGAAATCATTACCACAAATCATCCGACGCCAATCTGGTGGCTCGCATCAAACGGCTATTCAAACGACTTCGAGAACGCGGTCATGCTTGTTGGGGCCAACGGTCATCCCTTGTGGCAATCCTACGTGGCGGGTCTGGACCCGAACAACCCGGCCAGTCAGCTGCAGCTGGCGGTGGCGCCGACGAGCGATGGCGCCCATCTCGCGTTCGGATGGAACACGGTGACCGGACGGGTTTACTCGATTTGGTCGAGCACCAATCTGCCGATTAACTTCAGTCGATTGGCTGGCGCGACCAACTTGCCGTGGACGGTGCAGGGCTTCACCAATTCGATCGATTTCAATATGCCTGGGCAGTTCTTCCTGCTTGAAGTCCAGAAACCGTGACGGTGTCGCTGACCTTGAATCCTCCCGTGAGCCCACGGCTTGCACGCCGTTGACGATGGCCGAGTCCAGAGCTGGTCATTTGGATTGTTGTTGGGATCCAGGAATGTCGCTGGGACGTGGAATTGCAACTCTTCTACTGCGTCCTGCACCAGTCATTTCAAGAAGAACTCGCAGAGGCTCTATCGCAGGCAAGCGCATTAAACGAGGACTGTCCTGCGACTTAAACTCAAACTCTGAACGGCACCGCCAACCGCCGGGGTTTAGATTTGCTTTCAGGGCGGCGTTGCGGCGCCACCTCGCAGGCAGGACGGCAGGGCTGCCCGACCGCAAATAGGCAGCTCGCGCGGTTCACCGAACCGGTCGTGGGTGGGCTTGAGTTATGGCGGCGTCTTGGAAAGAATCGCGAATCGTGGCCGACGTGGCGTCGTATCAAATCCGTGAGTCTCCTGCGCTCGCTCCCCCAAGGAGCCGAGTGGCCTTCTTCCTCCAGAACCGTTTGATCTGCGTTGGGGCAGGTTTGTTGTTGTTGCTCACGTCGCTTGCGCTCTCGGCCCCGTTGCTCACGCGGCTCAACCTCCTGCATGAACCCGTCGCACAGGATCAGAAGGGCGTGGATGCGGACGGCATGCCGCGTCCGGTCGGCGATGGGTATCTGCTCGGGACGGATAATCTCGGGCGTGATGTGTTGTCGCGCGTGATCTATGGCACCCGAGTTTCGCTCACCGTCGGCACGGCGGCGATGCTTACGGCGGCAAGCATCGGTCTGGTGATCGGTCTGCTGGCGGGCTTTTACGGCGGCAAACTCGACTTGGCGTTGATGCGGTTGACGGACATCAACTTGAGCATTCCCGCCATCCTGCTGGCGATCGCGTTCGCGGGATTGATGGATGGCAAGGTGTTGAAGCTGCATCCGGCCTCGGTGGATTGGCCGTGGCTGGATTTGCAACTGGAGCGCGGGATGGTCAGCGTGTTCCTCATCATCGGTCTCGTGTCGTGGCCGGGCATGGTGCGCGTGATCCGCGGTCAGGTGCTGGCGATCAAGGAACGGGAATTCGTCCAAGCGGCGCGGGCGTTGGGCGCTTCGGACCGACGCATCATCTTTCGCCACATCCTGCCGAACGTCCTGCCCACCGTCATCGTGCTGGCGGCGATGAGCACGGCGAACACGATCTTGCTCGAAGCCGGGCTGGGCTATCTGGGCATTGGTGTGCCGCCGCCCGCACCGAGTTGGGGCTCAATGATCGCCGATGGACAAACTTACTTCATGCTGGCGCCGGCCAATGTGATCGCGCCGGGCAGCGCTATCGTGCTGACCGTGCTTGCGCTCAACCTCCTTGGCCAAGGGCTGCAGGAAGTGCTGGATACGGAGCATCACCGATGAACAAAAAATTCATCATCACGGTTCTGTTTGGCGCGCTCTTGCTGGGCTTCAACCATGGTGTCCCTGCAGTTGAAGCGGAGATCGGGAAGGCATCAAAACGCGGCGGTCGGTTGCAGTTAGCCTACTCGACCGATATCCGGTCTTTAGACCCGGCGATCAGCTATGACGGTTCCTCGTTGCCGCTTTGCAAGATGCTCTTCCGTGGTTTGCTCGATTTCGATGAGGGCGTGAACCTGGTCACCGATCAGGCGAGCGATTGGAACATCTCGCCCGACGGATTGACCTACACCTTTCATCTGCGACCGGGCGTGCGTTTTGCGAATGGCCGGGCGGTGGTGGCGTCCGACTATCTCTATTCTTTCGAGCGGATCATCAATCCCAAGGTGGCTTCCCCCGGACAGACTTTCTTCATGGGCATCAAGGGCGCAGCGGAATTTGCGGCGGGCAAAGCGGCGCATGTATCCGGCTTGACTGCACCTGACGCGCAGACGTTCGTGGTGCAATTGTCCGAGCCGCAGTTCACGTTTCGTTACGTCCTGGCCATGGGTTTTGCGAGCGTGGTTCCGCGGGAAATCGTGGAACGTTACGGAAGCGATTTTCAATCCCACCTCATCGGCTCCGGGCCCTATGTGCTTGCCGAGTGGAAGCGCGGCGTCCGCTGGCGTTTCGAGCGCAATCCTCATTACTCCGGCACGGACGGTTATGTGGATGGCGTCGATATAGTCATCGGCCCGGACGAGGCGACCTTGGCCATGATGATGGATCGCGGCGAGACCGATTGCCTGATCGCCGGACCGGTGGATACCGTGCGCTATAAACGAGACGCGAAGCTGGCGGCCATGCTCCATCCGGTGGAGACGGCCAACGTCAGTTACATCTACATGAACACGGAGATGAAGCCGTTCGATGACATCCGTGTCCGTCAGGCGGTGAATCACGCCATCAACAAGGAGCGGCTGGTGCGATTGTGCGGGAGCTTTGGTCGCGTTGCTGAGGGCATCGCGCCCAGCTCGCTGGGCTGGACCAACTCAACTTTCAAACGCTACGACTATGATCCAGCCAAAGCCCGAGCCTTGCTTCGTGAAGCGGGGTTCCCGGACGGATTTAAGACGGAGCTTTGGTTCATGCTGGACCTTCCCGTATGTGCGAAGCTGGCCCAAGGGGCGCAACAAGATCTTCGCGACGTAGGCATCATCGTTGAATTGAAACCGGCCAACGGGAGCACCTACATGATCAAAGCCGGAACCCGCCGCCAGATCCCATTCGGCGCTTGGAGTTGGGTCGCCGATTATCCCGACCCGAGCAATTTTCTGGATGTCCTGTTCAACGGTGATCGCATCACCGAAACGGACTGCAACAATGTTGCGTTCTACAATAATCCCGAGGTGAACCGGCTGTTGAACGACGCATCCCGGAACATGGATTTCGCCCAACGGACGGTTCAGTTACAATCGGCTGAGCGGCTCATCATGGCGGACGCACCATGGGTTCCAGTGGTGAATGAACGGATCGCGGTGGTGGTCAATCCGCGCATTCACGGCCAGGTGGTGCACCCCGTGTGGATCTGGCGTTACGAGAAAGTCTGGCCCGAACGCTGACGCATGCTCAAACGCCTGTTCATCCGCATCTTCTGGTCCGGCGTGACGCTGCTCGCCACGGCGGTGATCGTGTTTCTCCTCATCAACGTCGTGCCGGGCGATGTCGCCAAAGTCATCGCCGGACCGAAAGCTTCGACGCAAGTGTTGCAGGAGATCCACGCGAAGTATCACCTCGATGAACCGCTGACGAAGCGACTGGGCTATTATCTCTGGCAACTTGCCCACGGCGACCTCGGCAAATCGTTCGTGACGGATGAACCCGTTGCGCACGCGATCTTCACACGTCTGCCCGTGACCGCTGCGCTCGCGTCCATCGCGGTCGTGATCTGGATGGCCATCGCGATGCCGCTGGGCGTCTTCACGGCGAAACATCGCGGGACGTGGTTTGATCGCGGCGTGCTGGTGATCGCCACCATCACGCTGTCGCTGCCGTCGTTCTGGCTCGCGCGCATGTTGCAATACTGGTTCGCCTACAAGTTCGGCTGGTTCCCGGTGGCGGGCTTGCGCGGGTTCGCGTCGTTGTTGTTGCCGGCGATCTCGCTCGCGATCCTGTTCATCGGCTATTACGCGCGCCTCATCCACACCAACATGGTCGAAGTGCTGGACAGCCCTTACGTCCGCGCCGCGCGTGCGAAAGGCGCGCCCGAGCGGGTCGTGCTGTTCAGGCATGCGCTGCCGAACGCGTTGATTCCCGTCATCACCATCCTCGGCATGGATGTCGCGGGGCTGCTCGGCGGCGTGCTGTTCACCGAGAACGTTTTTGCGTTGCCCGGCGTCGGCAAGTTGGCCGTGGAAAGTGTCTTCAACCTCGACGTGCCGATGATCATGGGCACCGTGCTCGTCAGCGCCACCGTCGTCGTGGCGATGAACTTCGTGGTGGACCTGCTGTATCGGCGGATCGATCCGCGCATCAAAGATTCGGTCTGAACGCGCCATGGCATTGCTCGAAATCAAAAATCTCCAGCTCGACTTCGTGGCGGGCAAGTCGCACCAACGCGCCTTGGACGACGTCTCGCTGACTCTCGATGCGGGCGAGACGGTGTGTCTGGTTGGCGAGAGCGGCAGCGGCAAGAGCGTCACGGCGTTGTCCATCGCGCGATTGCTGCCGTCGCCGCCTGCGCGGTATGCCGGCGGACAGATCCTGTTGAATGGCCGGGATGCGTTGCAGATGAACGCCCGCGAACTGCACGAACTCCGCGGCGGCAAGGTCAGCTACATCTTTCAAGAGCCGGGCGCTTCATTGAATCCCGTCGTGCGGATCGGCAAACAGATCAAGGAAGCGTTGCAACTGCACCGGCCCGACGCCGCAACGGATGCGGAAGTCGTGAAGCTGCTCAAGCTCGTGGGCATTCCCGCACCGGAAGCACGCGCGCAGGATTATCCGCATCAATTGTCCGGCGGCATGCAGCAACGCGTGATGATCGCGATGGCGCTCGCGCCGCAGCCGCAACTCCTCGTGGCGGACGAACCGACGACGGCCCTCGACGTGACCATCCAGGCGCAGATCCTCGAACTGTTGCGCGAACTCAAGCAACGCCTCGGCATGAGCATCCTGCTCATCACGCACAACCTCGGCCTCGTCGGCGACATCGCGGATCGCGTGGCCGTGATGTATGCCGGGCAGATCGTCGAACTCGCGCCGGCCCGGACGCTGTTGCAACGGCCTTTGCATCCCTACACGAAGGCGCTGATCCAATCCGTGCCGAAACTTTCCGGCGGCGCGCAACGGCTCTCCACCATTCCCGGCAGCGTGCCGCAACTGGGCGCGCCCATCGCCGGCTGTCGCTTCGCCTCGCGTTGCCCCATCGCCAAGCCGGAATGTTCCCAAGCCGCGCCGGCCTTGGCTGAAGTTGAACCGGGGCATTGGGCGCGTTGCCCGTTCGCCCGTGACGCCGTTGCCTCACAATCCTTGAACTCACTGTGAACCTGCTCGAAGTCAAACATCTGAAGGTGCACTTCCCGGTGAAACGCGGGTGGTTCGGGCGCGTGCGTGAATCTGTGAAAGCGGTGGACGACGTCAGCCTGAGTCTCGCGCCTGGCGAAACGCTCGGCCTCGTCGGCGAGAGCGGCTGCGGCAAGACCACGCTTGGTCGTGCCATCATCCGGTTGCTGAAACCGACGTCCGGAAGCGTGTGGTTCGATGGCGAAGACCTGACGCAGTTGGATGGCGCGGAGCTGCGTCGCCGTCGCCGGAAGATCCAGATCATCTTTCAAGACCCCTACAGCTCGCTCAACCCGCGGCAGCGCGTGGGCGACATCATCGGCGAGGCGCTCGACATCCACCAACTCGCGCCGAACCGTGAAGCGCGGCAGCAACGCATCGGGGAATTGTTGAAGGCCGTCGGTCTGGATGGCCGCCATGCGGAACGCTTTCCCCATGAATTCAGCGGCGGCCAACGTCAACGCATCGGCATCGCGCGGGCGCTGGCCGTGGAGCCATCGCTCATCGTCTGCGACGAACCGGTCAGCGCGCTCGATGTCTCCGTGCAGGCGCAGATCGTGAATCTTTTGCAGGACTTGCAACAGCAACGCGGCATCGCGTTGCTGTTCATCGCGCACGACCTCGCCGTGGTGGAACACATCAGCCATCGCGTGGCCGTGATGTATCTCGGGCGCATCGTGGAGCAGGCGGAAGCGAAGGCGCTCATCCGCGAACCGTTGCATCCTTACACCCAGGCCCTCATCTCCGCCGTGCCCGTAGTGGATCCGGATTCAAAACGCCAACGCATTATGCTGGCGGGCGATGTCCCATCGCCGATCCATCCGCCGTCGGGATGTCCCTTTCATCCGCGCTGTCCCGTGGCCGAAGCGCGCTGCCGGACGGACGTGCCTGCCTTGCGCGAGATTTCCCCCGGCCATTGGGCCGCGTGTCATCTCGCGAAGTGAACCGCAGCAGCTCGCTGGCGTAATGGTAGCCGCCGACGTGAGGAGGCGGACGGCGAACACGAGCAACCCAATCCGCCTCGTCACCTCGGCGGCTACGAGGGGGCCGTTCGGCGCAGGGCGGCGTTGCTGCCCTTCACACCACCATTTGGAGCACGGGGCTGGCCCAATCACTCGGACCGGCGGAACCGAAGGCATTGACCGTCGCGCGATAGACCACACCCGGCGTCAGACCCGTGAAGGTATTCCTTGCCGCCGTCGTGTGCACCAATTGCAGCACCACGTCCGGCTCCGCGGCCGTGCTCAACTGCCAGTTGTAGCAAGCGGCCCCAGCCACGGACGCCACGACGGCATTCAATTCTCCCGTGCGTGCGCCCAAGGTCACCCTGAGATTTTCCGGCACGGCGGGAAGGCGCGACGGCGCCCGCTCCGGTTTGTGCGTGGGAAAACCACTGCTCAACAACACCGCCATGTTCCCTTGGCACGTGACCTCCACGTAGATCGCCAGCTGACGCATCAACGTGACCAGCGCCTGGCGTTTGGCGTTCTTGAGGGCGGTGAACGTGATGCCGCCCTGGGCCGCATCCGACAACGCCTGCGCGAACTCATCCAGCGCCGCGGCCACCACGGGCAACGCCGGCGTGGGCGTCGGGAAATGGGGATTATCCTTCAGGCCGGACACAATGCCGTTGACGATGCTGATCAACTCCGCGTCACTGACGCGGCTCAAGAATGTGATGTAGGGCTTCACGATCATAAACGTTTCCTTCAGTTCAATATGTCATGGTTGTGGACCGACCCGCCTCCCGCCGCCAACGATTAAGCACAACCTTTGCCAGTTCCGCCGCCCCTCACCCTGACCCTCTCCCGTCGGGCGAGGGAATAGCCATGGCGTGTTCGAGGTGGCTTGAGAAACTGTCCGGCATCTCCAGTCGTAAGTCATTGCAAGAGACGGTGGAAGATTCACCCTCGTCCAGCGGGAGAGGGCAGGGGTGAGCGAGAAACGACCTTACAAAGACAATTGCCCAGCCTGCAAAACGCTTCCGCCACCTTGCAGAACAGCTTTGAAAGGTCACCAAACGCCCTGGCAAACTTACAAAACGACTTTGCAAGTTCACGGCCCGACCAAACCAACCTGCAAAGCCGCTTTGCAACCCGGCAAAGCCTCTGGGCGAGGTTACAAATCCATTATGTGACCCGACGCAACGACTTTGCAACGTGGCGGGCCGGCTTTGTAAATCCACAGAGCGAATATGAAAGTTCGAGCAACGGTTTCGTAAACCGTAGGTCGTGCAGCTTCAACCTTGTTCCAAACCAAGCCACCGCGTGTCTCGACTTGGAACTACCGGACCGTGGGGCGGCTTGATGGTGGGTGTTGGGTTCCGCCCTTGCAGGGCGGGGGGAGATATTGGGCGAACGTGTTCCCGGGGCTTCACCCCGGGCTATCACATGACGGGCTTACAGCCCGAAGGCAAAAGGCCGAAACCCGAATAGGGCCGAAGGCCTGTCATGTGATAGACCTAGATTACGTTCAGCGTGGCAGAACGGCTTCCGGTGAAAAGCAAAACCCCGGAAGCCATCGCTGACTTCCGGGGTTTGAATCTTCTGGTAGGGACATCGCGCTGCGATGTCCGGTCGACGGAGCGCGTTGCGTCCGGCAATACACGGCGTGCTTGCCGAGCCGCTGCTCGCTGCGCAGGAGCCGTAGCCGATGACGTGGGGAGGCGGGAAACTTCCTTCCCCATCGGAGCGGCTGAGCGAGCCGGTCTTGATCTGACCGCAGTTCGTCGCCACCGCGATTCCAAACGCCGCTGCTGTTCTCGGTTTCTCCACCTGATTCATGCTAAAGAGCAGCAAACCTAAAATCGTGTTGCTGGGCGATTTGACCGTTTGAACCAGTGCGGCTTCAGGCGTAGTAAGGAGATAACCCATATCAGTTCGCCGATTCTTGCCGACATGTCGTTCCGCCACCGGCGGACAGAGGG
>JBEGQI010000118.1:0-26675 GCA_041181065.1 Verrucomicrobiota bacterium | reverse complement strand
GCCTCGTATGGACGGAAGTTCGTCGAGACGATGGCGCGGCCCGGCGCTTGCGCGATGGCCCACTTAACGACGTCGAGGGCAGACTTGTTGCGCAGCTCGGCGTTGAGCTGGGTAATTTCAGATTCAGACAATGGCTTCATGATAAACGACAAGGATCAAATGTTGTATTCCGCATCCTTCGGCTTCACCCGGCCGAACGAAAGCTTGTTCCAGACACGTTCGTGGACGTAGTAGAGCGCGATCTTCGTGAACAACTCCACGAACCCGATGCTGATGGCCATCTTGGCGTGCCCGGTCACTAGGAACGAAATAAGGATGGTGTCACACGTTCCTGTGGCGCGCCACGAAAGTGCTTTCACGATGCTGCGATAAGGTTTTTCAGTCATGCTCAGCCTTTAAATCTTTTTCGTCTATAAACGACTCGTTGAATCGTTGTTTGACCGAATAAAAGAGGCGGCAATATGCCGCCCGTATCGTCGCACATGTTAATGACGACTTGATTTGTCGATATTGTGTCAGAAGACAACTCCCCGTCAAGTGGCAATCTTTTAAAATCGCCAGCCACCATCAAATCCCCTCGCCCCCGACGAAGCCGGACGTGAGCACTTCACGGCTCGTCACCGGGGCGCCTTTGGCGACGGATTCCAACGTGGAACTGTCCATGAGCCGCGTGGCGTAGTTGCGGACATCGAGGAAGACGCGCCGAAAACGGCAGACGGGTTCCTGCGTGCAGCGTTTGTATCCCGAGACCGACACGCACTCGATCGGCGCGATGATGCCGTCGAAGTGGCGCACCACCTCGCCCATCGTGATCTTCGACGGATGTTTGCCGAGGATGATGCCGCCGCGCACACCGGGCAGGCTGTCCACCCAGCCCTGACGTTTCAGGTCGAGGACGATCTGTTCGAGAAAACGTTTGGGCACGTCGTTGCGCCGGGCGAGCTCGCGGATCGGGATCGGCCCGCGGCCGTAATGCTCGACCAGCGTGAACAGCGTGCGCAGGGCATAATCCGTTTTCTTCGAAATGCGCATATCAACCTCCCGCCTTCAAGGCTTCGTCGATCCGCGACCAAAGTTCATTTGGCTCCTCCAGCCCGACGCCGAGGCGGATCAAATTCCGCGGCACGCCGCAGGACTCCGCCCAATCCAGCTCGGTGTAATGCGCGAGCAACGCGAACGGGCACGCGAGCGAGAACACGGTGCCGAAGCTCGGGCCTTTGCAGACGCGCATCGCATCGAAGATCTTCGGCGCGGTCTGCGCGTCGCTGCGGGGCAGGAACGTGAGCAATGCACCGTAGCCGCCGCGCGGACGCCGCAACGCTTCGTAGGCTTCGTTGTTCTCCCACTTGGGAAACCAGACTTTCTCCACCGCCGGATGCGCCCGCAATTTTTCCGCGATGAACAGGCCGTTGGCGTTGTGCCGTTGCATGCGTTCGGGAAAATCCCGCGACCGCGCGGCCAGAACGGCTGCGTCTTCGGCCCAGAGAACGTCCTCGTAGATCTCCATCGCGCCCGCTTTCAATTCAGGGTAGTAGGGCGAACGCGGATTGCAGATGAGCGCGCCGCCCATCGTGTCGCAACTGCCGACAAAATACTTGGTGAGGCTCGTCGCGATGAAGTCCGCGTGACCGCTGAAATCCAGATTGTAGGGTGTGCCGATGACATCATCGGCGACGAGCGGCACGCCATGCTCCCGCAGCAACGGCGTGATGCGTTGCATGTCGGCGCAGCCGAGCAACGGGTTGCCCGGCAGCTCAGCGAACACGCCGGCGAACGATTCTTTGGCCAACGACGCCTTGATATGCGCGTCGCCGGTGGCGAGGTCGGTGACGAGTTCTGCGCCGGAACCGAACTTCTGCTGGATCTTCAACGTGTCCACGTAGGGGAAGCCCAGTTGGATCGTGCGTTGATTGGGCCGCCGATCGCAGATGACGCGGAACGCCAGGAACTGCGCGGCCATGCCGGTCGGAGTCAGCAACACATCCTCCGGCGAACAATCGTAAAGCTCCGCGAGCCGCTGCTTCAGTTCCGCCTTCGCTTCGTTGCCCAAGGCGGCATCTTCACGCCGCTCGGCCAAAGCCGCTTCCGCGCGACGACTCGAAACGATGAAGCCGGCGTGTTGCCAGAAATCCTTCAGCGCCTGTGCGCCAGCCTCCGGCGTCACCACGCCGAAGACGCCATTGCCGAGGGCGATGTTGGCCGTGGTGCGCGCCGCATGACGAACATACGCGGCACCGATCTTGGCGGTCATCAACGAAGGAAAAGGCAGACAGGTCATGCCCTGGCCGACGCGCTTCGCGAGGTCGCGCACGAGCGGATGAACCACGAAACGCGGATAACCCAGCGTGAGCCGGTCCACGACTTCGGGTTTCTTTTCTTCGTAGCCGATGACGTCCTGCCAGCGCGGCAGCGAAACGGAGACCGCATGTTGTGACTCGGGCAACGCCTTGCCGAGGCTGCTGCCGTCCCAGAGCGGCGCGGTGATGAGAGAGTTCGCGCTCATCCGAGGATCGCTTTCAACGTTTCGTCGATGTCGCGGCGCAGGTCGGCCACGTCCTCGATGCCGACCGAGAAACGGATCAGCCCGTCGCCGATGCCGACCTTGTGGCGCACTTCGCGCGGCACGGAGGCGTGCGTCATCGTCGGCGGATGGCAGATGAGGCTTTCCACGCCGCCCAAACTTTCCGCGAGCGTGAAGTATTTCAGCTTCCGGCAGAACTCCAACGCCTTCTCCGCCGAGCAATCGAGCTCTGCGAGGAACAGCCCGGAGCCGAGCTTCATCTGCTTCTTCGCCAGCGCGCATTGCGGGTGGCTCGGCAGGAACGGATAGCGCACGAGCTTCACGCCTTTGCGCGTTTCCATCCACGTCGCGAGTTCGAACGCGTTCGCCGAATGCCGCTCCATGCGCAGCGCCAGCGTGCGTTGACCGCGCGCGGTGAGCCACGCGTCGAACGGCGACGGCTGCAGGCCCAGCGCCTTCTGCGCGAAGATCATCTTGTCCTGCCACGCTGGGTCGTTCGTCGCGACGATGCCGCCGAGGCAATCGCTGTGACCGTTGGTGTATTTTGTGGTCGAGGAGAGCGAGAGCGTCGCGCCGAGTTCGATGGGCCGCTGGAGATACGGCGACGCGAACGTGTTGTCCACGAGCGTGGGCGCGCCGACTTCCTTCGCCACGGCGCTGATGCCCGCGATGTCCACGATCTTGAGCAGCGGATTCGTGGGGCTTTCGAGCCAGACGAGCGCGGGTTTCACGTCGCGGATGACCTGCCAATTCGCCTCATCGGCCAGGTTCACGTAGCGCACCTGCACACCGAACTTGGCGAACACCTTGTCGAACAGCCGATACGTGCAGCCGTAAACATTTTCCTCCGCGACCACCACATCGCCGGACTTCAGCGTCGAGACGACCGCTGTGATGGCCGACACGCCGCTGGCAAAACACGTGGCGAACTGCGCGCCTTCGAGCGACGCCGCGCTCTGCTGGAGCAGGCGGAAGTTCGGGTTGCCCGAGCGCGTGTAATCGAACCCGCCGGGGTTGCCGTTCTCGAAGGTGGACGTGAGGAACACGGGCGGCATCACCGCGCCGGTGCCTTCCGAGAAACCGCAGCTCTCGTGCACGGCGCGCGTGGTGAAACCCGATTGGGGATCTTGATTCATTTCTAGGTGACAGAAGCCGAAGCGAGATGCCTCGCCCCGGCTCCTGCCTGAAAGTTTGAGCCAACTTGCGCCGACTCTGAGATGTTATGGTTACTTCGCGATCAGGTCTTCGACGCTGTCGCTCTCGACGCTGACATCGGCGAAGAGCCACGCGCTGAGATAACGTTCCGCCGACGAGGGGACGATGGCCACGACCTGTTTGCCCGCGTTCTCGGGGCGCTTCGCCACTTGCAACGCCGCCCAGATGATGGCGCCGCTGGAGATGCCGACCGGGATGCCGTCGAGCTGGTTGACTTCCTTCGAGACGGGGCCGGAATCGGCTTCGTCCACCTTGATGATCTCGTCGATGATCTTGGTGTTCAACACGGCGGGCACGAAGCCGGCGCCGATGCCCTGCAACTTGTGCGGTCCGGGTGCGCCGCCGGAAAGCACCGGCGACTTCGCGGGTTCCACGGCCACGGCTTTGAAGCTGGGTTTGCGCGCCTTGATGACTTCTGCAATGCCCGTGATGGTGCCGCCAGTGCCGACGCCGGAGATCACAAAGTCCACCTTGCCGTCGGTGTCCTTCCAGATCTCTTCCGCCGTCGTCTTGCGATGGATCTCCGGGTTCGCCGGATTCGCGAATTGCTGCGGAATGATGCTGTTCGGAATCTGCGCGTGGAGTTCTTCCGCTTTGGCGATGGCGCCTTTCATGCCCTTCGCGCCTTCCGTCAATATGAGTCGCGCGCCGAGGATCTTCAGCAACTTGCGGCGTTCGAGCGACATCGTTTCGGGCATCGTGAGGATGAGCTTCAAGCCGCGCGCCGCCGCGACGAACGCAAGCGCGATGCCAGTGTTGCCGCTCGTGGGCTCGATGAGCACCGCGCCGGGCTTGATCTTCCCTTCCTTGATGGCGGTGTCGATCATCGACACGCCGATGCGGTCCTTGACGCTGGAAAGCGGGTTAAAAAATTCGAGCTTCAACAGCACATCCGCGACGGCGCCATGCTTCTTGGCGGTGCGATTGAGGCGAACGAGCGGCGTGTTGCCGATGGTTTCAGTGATGTCGTTGTAGATGCGTGCCATAAATGTTCCGTTGTTTAGTGTTGTTGTGCGACCGTCATTAACGACTCAAAGAGTCGTGGTTTGGTTCAAAATAAAAGTTGAAGCTTTCGCCTCAACTTTTCCGTGTCGGCTATCTTCCTCGGAAATCCGGGCGTGTCAAACGGGATTTTGGGCGCTCACTTGCCCAGCTTCCCCGTGAACCGCTTCAGGCGCACCATCGCTTCCTTGATGTTGTCCAGGCTGGTCGCGTAGGCGCAGCGGATGAAACCTTCGCCGCAATCGCCGAACGCGGTGCCGGGAACGGCGGCCACTTTCTCTTCGTGCAGCAGTTTCAACGCGAAGTCCTTCGACTTGATGCCGAACTTCGCCACGCTCGGGAACGCGTAGAACGCGCCCAGCGGACGATGGCACTCGAGCCCCATGTCGGCGAAGGCGGACGCGATGTAATTCCGGCGACGGCGATATTCATCCGTCATCGTGGCGACATCCGCGCCGCGGGTGAGCGCCTCGACGGCGGCTTTCTGCGCGAGCGAGGAGGCGCAGAGCATCGTGTATTGATGCACCTTCATCATCGCTTCGATGAGTTCCGCCGGGCCGGCGGCGTAGCCGAGCCGGTAACCGGTCATCGCCCACGCCTTGGAAAAGCCGTGGAGGAAAATCGTGCGTTCCTTCATGCCGGGCAGGCTCACGATGCTCACGTGCGGCGTGTCGTAGGTCAGCTCGGCGTAGATCTCGTCCGTGATGACGATGAGATCCTTCTCGATCGCGAACTTCGCGATGTCCTCCAAGTCCGCGCGGCTCATGATCGCGCCGGTCGGGTTGTTGGGGAAATTCAACATCAACAGCTTCGTCTTCGGCGTCCACTTCGCTTCGAGCATGGCGCGCGTCAGGCGGAAACCGTTCTCGGCCTTCGTCTCGACGGCGAGCGGCGTGCCGCCCGCGAAGAGGATTGTGGCGCGATACGAGACGTAGCACGGCTCGTGATACAACACTTCCTCGCCCGGATTGATCAACGCACGCAACGCCAAGTCCAGCGCCTCGCTGACGCCGACCGTGACGAGCACTTCGTTGTCGGGGTTGTATTCCGCGCCGAAATGCTTCGCGACGTATTTGGACAACGCGCGGCGCAGCTCGATGTAACCGAGGTTGCTGGAGTAATGCGTGGCCCCGCGCTCGATGGCGTGGACGGTGGCTTCGCGGACGTGCCAGGGCGTGTCGAAGTCGGGCTCGCCGATGCCCAGACTGATCACGTCCTTCATCGTCGTGACGATGTCGAAGAAGTCGCGGATGCCGGAGCGCGGGATGTCGCGCACCACGGTATTGATGCGATTACGGAGCGACACTGAGGCGTTCATGGGAGGATTCCTGTTGCATCAACACGCCGAGCCGCTTGTAGGTCTTCAGCATGAAATGGGTGGAAGTGGACAGCACACCTTCGAGCGGCGAGAGCTTCTCGCTGACGAACTGCGCGACGTTGCGGAGATTCTTGCCCTCGACGAACAGCAGCAGATCATAGGTGCCGCTCATGAGATACGCGGAACGCACCTCGGGGAACTTGCTGATGCGCTCGGCGATGGTGTTGAACCCGCCTTCGCGCTGCGGCGTGACCTTCACTTCGATGACCGCCGTGACGACATCGAGATCGAGCTTGTCCTCATCGAGGATGGCCTGATAACCGCGGATGACGCCCTGCTTCTCGTAAGCGGCGATGCGCGCGGCGACATCGGCGGCAGGGACATTCAACATCCGCGCGATGTTCTCGCGCGATTCCAGCGCATTGGCTCCGAGAATTTTCAGTAGTTCATCCATAAAATCCCTCGTTTCGAGGAACGCGGACAGTAGCGAGGCAACGCTCGTTTGGCGAGCAGGAACCGAATCAACGCAGAGACGCAAAGGCGCGGAGTGACCCAAACGAGTCCCCCTCCTTGGAGGGGCTAGGGGTGGGTCCAGTGAAAGCACCACTGCGTTTAGACAGGATGAACAGGATTTTCAGGATTCTCGCGACGCCAAACCAAAGCCCCAGCGGGGCGAAATGTGAATAGCCCGGGGCCAACGAACAACGTGAGCGCAGCCCCGGGTTAAACGCCCCACATAAAATTCCCTCTCCGCTCCATCGGATGGAGGGGAGAGGGTCTGGGAGCGGCGCGCACGGACCTTGAGCTGGGCTGCACAGACCTTGGGGGCGTCGCGCCGGCACCTTGAGTGCGTCGCGCACGCACCCGGCCCGGGCTGACATGCTCCCGGCAAGGTCTGTCAGCACCTTGACTGCGGCGATCATCGCCTTGAGCCGGACGGAACGTGGCGGCTATCGGCCGGGCGGCAACCCGGCGTCGAGTTGCTGCAGCAATGCGGCGGCGGCGGGGAAGTTGCGGTTGATCTCCAAGGCGCGTTGCGCGGCGGCGCGGGCCTCGGCGAGGCGGCCTTGCCGGATGAGCACGGTGGCGCGGGCGTAGGGGATGGCGGGATCGGTCGGGTCGGCGGCTTCGGCGCGGACGAGCGCGGTTTCCGCACCGACGTTGTCGCCGCGCGCGGCGCGGGCGAGGCCGAGATTATACCAGGCGCGGGGGTGGTTCGGGTCGCACTTCACGGCGTGTTCGAGTTCCGTGATGACGCGTTCGTTTTCGCCGACTTCATTCAACGCGAGCGCGAGTTTGTAATGGAACTCCGCATCGCGCGGCGCGAGTTTCACCGCCTGCTCCAGTTCGGCGACGGCTTCACGCGCCCGGCCCATCTGGCTGAGCGCCACGGCGAGTTCATGACGGATGCCGGGCGAGAAGGGATCCCATTTTGTGGCGGTCTGGAAGTGGGGCAGGGCGTTGGTGGCGTTGCCGCGCTGGAACGCGAACACGCCGAGTTGCATCTGGCCGAGCGGCTGGTCGGCGTGTTGCGCGAGCAGGTGCAGATATTCGCGGCCCGCGAGGGAATTGGTGTCGAGCGCGGCGCCAAGATGACGTGCGGCCTCGACGCGCACATTGCGCGAGGGATCGGCCAACCTGGCGCGCAACGCGTTGGTGGCCGCGGCGTCGCCGGCTTGCGCGAGGGGTCCGAGCGCGGCCACGGTCATCTGCCGGACGAGCGCGTTGGTGTGGTTCGACTGGCGGGCGAGCGCGGCGTTCACCGCCGGCTCGGCGCTCCAGCGTTGCAACAGGTTCGCCGCGACCGCGCGCCAGTAGTGGATGTCGTCGGTCTCCAGCATCTGGAGCAAGGCATCGCGCCCGGCGGCTTCGCCTTGCTTCGCCTGCGCCACGGCTTGCGCGCGCAGGCGATAGGGGCGGTTCATGTTGGTGCCATACCATTGCTCGACGTAACGCAGATTCCAGTCGGTGCCTTTGTCGGCGTGGCAACGTTCGCAGGCGTTCGGGAGGTTGAATTGCTTCGTGAGCAGCGGATCGGGGATCGTCATGCCGTGGTCGTGGCGCGAGTGGCGTTGCATGTAGACCGTCTGCGGCATGTGACAGTTCACGCATTCGCCGCCGGTCTCTTTGATCTGCGCGGGTTTGTAGTCGGCGAGGTTGGCGTTCACGAGCACGCCGTTGGTGTCGTAGCCGAACGCCCGGTGATGGCTGTGCGTGACGGGATTGATGACAGGCGCGTTGGTCGCGCCCGGGCCGTGGCAGCTGAGGCAGAGAAAATTCCCCGGCAGCTTGGTCTTCATCGTGTGCACGTCGTGGCAATCGATGCAGCGCACGCCCTTGTGGAACATCCGGCTGCCCATGAACGCGCTCACCTCGTAATCCTCGTCGCGGATCTGTCCATCGGCGTAGAACAGGTCGGAGTCGTCCACGATGGAGAGCAGATGATGATCGAAGAACGGATCGCCCGGCACGGGGTCGCCGGTGATTTCGCCGCGGCGCGAATGGCAGCCGGCGCAGGTGTCGAACGTCTGTTCGCGCGAGAGCTTGGTGAGCGTGGGGTCTTTGAGACCCTTGCCCTTGTTGGCGTATTGCCAGTCGTTGTGCGCCTTCAACGGGCCATGGCACGATTCGCAGCCGACGCCGGTCTCGACCATCGCGGTGTGATAGCTGTCGCTGGCGGCGTCGTAATTTTTCCGCACGCGGGTGTTGTGACACGTCGCACACATGGAGTTCCAATTCATGCCGCGCCCCGTCCAATGGCCCCACTCGCCGGGCTTGCGATCCTCGGTTCCGTAAACGTTGAACCAGTCGTTCGAGCGCGGGTCCCACGCGGCTTCGGTGGCTTGGAGGCGACCTCCCGGAAACTCCACGAGCGCCTGACGAAGCGGATTGTGCGCGAGGATGCGTTGCACGGGGAACGTCTCGTTCGTGCCGCCGAGGCCGGCGGTCACGAGTTCGAAGCGCTCACCGTTCTTGCGCACGGACGTTTGCTGCGTGCCGTGATGAAACGTGCGGGCGGGCGTGAACGCGGCGCCATCCATTGCCTCGGAAGGCTTGCGCTCCGCCAGCGCGTGATGCGAACCGGCCCATGCCGCAAAAGCATCCTCGTGGCACTCCTTGCAACTCGTCGAGCCGCCGTAGGTCGCGTAGGTCTTGGTTTGGTCCGCAAGTTGGAAGGTGGTTGCGTTTGTAGAAGTGGATTGTTCGCTGTTGCGGTTGAGCCACCACGCGGCGAGCGACACGCCGATGCACGCCAAGGCGATCACCAGCCCGACGGGTTTGCGGGCGGCGGGCTGAGGTTTCGGCGCGGCTTTCTTGGACACGTGCGGAGTGTGGCCGATGCGCATGGAAATTTCCATCACCTACATGGACGATTGACCAAAATCCCGGGCGGCCGGGGCTTTCGCCTTGACCCGGTTCGCGCGGCAGCCAACTGTGCGCGGCACATGAAACTCATCCGCTTTGGCGCGTTCAAAAAAGAACTTCCCGGCCTGCTCGATGCGAACGGCATCCGTCGCGATTGCTCCGCGATCGTCGGCGATTACCACGCCGATTTCTTCGCGAACGGCGGCTTGCAGAAATTGCGCGACCTGAATCCGGCTTCGTTGCCCGAGGTGCCGGCGGAGGTTCGCTGGGGTTCGCCCGTCGCGCGGCCGGGCAAGGTGATCTGCATCGGGTTGAACTATCGTGACCACGCCGCCGAGTCGGGCATGGAAGTCCCGAAGGAACCGGTCGTGTTCTTCAAGGCGCCCAACACGGTCGTCGGGCCGTATGACGAAGTGCTCATCCCGCGCGCCGGCGAGCAGACGGATTGGGAAGTGGAACTGGGCGTCGTCATCGGCGCAGAAGCGCGTTATCTGGCGTCACGCGAAGATGCGTGGCGCTGCATCGCGGGCTATTGCATCAGCAACGATGTTTCCGAACGCAACTTTCAATTGCATCGCGGCGGGCAATGGGTGAAGGGCAAGTCGTGCGACACGTTCAACCCGCTCGGGCCGTGGCTCGCGACGGCGGATGAGATCGCCGACGTGAACAATCTCAACATGACGC
The DNA here is from genome assembly GCA_041181065.1 of Verrucomicrobiota bacterium. Classification (GTDB taxonomy): domain Bacteria; phylum Verrucomicrobiota; class Verrucomicrobiia; order Limisphaerales; family DSYF01; genus DSYF01. The sequence continues at coordinate 16,569 of JBEGQI010000118.1, read as the reverse complement.
TCGACGTGAACGGCCAGCGGATGCAGACGGGCAACACGCGCACGATGGTGTTCGCGGTGGATTTCATCGTGCACTACCTCTCGCACTTCATGACGCTGGAGCCGGGGGACCTCATCACGACCGGCACGCCGCCCGGAGTGGGCCTCGGTCAAAAGCCGCCGCGCTTCCTCAAGCGAGGCGACACGATGGAGCTGACCGTGGACGGTTTGGGCCGCCAGAAGCAGACGTGCGGTCAGGCGTGAGGAAACACGACAGGAGCGCCAGCGTCCTTGCTGGCTTTCACCATGCGTTTGCTCAAAGCCGACGCGGACGTCGGCGCTCCGTCTACACGCGCGTGCGGAAGTAGGCGATGGTCGCTTTCAAGCCATCGGCCAGCTTCACCTGCGGTTCCCACTTCAGATACTTCTTCGCCTTGGTGATGTCGGGTCGGCGTTGCTTCGGATCATCCTGCGGCAACGGCTTGAAGACGATTTTGCTCTTCGCGCCGGTGGCCTTGATGATGGCGTCGGCGAATTCCAGCATCGTGCGTTCGGTCGGGTTGCCGATGTTCACGGGCAGGCCGTAATCACTCATCATCAGGCGGTAGATGCCTTCGATCAGGTCGGACACGTAGCAGAAGCTGCGCGTCTGTTTGCCGGTGCCGAAAACGGTGATGGGCTTGTTGGTGAGCGCCTGGCTGACGAACGCGGGCACGACGCGGCCGTCGTTGAGGCGCATGCGCGGGCCGTAGGTGTTGAAGATGCGGACAATGCGGGTCTCCACGCCGTGCTGGCGATGGTAGGCCATCGTGATGGCTTCGGCGAAGCGCTTGGCTTCGTCGTAACAGCCGCGCGGCCCGATGGAGTTCACGTTGCCCCAGTATTCTTCCGGTTGCGGATGCACCAGCGGATCGCCGTAGATCTCGGAGGTGGAGGCCACGAGGAAGCGGGCGCCTTTGCGCTTGGCCAGCCCGAGCGCCTTGTGCGTGCCGAGCGCGCCGACCTTCAGCGTCTTGATGGGGATCTGGAGGTAATCGATCGGGCTCGCGGGCGAGGCGAAGTGCCACACGTAATCGACGCGGCCCGGAACGGAGACTGCCTCGCAGATGTCCTGCTGGATGAAGCGGAAATTTTTGTTCCCCCGCAGATGGCGGAGGTTGCTCTTGTGGCCTGTGATGAAGTTGTCGATGCCGATGACCTTGTGGCCGCGGGAGAGCAGCAGGTCGGTCAGGTGGGAACCGAGGAAACCGGCGGCGCCGGTGACGACGGAAACAGGGTTGGACTTGGTTGAATTGGATTTTGTTTTAGCCATGAGGGGATGGTTTGAACTGTGGTGAAACTACTTGGCACCCCAGCCGAACAAAACGACCGGGATGGTTTTTAGGAGGATCTTGATGTCGAGCCAGAGCGACCAATTGTCGATGTATTCGAGGTCGAGGCGGACCCATTCGCGGAAGTCGGAGACTTTGTTGCGGCCGCTGACCTGCCAGATGCACGTGAGGCCGGGCTTCACGCTTAGGCGGCGGCGGTGGGCGACGTCGTCGAAGCGCGCGACTTCATCAACGGGCAGGGGACGCGGGCCCACGAGGCTCATGTCGCCCGCAAGGACGTTGAAGAGTTGGGGGAATTCATCGATGCTCAGCTTGCGGAGCCATTTGCCGACGGGTGTGATGCGGGGGTCGTTGGTGACCTTGAAGACTGGGCCGGACATTTCGTTCAGCCGTTCGAGTTCCTGTTTCAATTGCTCGGCATTGGTCACCATCGTGCGGAATTTGAGCATGGTGAACGGTTTGCCGTTCAGGCCGGCGCGTTGTTGCCGGAAGAATACCGGGCCGGGCGAGGTGATCTTGACGATGATGGCGACCACTACCATGACGAGGGAGCAGGGGATCAACGCGAAAAGCGCGCCCATCATATCCATCAACTGCTTGACCAATCCCTGCCACGAAACCTCCGGCGCGCTGCGAAACACCAGCACCGGGCGTCCATGGAGCAGGTCAAAGGTCGGCTGGGAGATTTGCGTCTTGAAAAAGTCAGCCACCAGCCAGGCCTCGACGCCCTCCACCTCGCAGGCTTTCACAAACGCCTCGACCCGGTCGAAGTAGGTGTGGCGCGCGCTTAACACGACACCATTGATGGAGTGTTCGTGGAGCATTTGGGTGAGGCGCTCCGGCGAGGTCTCATTGAGGTCGAGCGTGGCCACCACCTCGAGTTCAGAATCGGGGCTGTTGGTGATCTGTTCCCGCATGCGGGTGGTTTCTTCCGGAGTCCCGGCGAGCAGGAACCGGCGGCGCATGCTGGAAGGCCCCAGACGGGATTTGTAGAACTGGCGGAGTATTTCCTCTTTCAGATAGACCAGCGCGAAGGCGATCAATGAAAACGAGACGGCGACTGGGCGTGCGAATGTGATCTGGAAAAAGTAGAGGAGGAGGATCAGCACCACGGTGATGATCGCGCAGGCGCGCAGGAGCGGCAGGAAGATCTGGCGGCGGGGTGCGACCACCGGTCGGTTATAAAAACCCTGCCACTCGAGCACCATGGGCGACGCAGGGATCAGCAGGAGAAAGATCCAGATGTAGGGATCATCGGGTGGGGCGGCGCCCAATTTGAGCCAGGCAATGACCGCCGGGTTGGCGCGCAACTCGAACGCCAGCCAGAAGCCGATGGCAATCAGGCATGCATCCATCAGTTGATGGATTTGCATGCGTATGAGTTGGTGCTGGCGCAGCATGGGCGGTTGTTACGAACGCGCGATACTATCAAGGGGCTTGGCCGAATCAATTGACACGAAAATGTGACGGCTTACATGGTGCCCCGGGCTGTATCCGGGGGCCAAGTCAATTGAAACTGGGGCAACGTGGCATTGATGACCCGGCCGATGTGCTTGAACGCGTCATCTTCGCGACCCGGGACGCATTCGGCGAGGTAAAAAACATAGCTCCAGCGTTGCAACTCGCCCGTGCGCAGCATGTGTTTGGACATGCTCAGCCCCATGTGCGAGCGGCTTGCGGTCACTTCGTCGCCACAAACCAGCCAGTAAACGAACACGCAGGATGTCTGCCGCGGCTTGCCATCGATGACGGTATCTCGGGACGCGATCAGCTTGACCACGGGCAGATCCACCGGATCCGGTTTGTAAACGCGAAGGGTGGTCAGCTCGCTGCGGGCTTCATCAATCGTGAATCCTTGTCCGCGCAGGCAATACTGCGGTTTGTGGATGCTGGTGCGATCGGTGCCCATCAATACGGCGGTGCAATACACCCGCAGACCGGCTGGGTTGGTGTAGCACATCTGCGCGATGCTCGTGTCCGGCGGCAGCATGTTGGTTACCGTGTCGCTGGGCGGGATCAAAACGCCGCTCAAACCCTGGGCGCTCGCGGGCAATTCGATTTTTACCCGGAGATCCCCGCCGTGGATCGCGGAGGTCTTCAGCCCTGGCTTTCCGAGCCGTTGGTTGGCCTTGTAGTAGGCCAGGACGCCGACACTGCTGGCGATCAGCAACAATGCCGTCAGGCAAATGGCCAGTTCGCGGCGTTTCATGGCTTCGCCTCCGGTTGCGAGTCCGTTGGGAAAGGCCGTTGCAGCCATCGCGCCAAGTAGACGACGCCTATGACGGCCGGCACGTAGGGGAGGATACTCAGGAGGGTGTTGTCGTGCGCAGCTTTGCCGGCATTGGGTCCCCACTTGGACGCGACAAACACCACGACCAACAGGCGCAACGCATTGCCCAGCACCGCCAGGGGGAAGGCCGAGGCGATCATCGCCAGCCATCGCCATGACTTGCGGAATACCACGTATCCATAGGCCGTGCAGATGAAGAAGATCGCGAACAGGCTGCGGATGCCGCTGCAGGCTGCCGCCACGTCAAAGGCATACGCATGGGCCGCGTTCGTGAATTGCGTTCCTTCGCGCACGAGATCCAAGTTGAGAAGGTTGCGGCCCACGAATTCCACGATGCCGCTCACGAAAAGCCGCAGCGGAAATGTCACCGCTAGCCCCAAGTCGCCGAGCGGGACGGAAAAGGCAAAGAGCGCGAATGGAAAAAGAATGCGCGCCAGCCACTTCGGCCCCCACGCCATGCCCATCAGGCCATACAAGCCCGCGAAAAACGCCACGATGGAAATCTTCGGCTGCTGCAGGATGTAACCCCCCAGATGCAGTGCCAGCGCTCCAGCCAGTAAGAACACTCCGGGCCACCACGAGCGCAATTCCACCGCGAACAGCTCCTTTCGTTTCCACCACACCAAGCCCAGCACGACCAGCGGCACTACATTGCCGTGGCCCTCGTTCAACTCGGCCACATCGCTGTTGTAGGCCCGCCACATCCAGTAGAACAAGGACGAGGTATTGACGTAGCCAAAGGTGCCGTTGCCGAGGAACTGGAAGAGGCACAGCCACGCGACGAACAACCCGACAAACATGCCCGAGTTCGGCAGCCGCCGCCAATAAGACATGAACTCGGCCCAGAAGGACTCGACGATGCCGTCGCGGACGAGGTTGTCGGTTTGCGGCTGCATGCGGGTGCGCTCAAGTAATGGACCGCTGCGGCTCGCCGAAGTTCAAAGCCGAAACGCGTCGGGGATGTGCTGACGGAGTCACTTCTGCCACTGGGCCAGCTTCTCGCCTGCCCAGATGTCGGCGAGCTTCTGCCGTTCGCGGACGACGGCGTGCCCCTTGCCGTTCACGAGGACTTCGGTGATCAGCGGACGGCTGTTGTAGTTCGATGCCATCACGGAGCCGTAGGCGCCCGCGCTCATCAGCACCAGGTGCTCGCCTTGCCCGAACTTCGGCAGCATGCGGTCTTTGCAGAAATAATCGCCGGACTCGCACACACCGCCGACCACGTCGCTGGACATCGTCGGCCGTTGGCTGCGGATGAGCGGCACGATCTCGTGATACGCCTCATAGAAGGCCGGACGGATCAGGTCGTTCATCGCGGCGTCCACGATGACGAAATTCTTCCGGCCCGTGCGCTTCACGTATTCGACGTGCGTCACGAGCACGCCGGAATTGCCGGAGATGAAACGGCCGGGCTCCATCAGGATTTTCAAGCCCAGCGGCTGCAGCAAAGGCAGCAGGCGTTTCGCATAGGTCTGCGGCGTGAGGATGTGCTTCCCGGCGCCGGTCTGCCACCACTCGGCTGAACTGCTCGCCAGCGCATCCTTGTAAACGATGCCGATGCCGCCGCCGATGCTGAAGAACTCGATGCCGTGCCGGTCCTTCAAGCGCGTCACGAGCGTGAGCATCTTGCGCACGGCGTTCTCGAAGGGCGTCGTCTCCGTGATCTGCGAGCCGATGTGCATCTGCACGCCCCGCAGCTTGAGATTCTTGAGCTTGGCCGCGCGGGCATACACGCCTTCGATTAGCTCGAACGCGATGCCGAATTTGTCCTCGTAGGTGCCGGTCGTGATCTTGGAATGCGTCTTCGCCTCCACGTTCGGATTCACGCGCACCGCGACCGGCGCGATCTTCTTCAACTTGGCCGCGACTTTGTTGATGCGTTCCAGCTCCGGTTCGCTCTCGGCGTTGAAACAATACACGCCCTGCTTGAGCGCGAATTCGATCTCCGCCGCCGTCTTGGCCGCGCCGGCGAAAACGCACTTGCGCGGGTTGCCGCCCGCCTTGATCACGCGCAGCAATTCGCCGTCGCTCACGATGTCGAAGCCGCTGCCGAGGTCGGCGAGCGTGCGGAGGACGGCGAGGTTCGAGTTCGACTTCACCGCGAAGCAGATCTGGTGGTCGATCGGCGCCATGGCCTGGTCGAGCTTCTGGAAATGATTTTCCAGCGTAGCCTGCGAATAGACGTAGAGCGGCGAGCCGTATTTCTTCACCAGCGACTCGATGCTGACACCCTCACAATGAAGTTTATTTCCGACGTAACGAAAACTGTGCATGGGCGCGGAGTTTAGGGGGCGAAGTCCAAAGTTCAAGGTCGGGCTTTACGCCGGAGTGCGGAATTTATTCCGCTTCATCCTCGCTCTCGCTCTTGCCTGGCGACGAACCAAACCAAAGTGGCCGTCGTTTGCACTGAGCCTGAGGGCAATCCCCCTCTCCGCTCCTTCGGAAGGAGGGGAGAGGGCCGGGGTGAGGTGAGGTCGCCTGAAATCTTCCAAGCGTGAAGTTACTTGGCAACCGGATCAGCTTGCACGGCCGTTCCCAGCTTCCGCTTGAAGACCGGCCTTTGCTCGCGCGAAACCATCACCGTGTTGCGCCCGGCGCGTCCCGGATAAACGCCATCCTGCTTGTCGCCAAAAACGCCTTGATACATCGCCTCGACGAACGACGGCGCTTCCGTCGCCGCCTTCAGCGTCCGCGTGATGCCCGCAACGATGTCCTCCCGCCACGCGTCCGCCTTGGCCGTCGGGTGGACGTCCGTCTGACCGAAGAAACGGAACGCCTCTTCCATCGCGCGCAACGAGCCGACCCGTCCATCGGCCGTGATCGGTCCGCGCGAAAACGCCTCATCGGTCGAAGCGGTCGTGATCGCATCCACGCCGAGTGTCGAACACATCGCCGCATGTAGTGACGTCGTCATCGCCGATTGCTCCTTCTCTTCGCTGTGCGTCATGAAGCCGATGGGCTCGCCCGGCCAGATGGGGAAATCACAAAGCTGTTGGAGCGCGCGGATCTTGGCGAAGTTGTAATCCACGTAGTTCTGCTCCATGAACTCGTTCACCATCACGTAGGGGCCGTGGCAGAGCAGTGGTTTCAAGATCGGTTGCGCGCCGAGCCGTTGGCCGAGCGCGGCCATCACCAGCATTCCGGCGAATGCCTTGTGCGGCGGAACACCCGCGAGTTCTTCGTTTGTCGGGATGTCGAACGGCATGTTGTAACGCGCGGCGATGCGGATCGCGTCCACGCCATCCACGGTGAGCCGCGCCGGGTCGGTGCCGCCGCAGATGGAGCCATAGACGATGTTGATCTTCGTCATGTCCGCGCCGAGAAAGCCGGACAACACCGCGATCTCCGGCGTGTTCAATCCGCGATGCGCCCGCACCGTCCAAAGCGTCGCCTTGTCCAGCGAACGTTTGATGAGCGACAGATTCGCATACGTCACCGGCGTGCCGTCCTCGGCATTCGTCAGAAAGCCATCCATCAAGCCTTCCGTGCGCGCGCCCCACGCCGGATCGAAATGCAGCACGCCGTCCGCGCCCCAGCTCTCGGCGACCTTGATGTGCATGCCATCCATCATCGGACAGCCCGTGCCGTATTGCACGAAGACGAGCGGCTTCGTGCGGCCATGCTGCAACACGCGCGGGTGAAAATTCTTTTTCGCGATGTCCACGCGGCGATTGAACGCCTCGATTTCCTTCTGCGTGATCTGCCGCACGCTCGGCGGACAGATATTTTTCTGGAAGAAATCCACCACCGCCTCGTCGCACTGCGCCAGATAATCCCGCGTGTAAGGCAACGCCGTGTAGCTCTCCACCGAGCCGTGCACGTCCTGCAACTGCGACTCCGTGATGTGCGCGCGGATGACGCCCGGCGACGTCTTGTTCGCCGTCCATTCGAGGATGCCATCCACGATCTGATCGAGATACTTTTGCACCGTCGCATCCTTCACCGTGTTGTCGTGCGGGAACGGAAACTTCGGTTTGTTTTTGACCGGATGCGTGATGTGCCGCGCGAGATCGGGATTGCGTTCGATGAGCGCGTGGATCTCCTCGATGCGCGTGTGCGGCCCGTAACCCGCCTCGAAGCCGAGGGCTTTCGCCATCTCATCGGTGACGGCCATGCCGCCGATCGCCACGCGCACCTTGCCGAAAATGCCCTGCGCCGTCAGCACGGAGCGCAGCCGCCGGAAAAGTTGTTCCACGTTGTAGCCCACCGTGCGCCCGACGAAGATCATGTCCACCGCGTCCGCCATGGCCGCCTCGCCGATCTCCTCCACCGTGATATCCGGCGGCAACAGGATGCACTGATAACCGAGCGCTTCGAGCTTGCGCTTGATGAGTTTCAAGCCGGCGTCATGCACCGGATCGAGCGGGGCCAATAAAATTTTCATAAACGTCGCTTCGTTGAATCGTCAAAAAGTTGCATCGTTACCTCGGCAGCCCGCGCGGCCCCATTCACGGTGTAACGATTCAACGATGTGACAAACCATTTCATTCCTTCAACCAGGTGTAACTGTCGCCCGGTTTGTTCATGTAGGCGCGCACGCGGAAATGCGCGCCGGGGCCGTTGAAATCCAGCGAGACGATGACGTGCCGCGATAGGCCGAGCGATTGCATGAGCTTGCCGATGAGTTCCTTCGCCTCCTTCTCGCTTTCGCACAGCACGAAGCTCTCGATGTCCAAAGCATCAACGATGGTGTCGCGGGCGGTGGTCATAAATTTTAATTTTGTTTGGAAACAAATTCGTGACTGATCAAATATTTTTTCCAGTCATCGTGGTCTAAAATAAAAGATTCAATTTTCTCGTCCTCGCGAGTGCGTTTGGTTCGAGAATACAAAGCGCAAGCCGCCCATTCAGCCGGAAGCCCTCGAATTTTCAGACAAGCAAGCAAATCATCGTAACTCGCTTCTTTTGATGAAGTGACAATCGCCGCAGCTTCGACATGCTCTTTCCACGCCAAGCTCAAATCTTGAATCATGCTTTTTGCTTTTTCAAATGAGGGCAATGCACTCATGCAATAATTACAATTTAGACCCCCGCATGTTTGCACGCGATGTTCATCAAACCGACCATCGCTTTGACTATCAGCCGCGTTTCCTTTTCGAGCAAGTTGCCGTCGGCGTCGAGCGTGCCGAGGCCGAGCGAGATGAAGATGTTCGCGTCGTAGGCGATCGTCGGGATGATGCCCATCTGCATCATGCCCGCCTGGAACATGTGCGTGCCGGCATACATGTCTTCGATGGAAAAGATCGGGATCCCCATCTGGCCGTTCTTCCACGTGTTCTCGTAGTTGATCTCGACGGCGAGCGAGTTGACGCTCTTGCTGATGATCAGGTCGTTGTGGAATTTCTTCGGCAGCGCCTTGAATTCCTCCTTCACGATTTTCAGCAGCCCGTCAATGGGCTGGGTCATCACCTGCGGTTTGTCGCGGAGGATTTTTAGCGCGGCGAGCAGGCCGACGAGCGCTTCCTTGCCGGGATCGTTCGTGACGTAGGCGGCTTTGCCGTAGGAAAAACCCGCGCCGGAACGGTCGGAATGATAGCCGAGCGCGCGGCGGATCGGCACCATCACGTCTTCGCGCCCGATGATGAGCCCGACGGTCGGCGCGCCGGACGCCTTGTCCATCGAATACGCCATCACATCCGCGCCGATCGCGCGCGGGTCGGCGCCGATGAAGGGCGTGCCCCACGCGTTGTCCACGATGTAAGGCACGCCGTATTCGCGCGCGAGTTTCGCGATGCCGGTCTGCAAAAGCGGCGTGCCGCTCTTATCTTTCGGGCCGTAGCCGTAACCAACGCTGTCATAACCGAGCGATGAAAACGCCGTGACGCTCGACGCGTGCCGCGCGGCCGCGGCTTCGATGCGCGCCAACGTTTTCTTCGCGTCGTAATTCGCGAGCAACACGGCGGGATGCTGCTTGATGCCGTGGATTTCATAACGCGCGCCTTCCATCGGCACGAACACGGCGTCGGTGTTTTCGAGACGCTTGCCGGAGAAGCCGAGTTCGCCCGCCGTCACGCCGCGGTCGGCGAAGAGATCCTTGTAGCGCGGCGGAAACGGCCGGCCATAACCGCCGTGATGATGGATGTGCCGTTCGAATGGCACGATGTAACGCGCGCGGTAGCTGTCGCCGCGACCGGTGATCGGCGGCGTGATGAGCGCATCGAAGCTCGTCCACAGCGCGGCCTCGCAGGTGTTCGTCGGCGCCGCGTCGAAGCAGTCGCCGTAAACGTCCTTCACCACCTCGCGGATTTCCTCGATGAGGAATTTGTTCTCGATGACCTTGCGTGACGCGTCCTCGATGGCTTGGCTCACTTCGCGCGTGAGCAGCGCATGGCAGCTCGACACCGCGCCCGTGAGGCCGACCTTGCCCTTCATCTCCGGCGTGATGCCGATGTCGTCCGCGAACTTCTTCGCCTCGGCATAGATCGCCGGCATTTTTTGGTGCAGGGCTTTGTAGAATTGGAAGCGATATTGGGAGGACATAAATTTATTTGCGGATGAATTTGATTTTGCTGCCGGGCTTGATCTTGAGCTGCGGGCCGGTCTGACGCTGCTTCACGCCGATGATGATGTTGATGTGATTCGGCTCATGCGTTTCATCGAAGCCGATGATCTGGCCGACGGGCTTGCCGTCCACGAACATCGTTTCGCCCACGAGAATGCACCCGCCGTGGCTCACCTCAAAAAATGCGAGGTAGGCGATGCGGTTGGCGGTGTCGCCGGGCCGCTTGTCGAGTTCATCGGTGGCGATGAGCTCGTGGATGGAATATTTCTGCAGCGCGCGGGAGTAGGTGGGGATGAGTTTCAGCCCGCGCTTTTCGTGACTGGAATCGAGGACGGTGACGACTTCACCTTTGACCGGCCGGTTGGCGGCATAGGTGGCAAGGGTCACAAAGCGAGTCGCTTCGACCTTGTTTTGCATGGCGTTGCAGCCTGTGTTTGTTTGATTTAGCTCGTGCTAAATTGAACCAAAAAAACAAGGCTGCAATCGTGGACTGCAGCCTTGGCGAAATTACGGCGCGCCCACGATCTTTGCCCGTTCGGTATGGTATTGCTCGGGTGTGATCTGGTCGGTCTTGTATTGCTGGAGCAGCTGCGCGAGCCGGGCTTCTTTGGACGTCGGCAGTGCGGCCGGCGGCGGCTCGTTGAAGGCTTTCGCCGGAACCGCTTTTGCGGCTTGGGCCGACGCAACGGGAGCTGCCGATTGAGTGGTGGCGGGGGCGGTGTTCGCGGGTGCCGTTGGCGCAGCGACAACCTTGGGCGCGGGTGCCGGGGCGGTCACTGCCGGCTTGGAGGCGGCTGTTGGAGCGGCCGTCTTGACAGTTTTGGTGGTCTTTACCGCGGGCGCCGCGGTGGCCGGGCTGGATTGCTCCTGGCCGAGCTCCTGCATTTTCTGGCGGAGTGCCTCGCGCATGCGGGCTTGTTCTTCGGTGTCCGCGGCTTTTACACCGGTCATGGAAATAACCAAGAGCGACAGGGCGCCGGACATGAGGGCAGTCGAGGAAATCTTCATAGGCCGTTTTTTAGGTCAAATCCTGCCGGGACGCAACTGCTTTCCCCGCCTGCTGTCCGGCCGGGGTCCAGAGTCTTTCCAACGCTCCGGCGAATGGAACCCGGACTAGCGTGCGGATTAGCATGGTGCGGACGGCGGAGCGGGGGACTTTCAGGGGGGTCGCCGGGTCAAGGATGTTGTTTATCCTCAAAAGTGTGATGGTGTGCACGCCGATGAGGATGGGCCATGCGCACGCCAGCCGCATTCGCCAGTAATGATGCGGGATTGCGCTGGTGTAACGCCAGCCGGCGGCGAGGTGGGTTTCGGCTTGAGTCACCAACCTGTCGTAAACCGGGCGGAAGCGAGGCTCGTTCGCGGGATGTAACAAGTCTTCCGCCCGCAGCCCCGCTTCTGCGAGCAGCTCCTGCGGGATGTAGCAACGTCCTTGCCGCAGGTCGCGCGGCAGGTCGCGCAGGATGTTGACCAGTTGCAGCCCCTTGCCAAAGCGGACGGCGTCCGCCTGAAATTCGGGAGCGTTCGCTGCCAGGCGCCGTTGTTCCTGCGGTTGGTAAAGATGGTCGAAGCAGAGGTGCGTCCAAAATTCACCGACGCAGCCCGCCACGCGATACGTATAATCATCCAGCTCTCTCTCCGAGGACAGCGCTGTCAGCCGTCGGGCCTCGCCCTGATTCTGGTCGTTGAATCGTTTCAGGTCCAACTCCTGTCCGCTGCAGATGAAATCGATCACGTTGCGCACGTGGGCCAGGTCACCCGGCTGGAGCATTCGCAGGAGTGTGACGCTTTCCTCGATCCGTTCCAGTAGCGTGCGTTCGGCGGGAGAACCCTGGTGCTGCGCCAAATCGCTGAAGTTGAGCGCCGCCTCGCTCGTGCCGAGGATTTTTGCCCGCAGCGCTGACAGTGCCGCCAGCCTTCGTTCAATCGGCAGGATTTCCGTGTCGGCAATCGTGTCGGTGGTGCGTGCCAGCAAGTAGGCCAAACCGATCTGGGCCCGGACGGAAGCGGGGACGATGCGAAGCGTAAGGTAAAACGAGCGGGAGACTTGTTTTAGCAAGTCAGTCAGCAAACTTTTGGTTGCGTCGGCCACGCCGGCACTATCGCCGAATCACCGGCTCGAAATCCAGCCCGACCGCAGGGCGGCGTTCGGTGAACAAGTTTTCATACCGGTGGTCTTTTCATTTTTGACGAAGAGCTGGCGCTGGGATAGGGTCCATCGTCCAATGAACGTGACTCGATTGCCAGCCTTGATCCTTGCGGTTGCCGCCTGCAACGGTGCGGCATTTTGTGCGCGCGCGGACGAGGCGCCACGAGGCCGTCCCATCGAGTTTTCCACGCCCCGCAGCGAGCGTGAAACCAATGTGGCATCCGCCTCGCTGTCCCGCCATAAGACTTTGCTGGATCAGCTGGAAGACGATTTTGATCGCCCGTTCAAGTCGATCGTTCCTGGCAACTCCATCGGCGGCATGCTGAACTCCGGGCCGCAGCTCGTGCCTCCACCTGTCTTGCCAACGCAGCGTTCACGGAACACGGGCAAGCGCGACCTTTGGATGACCACGCCGGATGAGATGCTGCCGCAGACGACGGAAGATGCCTTGAAACCACCCCAGCTAACACCTGACGGACGCCGGCTGAAGGATGTTTCGCCGTGGGAGCGCACCCTTTACAAGTCTTCAGATTCGATGCGTGCCGCCGCCATGACGAACCGTTTTGGAGTCGGGGTGGGCCCAGGTTTGGGAGCACGTGATGCGACTGGTTTTGGAGCCCCGGGCGTTTCCACCCTGAATGGCGTCAACCCCGCGGTGGCGTCGTCGTTAAATGCACTTTCTACGGCGCCAAAGCAGTTGGGCCAGGACACGGACGCGCTCGGTTCGAAGATCCGGCAGATGCAGAATCTGCGCGACTCCCAGGAGATGTTTGGTTTTGGTGAAAGTTTTAAGCCGGGCAAGCTTTCCTCGGCGGAACTGCAACGCCGCGAAACGCTGAATAAGCTCTACAATCCGAACTACGTTGCCCCTGTCGACGGCGCCGCGCCGGGCTCCGGCTCATTCGCGACTCCTTTTGGTGTGGACAGTTCTTTTTATGATCCGCCGAAGGCGGCGCCTGCGGTGGCTCTTCCGGGCTTGGCCGCGGGTCCGGCGGCGTCGCCCGTCGCTGGCTATGCGCCACCGGCTTATGTCCCGCCGCCCGCCCCGATTGAACCGACCCGGCCGAAAGAGCGCTCTTCGCCGTTCATGAATATATCCCGCCGGGATTTCTGAACTGCTTAGTGGAAGGAGGTCATCACGAGCACCTGTTCCAAGGTTGAAACACCTTCCCGCACGCGATCCAATGCCACCATGCGCAGGGTTCTCATGCCTTGGCCGATGGCGACCTTCGACATTTCGCGCGTGTTCGCGCGCGCGATGACGAGCTTGCGGATTTCGTCGGAGACCGTCATCGCTTCGATGATCGCGATACGGCCCGCATAACCGGAATTCTTGCACCGTTCGCATCCGCGGCCGCGATAGAGCGTGACGCCGTCGAACAGGCTCGGATCGATGTTCAAGTCGCTATACATCTTGGCCGGGTAATTCACCGGCTCTTTGCAGTGCGAGCAAATGCGGCGCATCAAGCGTTGTGCGCAGGAGAGGATGACTGACGACGAGATGAGGAACGGTGCGATTCCCATTTCATCGAGGCGCGCAATGGCGCCGGGCGCATCATTACAGTGCATCGTCGAAAGCACTTGGTGACCGGTGAGCGCTGCTTCGATGGCGATTTCCGCCGTTTCCGTGTCGCGGATCTCACCGATCATCACGATGTCGGGGTCTTGACGGAGGATGGACCGGAGTGCGTTTGCGAACGTCAGCCCGATTTCCTTCTTCACCGGCACTTGGTTGATGCCGGGCACCTGGAATTCAACCGGGTCTTCGACGGTCACGATGTTGAACACCGGGTTGTTCAACTCGTTCAACGCCGAGTAAAGCGTGGTGGTCTTGCCGGAGCCGGTCGGGCCTGTCACCAGGATCAATCCGTGCGGCGCATCCACCGCCTGCTTCACCTGCTGGAAGGTGTCGGCGTCGAGGCCGAGCTTGTCGAGGCTCGCCGAAAGGTTCGACTTGTCGAGCACGCGCAGCACGATCTTCTCGCCGTGGACCGTTGGCAAGATGGAGACCCGCAAATCGTAATCCTTGCCCGCCACGAGCACGCGCATGCGTCCGTCCTGGGGCAACCGCCGCTCTGCGATGTCGAGGTTCGACATGATTTTGAGGCGCGAGGCCAGCGCCAGCTGCATCTGCTTCGGCGGGGGGGTGGCGTCGGTCAGCACGCCGTCGATGCGGTAACGCAGGCGCATCGATTTTTCAAAGGGTTCCAGATGGATATCGCTCGCCCGGTCCTTGATGGCCTGCACGAGGATCAGGTTGGCCAGCTTGATGACCGGGGCCTCTTCGGAGGAGGCGGCGAGCTGGTCGAGGTTCACTTCCTCGAGGGTTTCCTTCACCGTCTCGATGTTGTCCGAGTCGCCTTCGGCATCGCGCTTCGCGGCGTCTTGGATGATGTCCTCGATGCTGCCGCTCTTGGCCGCGTCGATCCCGTTCAGCTTGTCGACGATGGCCTTCTCCGAGGCGATCATCGGGGCGACTTCAAGCTTTGTGATGCGCTTGACGTCGTCCAAGGCGAGCACGTTCAACGGGTCGGCCATCGCGACGAACAACTTGTTTTCCAGCCGGGAGACGACGATGACCTTGTGGTTCTGGGAAACTTCCCGCGGGAGCAGATCGGACGTTTCGGCGGGGATGGCGATGCGCATCAGGTTGATGGGCGGCACGTTCAAGACGCGCCCCATGCACACGGTCATGTCCTGGTCGGTGACCAGCTGCTTGTCCAGCACGAGCTTGATGAGGCGGGTGCCTTCCTTCTTTTGCTGTTCGATCAGGTCCTCAACCTGCTTTTGTGACAGCAGGCCATCCTCGACGAGTGCGTCGGCGATGCGTTCACCAAATGATTTGACGGGAGGCATGGCTAGTTGCGAAAGGTTTTGCGGAGATTTTTGACGATTTCGACCGGGGAAGCCACATACCAAAGGATGCGGAACGGAGTGGCTTGCGCGAGTTCTTTGGCGGCTTGCACGTTGAAGGGATTGGCCGTTGCCACCAAAACGGACTTGCTCATCTTGTCGAACGGCATGACGCACCAGCGCCGGCAGGAATCGACGGGAAAGCTTCGCGCCAGTTCGACGTCCAGATCGTATTTCTCCAGGGGGATCAATCCCAGGCGACTTTTGTCCACCAGGAGCTTCAAGGATTTTTCGATCGGGAATATGGACTTGTCTGCGAGCACCTGGATGAACGGGTCGATCGCATCAGGCGGCGAAATCATCAAGTCGGACGTGGGCCAGCACAGGTCGAAATCGGCCATCGTGATGTGTTTGCCATCGACAAACAGCTTCTTCATGCCGTTGCGACCATCATCGACGTCCTTGAATGACGCGCCCGTGCGCTTGTTGAAGCCCGTGTCCCCTTTGGGCCCGCCGGTGGACGCGGGTTCCGGGATCGGCGACATCGCCTCCACCGAGAAATTCGCCGCCCGGCTCTCGATCTGCGTGAGTGCCGCCTTCACGTCCGGATCATCGGGAAATCGCTGCAGGATCGTTTCGTATTCGAGGATGGCCGACGACAACTGCCCCATCTGCACATACGCTTGGGCGATTCGTTTGGAGGTGCTTACGGCGTCCTTGTCCCGGCCCAGCTTGTTGTAGGCCTCTTTCAGGATCTCCAGCGACTGGTAGTCCTGCGGCTGCGATTGGGTGATGACCTCGAACATCTCAATCGTTTGCGCCAATTGAGCTTCTTCGCCAGGGTTTAATGTCGTTGCCATTCGTTTTCTGAGTCCCGCCTACCGCCAATACCTCTCCGCGAGGCGGACGCGCGTATTGGGGAGCAATCTTTTGGCCATCCTAGTTCCACAGGCGATTTGAGGCAACTTTTGGCCGCAGGCGTCACGATTTTCGCCGCGAGTGTCTCAATTTGAACCGCATTGCATTCCGGGCGAAAATGGCCAATCGTAGCCCCCGGCCAAAACCCCGGCCGATTTCCCGATGACCAAACCACCTGTCATGTCCCCTGCACCCGGCGAACGGCTCGTCCGTTTCGTGGGCGACCGCCTGCGCTTCGAGATCCGCGACGACGCCCACGCGCCCAAGGCCGGCTGGTCCGCGCGGCTCCGCACCAATCTCTGCCGCGCCGACGCCCTGCATCGCGAGATCGTCGAGGCCCACGCGAAAGGCGCGTCGCCCGCCGGCGCTTCGTGGTGTGACGTCCCGATGCAACGTGGCGAACATGGCTGGTTCCTCGAACTCCCGCTCGCCGATGTCGGCTTCTTCAAGGCCAAGGCTTATCTCCTCGACCCGCGCGGATGGCAGCATTGGCCCGACGGCGCTGACTTCGGCGTCTCCGTCCATCCCGATTGGACCCGCACCGCGAA
>JBEGQI010000117.1:0-3879 GCA_041181065.1 Verrucomicrobiota bacterium | reverse complement strand
AAAGCGCGTGCGAGGGGAAACTTTGGTATTCTGGGATGCGGGCAACATTGGCGCCCTCCATGGCGCTGGTGGGAACGGATCAGCCGCGACAACGGCCCCGTTCTGCCCACTCATATTTTCCGCCATCTGCACTCCAGAATCAAGCACTTTCGCCCTCAATTTCTCTCGTAAATTGAACTAAAAAGCGAAACCCAAAAAACGTGAGCGTGAGAGTCAGCCTCCCGGCCTGTCTCTGGTGATCTCGCCTTTCACCACGATTCATCACCCCTCACCATGAGGACACGCTCAACCTCGTGTTACTTAAATCGAACCGTCGCGCCCTTAAAGAACAGGCCCGCGCAGACGACGCCCTTAACCGGCGTGCCGTTCGGTGACTTCGCCGTAAACGCGCTCGCGTAGTGATCGTCTTTGCCGCACCCGAACATGTCCCATCCGGTGATGCGGACAGCGGTGTAACCTTGCGCCTCCAGCAGCGTGCGCGCGCCCTGCTCATCGACACACGCGGACGAACAACCAGACAACGACACGCACAACGCCGCCAGCAATACGATCCGCTTCATCTGCTCTCCTTATGCGGCCTTGGCTAACTTCTTGGCCGCGGCTTTCCGTTCCCGCTCCTTGCGTTCTCGGTACTCGCTCGGCGCTTCCAACTGGAACCCGTCGAAGTCCGTGACCGCGATGTCCATCGACCGCTCGATCAGTTCGCTGTATTGCTTTTTATTCAACGCTGAGGTCGACGGCTCCACCAGGACGCGCACGCCCTTGATCTCCGTCCAGCCGAAAATCTCCCCGAGGAAGTACTGTTTCAGCGCGGCCAGCGACCAGCCCGTCTCCCGCGAGAGGGGCGTGATCATCGCGTGAAACCCCTTCTCCTGTTGGCGCGTCTTGAACCACGCCTTGTCGAAGACGTAGATGCCGACTTCCGCGCCAGTCTCGCCGGCTAGTCTCGAGATCCACGCCTTGAAGGGCGTTGGGAAATCGAGCGTCAACTTGCCGCCCGGTTCAGCGAAGGCCCAATGGGGGCGCTCGTTGATCACGCGGTAAACTCCATCGGTAACGCGCCCTGGCTCAGGCGCTTGGCGGCGATTTCGCAGTACCGTTCTTCGCGCTCGATCCCGGTCGCCCTACGCCCAAGCCTCTTAGCGGCCACCAGTGTGGTGCCAGAGCCCATAAACGGGTCGAGCACCGTTCGCACGTTGGGGACGTGCTGGAGCGCCCACACCATTACCGCTTCCGGCTTCTGTGTCGGATGGACGCGCTTCTCTTTCGGGCGTCCCGGCTGCTGCAGCATCCCGTTCCAGCGATACGTGATCTTGCGAACGGCTTTCTTGAGGTTGGTCCACGCCAGTTCGCAATCTGCGAATGGGGTGCCCTCGTTGTCTTTGTCCCACACCAGCCAGCACGACGACGGAGGCAGGTCGTAGTAGTTGCCGCCGAAGATGATTTGATCGCGGCAAATCTTTCTCGAGAGTGCAAGCCCCTCGGAATGCGGCTTATCGTCCCAGTCAGACGCGCCGTAATCACCGCGCAACGCCAACGCAGTGCGACCGTTAAGCTCTGGACGTCCTGACGGTCGGCTCACACCAATCCCGTATGGCGGATCAGTCAACAGCAGATCAAACCGATGCTGACGACCATCCATGTAGTCACCCAACACGTCCATGCAATCCCCGTGATAGATCGTGATCCCGTCCTGCTCGTAGTACGGTGTCACGCCGCCCTCCGCTTGATCCCGATCATCCCGTCCATGCCGATGCCCTCATCGAGTTCAAAATCAAACTCGTGCGCGTCGTAGGCGTCGTGGTGCTTGTCGCACAACATCCCGCTCCCCGCCGTGGTATGCCGTTCCTCTGGAGCCAGGCCGCGCGTAAAGCACCGCCGATGCCGTCCGATGTGCGCCCACTGGCTGTCGCCTGCACACGGCCCCAATAGGCTCCACAGGCTGCGCGGGAGGCGCGAGGTAATCAGGCAGTAGCCATCCCGAAGAACGCACTGGGCGCGAACCGCTTTCTTCACCGCGGCCTCAGCGCGAGACTGGCGCGCCTTGATGCGCTTGCGCGGTTCCGGCTTCGGGTTGGTTGAGAACGCCATCTACTTACCTTCCGCCTTGGAGATGGCTGCCCGTGCGACTGTATCCACCCACGGCTCACCGCTGCGCGGATGAGGGCAATGCAAGGCCATGACGTTCTTCAGCGCCTCCAGGAGTTCCGGCGCGGCGGCGATTAGATGCGCGTTACCCACGCGGTTCGGCTGCGCGTGACCAATAAGGGCGAGCGCATTACCGTCCGAATCCTTAACCCAGTTGCCGAGCATGTTGTCCTCTCCAAAGGTGTCCACGCGCCACGGGCCGGGGGTATGGCGTGCGATAGCTGCCTCCGGTGCGATGGAACCTGCACCCTCGACCGCCGCGGCGTTAGCACCAAAAATCTTCGCGAACCCGCAATCACAGACTTTGCCGCTTCGTGACGCACAACCTTGGGTGTGTCCCATCGCTAATACCTCTCGTGCCGATACAGCGAGCGTTCCTCATCCGCGGCGGCTTTGTCTTCGCGCTCCGGGAGACTCAGGAGCTTGTCCCAGGCTGAGCACACCACGGATTCGGGTTCGTGGATGAAGCCCGCCAGCTTCCGTTGGGCACGCGGGAGGCTGCAATAGCCGTCGCCGTCCCAGTGCTCGCAATTGGCGCAGTTCTTATCGAGGTCCATTTAGTCTCGCCTCCGCAGTTCCTGCCGCTCCCGATCCGCCGCTTGACACTGTTCTGTCAACGTCACCGGCCCACCGCCGCCGTAGTAGTCGCTCAGGAATCGCTCGTAGGCCGCTTCATCCTGAGAGATCGCACACGAGCCACAGAGGGCCACGCCGTGACGTTCTTCCGTGGCGAGGGCTGTGATGCTGTTCTCGTCACACGTCTCGCAGATCGGTTCGTAGAGGCTCATGCCGCCACCGTCGCCGCACTCGGGATCAGCTTCAACTTCTGCGCGATGAATCGGGTCTGCCGGATGTCATTGAGGCAATGGCTCTCGACGGACTTCCAGTCGCCGGCCTTCACCAGCTCCGCGATCCGAGAGCCGTCCACAGGATCGACAATCGGCCAGCCGAACCGGGAGGCATAGAACGACAGCTTGTGCGCCTTGATCGCCCCGTTCCATGTCAGCTTCTGCATCAGGTCAATGTGCGGCGACCGATACCGATCCAGGCTCAATGCCGGGAAGTTCACGCCGAGATACTGCGCCCGACGCATCAGCACGGGGAGGTCGTAGGCGAACCCGTTGAAGCTCACCACCGAACGCATGCCCCCGCCACGCACGTCCACGAGGCGAAGGGCGAGTATCTCCAGCACCTTCGCCTCTTCTTGTTCCGTGCGGCACAGGAGCACCGAGTCATTCCCCTCGCTGTCACCGATTCCGACCGCCACCGTGCGGCACAGATCAGGATCAAGGCCGCAGCGGTCGATGGCCTTCGCCGTCGCCTCAGCGCGATACTTCTCGATCGCCTCGGCGTTCTTGTAGTTGGCCGGCGCTTCGACCGGCTCCAAGTAGTCGGCCGCGTTGTCGATGCCGACGCATTCGATGTCTACGATCAGGGCGTTGTTCGTCATGGCTAAAAAGGAATGTCGTCGTCGGTGATCGGCGCGTGATGCTGCCCGGCCGCGATCTCTTCATCGCTCACATGGCCCGGCTCGGTGTCCTGCCGGTCCTTCTTGCGGACGTATTCCGCCGCCGTCATCTTCGGCATCCCCTTCACGAGCGGCATGATGCTGACGACATTCGCGTAGGTCTTGTCGCTGACTTGGTTGTGCTGGATGTTCAACAGGCAGTTCGTGCCGATGATAGACTCGACATCGAAGCCCATTTCTTCCTCGCGGGTGAACGCTCGGCC
>JBEGQI010000116.1:0-62135 GCA_041181065.1 Verrucomicrobiota bacterium | reverse complement strand
GTCGCCTGGTTTGCTTCGTTGCCGCTGCGGCGGGGGGCAGCCGCGGTCCTCACCGTTGTCGCCACCGCCGCACCTAATTCCCATCTCGCCGCTACGCCGATCAACCCAAACGACATCGCCGTGTATTGGAATGGTCGCGGCGCGCTCGAAACTTCCACGAACTCCACTGCCGGTTGGTTCACATTGACCAATGCGACCAATCCGCACACGAATGCGACGACCAATGCCTCGCGCTTCTTCCGGCTGAATCAAACCGTGGACGCCACCACGATGCGGAAGAAGGTGATGTGCGGGTATCAAGGCTGGTTCCGTGCGCTCGGCGACGGCGGCACCACGTGGATCCACTGGAGTCGCGACCCGAACCAGATCACAACGAACACCGTCACGTTCGAGATGTGGCCGGACCTTGCGGAATATTCGGCGGGTGAAAAGTTCGTCGCGGGCAGCTTCACGTATCCCGGCGGCGGGCAGGCGCAATTATTCAGCTCGCAAAATTCCAACACGGTCAGCCGCCACTTCGACTGGATGCTTGAGCACGGCATCGACGGCGTTTACGTCCAGCGCTTCGTCACCGATATCAACGGACGCCCGTGGATGACCAACGTGCTGAACCACGCCCGCGCCGCCGCGAACCGCACGGGCCGCGCGCTCGCGCTCACTTACGACATGTCCGGCGCGCCGACGAACACGCTATTCGCCACGCTCACGAACGACTGGCGTTCGCTCGTGCAGAGCGGCGTGCCGGCGGACCCGCGCTATCTGCACGAAGGCGGTAAGCCCGTGTTGATGGTCTGGGGATTCTTCACCGACCGCATGTCCACGAACCTCGCGCATCAGATCATCAGCTGGTTCAAGACGAATGACCTCCAGCCCGTGACGCTCGTCGGCGGTTGCCAATGGTGGTGGCGCACGGACACGACCGCAGGTTGGTCGAATGTCTGGCGCCGCTTTGACGTCATTTCCCCGTGGAACGTCGGCAATTACTCGACCAGCGGCACGAACAAGTTCGCGAGCACCGGCTACTGGCTTGCCGATTTTCAGGCCGCGACAAACGCGGGCATGAAGTATCTGCCCGTGATCTATCCCGGTTTCAGTTGGGACAACTTGCAGCAACTCGCACCCGGCACGTCGCTTATCCCGCGGCTCGGCGGGAATTTTCTTTGGAGACAATTTTACGACGCCAAGCAGCTCGGCTTCGACATGGCCTATGTGGCGATGTTCGACGAAGTGGACGAAGGCACGGCCATCTTCAAAGTCAGCAACACACCGCCGACGCAGGGCCATTGGGTCACTTACGACGACCTGCCGACCGACTGGTATCTGCGCCTGACCGCTGAAGGAACCAAGATGCTCGTCGGCGAACGCCCCATTTCCGCAAACATCCCGATCACCCCATGAATAAAACCAAATCCCCACTCGCGCTGCTGCTGGGCACCGCGCTGATTCTCAACCTTAACGCCCATGCCTCCGAAGTTGTGTTAAACGTCCGCGATCTCGGCGCCAAGGGCGACGGCCAAACGCTCGACACCGCGGCGATTCAAAAGGCGTTCGACTCCGTCAAGAAAGGCGGCGGCACGATTGTGTTCCCCGCGGGCAACTACGTCAGCGCGCCGCTCGTGTTGAAGGGCGACAAGATCACCGTGCGCTTGGAGGAAGGCGCCACGCTCGCTGCGTCCACAAACCAATCGCTGTTCCTCAAGTCCGGCAGCGGCGACTGGTTGGCGGCCAAGAGCGGCGGAGATTTCAATCCGTTCCTCAGCATCAAAGACGGCACCGATGTGACCATCACCGGCAAAGGCACCATCGAAGGCAATGGCTCCGTGTGGTGGGAGGCCGCCGAGGAAGCGCGCCGCAAGGTTTCCGGCTTCACGCTGCCGCGGCCCAATCTCATCGTGCCCACGCGCATCACGAACCTTCGCATCGCGGGCATCACGATCCAGAATTCACCCAAGTTCCACCTCGTGCCGACTGAGTGCGAGAACGTCTGGATCGAAGGCATCAAGATCATCGCACCCGAACGCGCCGCGAACACCGACGCCATCGACCCGAGCATCAGCCGCAACGTCACCGTGACGAACTGCTTCATCGACGTTGGCGACGACAACATCGCCATCAAGTCCGGCAAGAAGGTCGAGGGCCGCGAGTTTGCCTGCGAGAACATCGCCATCGTGGATTGCGTGTTCAAGCACGGCCACGGCATGAGCATCGGTAGCGAGACGGAGGGCGGCGTTAAAAATGTTGTGGTCCGCAACGTGAGCTTCGAGGAGACCGACAACGGCATCCGAATCAAGTCCGACCGCAAGCGCGGCGGCTTGGTGGACGGTTTCGTCTGCGAGAACATCACGATGAAGAACGTGCGCGGCGCCATCACCATCACGAGCTATTACCCGCGCATCCCTGAGGCCGACGAGGCGAAGCCCGTCACCGCCACGACGCCGAAGTATCGAAACATCGTCCTGCGGAACGTGAAAGGCACCAGCAGTAAAGCCGCCGGCGTGATCGTGGGTCTGCCGGAGAGCCATCTGGAGAATGTGCAGCTCGAAAACATAGACATCACCGCCGAACAAACCGGGTTAGAGATCCGTAACGCCAAAAACGTCGAGTTGAAGAACGTGAAGATCACCCCCAAGAAGGGCCAGCCCATCACCGTCAAAGCCGCCGACGTGAAGGGACTGGAAAAGTAAGCGTCCAACTCGCACAATCGCACCCATGAAATCCACGACACTCCTCGCGTTCGTTCTCGCCCTGCCGCTGGCCGGCAGCTCCGCGCAACTCACCGTCACCGCCGTCAACAAACTGCCGCTCGCCCGCGCGTGCCAGACCATCGAGTTGACTGCGAAGCAACTTGAGCCGCTCGGCGCCAAAGATTTCGGAACCGTTCACGTGAAGGATTCCGCCGGCAAGGAGTTGATCGCGCAGGCCGTGGACACCGATTACGACGCGTATCACAAGGCGGACATCGTCATCTTCCAGGCGGACTTTGCCGCGAACGAGACGAAGACCTTCACCCTGACCACGGGCAAGAAGCAGGAGTTCAGCAAGGACCAGTTCAAGGCCTTCGGCCGTTTTGTGCGCGAGCGCTTCGATGACTTCGCGTGGGAGAACGACCGCATCGCGCATCGCACCTACGGCAAGGCGCTCGAAACTTGGGAAGGTGAACCGCTCTCCAGCAGCACCATCGACATCTGGTCCAAGCGCACGCCGCGCATGGTCATCAACGACTGGTATCTCGCCGATCATTACCACGAGGACAACGGCGAAGGCGCGGACTATTACTCCGCCGGCGCGAGCCGCGGTTGCGGCGGCATCGGGCTCTGGGCTGACGACAAACTCTGGACCTCGCGCAACTTCGTGAACTCCCGCGTGCTCGCGAACGGCCCCATCCGCGTGGTGTTCGAACTCGTCTACGAACCGTTCAACGTGAACGGCATCAGCGTCAGCGAAGTGAAGCGCGTCTCGCTCGACGCCGGCTCGCAACTCGACCACTTCGAGAGCGGCTTCAAGCAATTCACCCGCCCCGGCCAGACGCAGACGCTGACCGCTGGCATCGGTCTCAAGAAAGTTTCCGGCGAACAAGTCGAAGCGAACCCCGCGAACGGCTGGTTGTTGAGCTGGCAGAACGTCGAGAAGAACGGCGGCAAACAGGGCGTTGCCGTGGTCGTGGATCCGAAGTCATTCGTGAAGCAGACCGACGACAAGCTGAACAACCTCGTTCTTGCCAAACTCGCGCCGGGCGACACCCTCTCTTACTGGGCCGGATTCGCGTGGGATAAAGCTGGCCACATCACCAGCGCTGAGGCGTGGAAGAAATACGTCGAAGAATCTGCGCAAGGGCTGGCGTCGCCAGTCGATGTGACTGTGGCGACGAAGTAATGCTCAGGGAAACTGCTGCCGGATGCGGAAGAACGCCGGTTGGTTCGAACCGCAAATCGGGTCGGGCCGCGGAAACGTGGTTGTATTTGTTCCGGCAGCGAAGGTGTTCGTGAAAGCCGGGATCGGCACCCAGTTGGTGGTCTTCAAATCACAATTGCAAAAGGGCGTCACTCCCCAAGTGTTCGTTCCCGTCGATTGGATGACGACGTTGTTGCTGACCACGATGTAAACGATCTTCACTTGCGACGGCCCGATTGGATCCACGATGGCCAGCTTTCCGCCCATGCCAAGGTGGTTGCCGCAATGATAAAAGAGTGTGTTCGTGAGTGCGGGAGGCAGCGGTGTGACCGGCACCGTGAACAGCACGTTCGCGCTGGTGGAGCCGTTGTTGACCACGCCGTTGGTCCACTGACCGCCCGAAGTCGTGGTCAGATTCGTCTTGATGTAAAACGGGTGCAGGGACAAGCCCGTTAGCACAAACACGTAGGTGACCCCACGGGTCAGCGTAAGCGTGGGATTGCTCGCCCCGTTGATGATGAAGGCGGTCGTGCCGCTGGCGCTGACTTGGTTCGTCACATTGACGGCGGACGCCTTCAAGCACGCAAGGCACGCCAAGATGACCGGAATCACCCGCCGCCTATTTGCGTTAGACGATCCAACAAACATGCTCCCTTAAGAGGCGCCAGCCGGAAACATGTTCCCGGAAGCTTCAGCCGCTCCCCGGCTTCGTCACCAAGACGATGACCTGGCTGGGCCGCAGCCCGTATTCGTAGGGCGTCGGCAGATATTCGAGCGGGAATTCCGGCGACACGTCGAACAACGGGCCTTCGCTTTGGATCGCCGTGTAAAGGTTGTGCGTGCGGAAGTGTTGTTTGTTCCAACGATCCTTGTTGAGGATGATCAACGCCTCCTGCTTCGCGCCGAGCGAACCTTTCCAGAGATAGAGTAGGTTCGGGTTGTCGGAGTAAAGCACCTCGGTGGGCGCATCTTCCAAAAAGACGGGGTTCTCGCGCTTGATGCGGTTGACGCTCTTGATGAAGCCGGTCAGGTCGATGCCGGTCTGCTCCCAGTCGGTTGGGCGCGAGTTGACGACGTGCGTCTGTTTGCGGAACCCGAACTCGAAGCCGATGGGCATCATCACGCCGGCGGAGAACAGCGCGTTGAACAGATATTGCCGCTTCACGGCTTCCACGTCGCCGCCGAATTCCTCCATGAGCCGCGGCGTGTCGTGACTTTCGGGAAAGCTCACCGACTTCGCTACGTTGCGCGTGAGGTTGTATTGCTCCAGCAACCACGGGCTGCCGAAGTCCCACCATTTCGCGCTGTTGAAGATGTATTCGAAGCCGGACTTCGCCGTCTGCGCGGTCTCCATTGGCGAGCAACCGAGCGTCTCGGCGAGGAAAACCACCTTGGGATGCATGCGCTTCGTCTCGGCGATGAGCCGCTTCCAGAACGCCTCGGGCACCTGATACGCCGCGTCGCAGCGAAAACCCTCGATGCCGAGCCCGATGAGATGGGTCACGACCTTGAAGAGATATTGGTAAAGCCCTTCCTTGTCCGGCGTGTGCTTGTGGTCGAATTGCGCGAGGTCCTTCCAGACGACTTTCTTCTGTCCCTCCATGCACCACGGATGCGCGATCTTGCCGTTCTCGTGCTTGAACCATTTTGGATGCTCTGCGATCAGCTCCGAGTCGAACGCGCAATGGCTGACGACGAGGTCCACCATGAGTTTGAGGCCTAGCTTCTTCGCCTCTTTCGTCATCCGCTTGAACTCCGCCGCCTGCGTGCGCGGCGTGGTGCCGTCCACGAACAGCGGGTTCATGCTGAAGTAATCCTTCACAGAATACAGGCTGCCCGAATAGCCGGGATAGTGGATCGGATTGATGAACACCCAGTCGAAGCCGAGATCGGCAGCGCGTTGCAGGTGCGGCGTCCACTCCCGGACTTTGCCGGTCAACAGCGGGAACAGATTGTAGATGATCATGCGGGAAGTGGTTCCACGGCGGGCGCGACGTGCAGCAAATTCACCAATCCGTCGCGAGCGTTCACCAGCAACGTGGCGGGCGACGGCCATTGCTCGAGGATGATGCAACCGTCGAACCCGCGGCGGCGCACGCGATTCAACATGCCCGCGATGCCGGTGGCGTTGTTGCGCGCCGGGCCGGTGAACAAAGGCAGGTGGCTGTCGCGGTCGCCGGAGTTCTCGTGCAGATGCAGGTGATTCACGCGCACGTCGGCGGACAGCGTGTCGAGGTAACGCCAGTAATTGTTCTGCGTCGCGCCGTAAAGATTTGCGTGCCCGAGATCGAAGCACATGCCGACGTGCTTCGTCGGGAGATCGGTCCGTTCGCGCAAGTGCCGGAACACGGCATTGAAATCCTCGGGGCCGGTCCAGACGGTGTTCTCGATGGCGAGCTTGAGGCAGGATTGCGCGGTGAGCCGCAGCGTCGGTTCGAGCGCCTCCACAAAACGCGCCGGGCCTTCGCCGATGTCGAGGTGCAGGTTCAACAGCACCGCGCCGATGTCGTGAGCGAATTCGACCGAGCTGTAGAGCCGGCCGTCCTCAGGATGCTTCAGCGGATTAAAAGGCAGCGGCGCGTGCATCGTGAGCACGATGTCGTTGTCGTGCGCGAGGTCGCGGATCTGCCGTCGTGCTTGCGCATCCAAGTCCGTCTCAGCCCAGCCGCCCACGCCGAGATAACCGCGGTCGGGGAAGAACTCGAACGCCGTGAAGCCCTGCGCGACGGCAAACTCGAACGGCTCCAGCACGGAGCGTGCGGAGTAAGCCGTTTGATTGCCGATGCGGATGTTGCTCATGTCAGTCCCACCTGTGGCCGCGTCTGGACCACGAAAAATTTCCCGTTCACGAACGCGCCCTCGATGTCCTGCGGCGCGCCGAACGCATCTTCCACTGCTTCGCCGATGCGCGCAACTTTCGAGAGCAAGTCCGCACGCTTCGCCCCGTCCCAGACGAGCGTTTGATGCGTGTAATCGAGCGTCAACTCACGCGGCTCCTCCGCCAGCACGCTGTCGTAAAGGCCCGCGCCCGCGTAGCCTTCGAGGTCTTCCGCGTTCGAGTCGGAGCGGAAAATCAATCCACCGCCGAACAGGCCGACGCTCTTGCTCGGATACGCGAGCACCGTCGGCGCCCCGCCCTTTTTCGGGCAGACAAAACTTAGTGCGCGCCCGGGATAATTGCCCACGAGCGTCTCGCCCAAGCCCAGCACGACCTCGGCGTAAACTTCGTTTCGATTGCCGTTGAATGGATTCACCGTGTGGATGACGAAAGCGAACTCGGCTTCGACGACTTCCTGGATCAACACCGCCATCTGGACGGCGTCGTGCGGGAAGCTGCGCGCTTGGCGGCTGAAGAAGGCACGGTCGTTCCATTTCGAGGCCCAGACTTGTTTGATGCGCTGGGCGGCGACGGACCAATCCTTCGCTGCAGGCAGGCCTGCCTGTTTCATCGCGGCCTGAATCTTCGTCTGCAACGCCGCCGGGATTTCCAGCTCCAGCAAGCTTGCGCGGATCTCCGCCAGCTTCGCCTCGGGCTTGTCGGACAATCCATCCACCAAGCTGCGATAACGCTTGGCCATGGCTGCGTTTGCCTTTTCCGCCAGCACAGCGTCGAACACGCCGAACGGCAACGCCACCGAGCGCGGCGTGTGCAACCAGTCCGGCAGCTTCGCGCTGAGTTCCTTCAAGTGCCACGACTTTCCACCGACGCGCCCTTTTGCGAACTCCGCCATCGTGAGCACATCGAGCGAAGGTTTGGCCGCAGCGACTTTGGCCGTGGAAGGCGGCGCGGCGCGCGCCGCTGTTTTGCCGATCTTCGCTTTCGCTTCGCCGAATAACACATCGCCCGTCGCGCTGACTTTGAGTTCGATCGTGCTGCCTTGGGTTGCCTTCAATTTGTCGAACGTGGTGCGGTCGTAGCACGTTGCGAAAAGCAGGTTCGCATTGCGCGCCCGCACGGCGACATGCGACACGAGATCCACGGAACTCGGCGTGATTACAGCCCGCACGCCCTCGGGCGGCTCTTCGTCGCCGAACACTTTTTCCGCCACGATGATCGTGGGCCGCTCGAAACGCTGGCCCTGAACCGTGCGGAACGATTCGACGAACAGCACCTCGCCCACCGCGCTGCTCGGGCTGATGACCTGCCAATCGCCGAGCTTCGCCTGTTTGCGCAGCACGGGGTCGAAATGATGGATGAGCATCGAGAGCAGGAACACCGATTGGCCGCGCACGACTTCCTCAGAGAACAGCTTCACCACCCATTCGTCGGCGTTGAACGCCTTGCCGAGCGCCTCGGCCTTCGGCTGCAGCAGTTGATAGGCGGAATCAATCTGGCCCTCGACCGCGCGGCGCAACCGATCAAGCGCTGCCTTCGCGTGCAACGCCCAATCGGGGCTGAAGCGCTGCTCCGCCGGGAGCCGCTGCCATTCGCGCTGGCATTGGTTCAACTCCTCGCAACGGACGACGAGCTGGAGATTTTCTCCCCCCGCGCGCGCGATGAGTTCCAACAATTGCTCGCCGCTGAAACCGGAGTGGATCGCGCGTTCGATGACCGTGCGCAACGCCTGTTCCAGCGCCAGATCAAGATAGAGCAATTCCTTCACAAGGCCCGCGTTGCCTTCGTGATTCAGCCGTGCATGCAGCGACTTGCGGACGTTTGTGATGCCGCTGACGAGATCGGTCACGCTGACGTGCGGGTTCTGGAAATTGTGCAGCAGCCGGCCGAGCGTGTCGCGCGCACCGCTGTCGAGCAGGTGGCCGCCGGCATTGATGGCCGTGAACAAATCCGTGCCGGAGTGAACGGACTTGAGCACCACAAGGTAATTGCCGAAGTCATGCAGCAAACCTTCCTTCAGGTGCGGATGCCACTCGGGTTCGGTGTTGATGGGACGTTCGAAGCTGGCGAGCCGTTCCTTGGTGACGCCGCCCGCGAGCAACGTCTCGTGATATCGACTTCGGTCGCCGTTCGCGTGCAGGAACGCCAGATACGCCTCGCAGATGACGACGTCGTCAGGCGTCGTGTTGTTGTGCAGCTTCTGATGCCATTGCTCCATCCACGTGCCACCGACCTCCTTGATGTGGTGGCGATGCATGATCTGCAGGATTTCGTCGCGGATGCGCTGGCCGTCACCGCCGCGCCCGAGGCCCGCAAGCATCGCGCGAATGAGATCGCGATTGGCGGGCTGCTGGATGAACGCCGTGGCAAGCCGCGCCGTGAGGCGGTCCTGAGCATGGGAAAGCTCGCGCGGCTTGGTGTTGTAATTGCGCTGCCAGTCGAGCTGGCGGATGGCCGAGTAACGCAGCCAGACGAACAACGTCGCCCACGCCTCACGCGCATCGCGGGCTTCGTCGATCAACTCGTGACACAGGTTGAACCGGTGCATCAACGTCCAGCCGTGCGGCCCCATCTCGCCGTCCACGATGCGTTCCTGCATCGCGGAAAGCGGCAGCGCGCTGGCGGAGCGTTCAACGAGTTGAACCCAAAAATCTTTGCCGCCGTTGTTGTCCCAGCGGTTCGTGTCGGCGTGGAACAGAACGTAAACCAAGAAGCGCGGCGCCTCGGCTTCGTTGAAGCGAAGCGTGAGGGTGCGTTCGCCAGCGCCAGCAGGGAACGGCGTTTGCACCGCTTGCTTGTTGAAGAGTTTGGTGCCGGCGGGCCAAGCCGATTCCGGCGGCGCCTGCCACTGACCGGGCTTCCGCGCGGCGACGCCCCAATGCAGGATGACGTTGCCCGCACCCGTGAGGCGAACGACAACTTCGACATCAGAGCCGACGCTGCGCTTCTCGACGGAGACCGTCGGCGCAGGCGGATTTTTCGTGAGCGTATCCAGCACGAACGATTGGTAAGTGGCAGCGACGGGCGGCGCAATCCATTTCTCCCTCGCGGCGCGTCGATTTGTTCATCGTGTCGCGGCGGACGCGAAAGATTTTTGATGCGCGCGCAGTTTTTGTTTGGGCCGGAGTGCGGCGCGGATTAGCATTCGAACGGCGTAAGCGACGAACCTTCGCGCGCGCCAGCGATATGGCCAAGAAACGCTCGCCCAAGCTGCCGGCTCAACCGGCGCAACCCGCCCCAACTATTTCTGCTCCGGCAAAACCCGAGGCCATCAAGCCTGCGGAACCCGCCGCGTCAGCTCCAGCACCGACGCCCGTTCCGCCAGCACCTGTGGCACCTGCGGCTCCGGTTGCGGGCTTGAACAGTCTGGGCGACCTGTTGGAAGCCGTGATTCACCCCAAGGAACCGGCCCAGCCCACGACGTCCGCGCCTGCTGTGGCTGCGCCGAAGGCGGAAGTGAAGGTTGAGGCGAAACCGGTTGTGCCCGTGCCGCCAAAGCCGGTCGCTGCGGCCGTCACTCCGGCGAAAGTTGAAGTGAAGCCCGAGCCGAAACCCGTTGTCGCTCCGGTCCCAGCGAAAATTGCGCCCGAGGCCAAGCCCGTTCCGCCGAAAGCACCCGCGCCTGTTGTGCCGCCGCCACCCAAGGCAGAGCCCGTTTCGGAGGAGAAGGTCATCAAGGAAGTTCCGGAGTTGAAGTTGCCGGACGAAAAGGCGAAGGATGCGGCCCCCGTGGCTGAAGCGCCCGCCCCGCCGCGGCCCTCGGTGGCTCCCATGTTCGTGATGATGATCTCGCCCGAACTTGCGCCCGTCGCGAAAGTCGGCGGCTTGGGCGACGTGGTCTATGGCCTCGCCCGCGAACTCGAGATGCGCGGCAACGCCGTGGAGATCATCCTCCCGAAATACAACAACATGCGTTATGACCACATCTGGGGTCTGACGAAGACGTATGAGAATCTTCAGGTGCCGTGGTATGGCGGCGTGATCAACACGAGCGTGTGGTTCGGGTTCGTGCACGGGCGGAAATGTTTCTTCATCGACCCACACTCGGCGGACAATTTTTTCAATCGCGGCGTTTACTACGGCCAGAACGACGACGTGCTGCGCTTCGCGTTCTTCTGTCGCGCGGCGCTGGAGTTCATGCTGAAGACGGGTAAACACCCGGATGTCATCCATTGTCACGACTGGCAGACGGCGCTGGTGCCGGTGCTGCTTTACGAGATGTATCAACACCTCGGCATGCGCCACTCGCGCGCGTGTTTCACGATCCACAACTTCCGCCATCAAGGCACGACGGGCGAACACATCCTGCGCGCCACGGGGTTGAACCGGCCGGAATACTTCTTCCATTACGACCGCCTGCGCGACAATAACAACCATCATGCGATCAATTTGATGAAGGGCGGCATCGTTTACTCGAACTTCGTCACGACGGTTTCGCCGCGACATGCGTGGGAGGCGAAGGACGGCGGGCAGGGCTTCGGTCTCGAACCGACGTTGCACATCCATCAGTGCAAATATGGCGGCGTGTTGAACGGGCTCGACTTCGAGCAGTTCAATCCGGAGACGGACCCACACATCCCGGCCCATTACAACGCGGACAGCATCGAGAAGAAATACGTCAATAAACGCGCGTTGCGGGGCCGCTTCTGGCTCGCGGACAACGAAAAGCCCATCGTCGCGTTCATCGGGCGGCTCGACCAGCAGAAGGGATTGGAGCTCGTCCGCCACGCGATCTTCCACTCGTTGAACAACCGCGCGCAATTCGTGCTGCTCGGCAACAGTCCGGAGAAAGGCATCAACGACCATTTCCTCGGCTTGAAGCATCACTTGAACGACAGCCCGGATTGCCATCTCGAGATCGGTTACAACGAAGAACTGGCGCGGCTCATCTACGCGGGCGCAGACATGATAATCGTCCCGAGCAAATATGAGCCGTGCGGCCTGACGCAGCTCATCGCGATGCGCTACGGCACGGTGCCGATCGTGCGCGCGGTCGGCGGGCTCGTGGACACGGTGTTCGACAAAGATCATTCGAGCCGGCCGTTACACGAGCGCAACGGCTACGTGTTTGAGCACGCAGACAACGTGGGCATGGAGTCCGGCTTGAACCGCGCCATCGCCTGCTATTACCAGTATCCGGATCATTTCCGGCATCTGATGTTGAACGCGATGCGCTCGGATTATTCGTGGAACCATCCGGGCCAGCATTACCTGAACATTTACGATTACATCCGGGCGAAATAGGACACACATGATCGCGACACGAAAAGAAGTGGATGAGTTGGTGAAGGGCCAGCACGGGCAACCGCATGCGCTGCTCGGCATGCACCCGATCACGCACAACGGCCAGCGCGGCCTCGTCGTGCGCGCGCTCGTGCAGGACGCCAAGTCGTGCGAAGTCGTGGACGACCGCAGCACGCCGGAGCAACGCTACGCGATGGAGAAAATCGATGCGCTCGGGCTCTTCGAAGTGTTCATCCCGGATCAAGCTGAGGTCTTCCGCTATCGCCTGCGCGTCGAGAAAGGCAGCGGCGACATCCGGCAATTCTTCGATCCTTACAGCTTCCTTCCGACGCTCAGCCAGCAGGACCTCTACCTCTTCAACGAAGGCACAGAGCATCGCGTGTATC
The DNA here is from genome assembly GCA_041181065.1 of Verrucomicrobiota bacterium. Taxonomy (GTDB): domain Bacteria; phylum Verrucomicrobiota; class Verrucomicrobiia; order Limisphaerales; family DSYF01; genus DSYF01. The sequence goes on along the minus strand of JBEGQI010000116.1, from coordinate 49,778 downwards.
AGAAACTCGGCGCGCATCTCCGCACCATCGACGGCGTGAAAGGCGTGTCGTTCGCCGTCTGGGCGCCGAACGCGCTGCGCGTTTCCGTCGTGGGCGAGTTCTGCAATTGGGACGGGCGTTATCTGCCGATGCGTTCGCTCGGCAACTCCGGCGTGTGGGAAATTTTCATCCCCGGCCTTGATGCGGGAAAGCTCTACAAATACGAGATCGTCCCGCGCAAAGGCGCGATGCGCCTCAAGACCGATCCTTACGGCTCCTATTTCGAAAGCCCGCCGAACAACGCCTCCGTCATCTGGGACGTGGACAACTACCAGTGGAACGACAAGGCCTGGATGGAGAAGCGTGCCAAGACCGATTGGCTGAAAGAGCCGATGCTCGTGTATGAAGTGCATCTCGGCTCGTGGCGGCGCAGCGCCGATGACGGCAACCGCCCGCTCACTTACCGCGAACTTGCCAAGGAACTCGTTGCCTACGTCAAGGAGATGGGCTTCACGCACGTCGAGTTCATGCCGCTCTCGGAATTTCCCTTCGACGGCTCGTGGGGTTATCAGGTCACCGGTTTTTACGCGCCCACGCATCGTTACGGCACGCCGCAGGATTTCATGTTCCTCGTGGACACGCTCCACCAGCACGGCATCGGCGTGATTCTCGACTGGGTGCCCGCGCATTTTCCGAAGGACTTCTTCGCGCTCGCGCACTTCGACGGCACACACCTTTACGAACACCAAGACCCGCGCCAGGGCGAGCATCAGGACTGGGGCACGCTCATCTTCAATTACAGCCGCCCCGAAGTGCGCTGCTTCCTGCTCGGCAGCGCGATGACCTGGCTGGACCGTTATCACATCGACGGCCTGCGCGTGGATGCCGTGGCGTCGATGCTGTATCTCGATTACTCACGCAAGGCCGGCCAGTGGATCCCCAACAAATATGGCGGCCGCGAGAACCTCGACGCGATCGACTTTCTCCGCTACGCGAACACGACCGTGCACCAATATTTCCCCGGCGCGTTGATGATCGCCGAGGAATCCACCGCGTGGGGCGGCGTCTCGAAGCCCGCGAAGGAGAACGGTCTCGGCTTCGACCTCAAATGGAACATGGGCTGGATGCACGACACGCTGGAGTATTTCAAGAAGGACCCCATCCACCGGAAATACCACCACAACCAGCTCACGTTCGGGATGATATATCAGAACACCGAGAAGTTCATGATGACCTTCTCGCACGACGAGGTGGTGCACGGAAAGAAATCCATGCTGCTCAAGATGGCCGCCGACCACATCCCCGACAAAGCGAAGCAGCTCCGCGTGCTCTACGCGTGGATGTGGGCGTGGCCCGGCAAGAAAACGCTCTTCATGGGCAGCGAATTCGGCCAGTCCAACGAATGGGCCTATGACCGCAGTCTCGACTGGCACCTGTTGCAATACATGGACCACGAAGGCACCCGCCTGCTCGTCGCGGACTTGAACCGTTTCTACACCGAACACGCCTTCCTGCCCGCGTCCGACTACGACCATCAGGCGTTTCAGTGGATCAACAACAACGACGGCAACAACAGCGTCATCAGCTTCGTGCGCCACGGCACCAAGCCCGAGGAAATCCTGCTCGTCGTGGCGAACATGACGCCCGTGCCGCGCCCGCATTACCGCGTCGGCGTGCCGCGCGACGGGCTGTGGGTCGAGGTGCTGAACACGAATTCAAAACGTTACGGTGGCGGGGGCGAAGGCCATCTGGAACCGGTGAAGACGCAGGCCGTCAAATGGGATGGTCGTGCGCACGCGGTGGATCTGACGTTGCCCGGCATGACCGCGATGTTCTTCCTGTTCAAGCCCGCGCCGGTGGAGAAGGTTGAAGCGGCAAAAAAATGACGAGGTGGGTGTGATGAGCGGAACATCAAAAACCTCATCTCGTTTTCCTGCTCGGCTTGAGCCAAGCACTTCGTCCCCGAAGGGGACAAATATGAATAGCCGTGGGTGCAACCCACGGGCACGCGCGCCAATCATTCATTTGACCCTGAAGGGGTCGCCCCTTTGGTTGTGGCAACAGATTGAACATTGTTTAGCCCCTTCAGGGCCGGGGACATTTTCGTGGTGCTGGTTCCGTGGGTTGGCACCCACGGCTATTCATGTTGAAGCCCGTTGGGCTTCGCATCCGTGTTCATCTGTGTCCATCCGTGGTTAATAGTTCTTTTCATATTTAACCCATGCGCAAAATCTACCACGCCCTCACGCTGAACCTGCACCAGCCGCCCGGCAATTTGCAGTGGCTCCTCGATAACAACGAGTGGGAGGCCAAGGAAATCCTCTGGGCGCTCGACCGCATGCCGCGCGCGTTGTGGGGCTACGAAGACGTCGCGCGCGTCCACCTCGCCATGTCCGGCACGCTGCTGGAGACGTTGATTGATCCGGCGTTCCAGGAACGCGTCTTCGGCATCGTCAAATGCGGCGAACTCCTCTGGCACCTCCAGAACAAGAAGCTCTTCGATGTCCTCGGCACCGGTTTTTATCATCCCGTGCTCGCGCTGATTCCCGCCGCGGACCGCGACGAACATCTCAAACGCTGGCGCGGCATCGCGGAGCACGTTTTTTGGCGGAAAGATTTCCACGGGTTCTGGCCGTCCGAGATGGGCTTCTGCATGGAACTCATCCCGCTGCTCAAGCGCATGGGCTACCGCTACGTCATGGTGGACAGCCACCACGTCGAGCCCGTCGGCGAAATGCGTTGGGAGGAACTCCGCTACCGACCGCACATCGCGCGTTACGGCGGCGAGGAGATCATCGTCGTCGTGCGCGACCGCGAATTGTCCGACGCGCAACTTTCCGGCATGGACGCCGGCTGGTTCATCCACGAACTGCACGAACGCACGAAGCACTGCAATTTCCCGCCGCTCGTGCTCACCGCCACCGACGGCGACAACGGCGGTTGGTTCCGCAACACAAGCGAGAAGGGAAATTTCTGGTATGTCTGCTACCGCGAATTGCTCGACCGCAATCTGCGCGGCGAGACCGGCGTGACGCCCACCTTCATCCACGATTACCTCAACGAACACGGCGCGCACGGCGAAGTGACCGTCCGCGCCGGGGCGTGGAACACCGGCTGGCATCACGGCGTGGATTTCCTGCAATGGACCGGCTCGCAGTCGCAAAAGGACGCACTCCAACGCCTTCACGCCTTCAGTGCCGACCTGCACGCCACCGAAGCCAAGGCAAAAGACGCGAAGTTCGGCAAAGCCGCCTTCCACCGTGAACTCGAACAAGCCCGTTGGCGCATGCTGCGTGCGCAGACGAGTTGTAATCTATTCTGGGGCGAAGCGTGGGTGCATCGCATCCACGATGATTTGAATGCGGCGGCACCATTCTTGGATGCCGCGAAGGCGTTGATTCCGCCACCTACAGTGGAATCAAATTCAGCCGAGCCTTAAGCCCAGGAGCCCCACCAATCTTCGAAGTCCTGACGTTCGCGGGCGATGCGTAAGCCGCGCTCGTCGTGCCACGCAACCGCAGCGTGCCCGTGCGAAAAGCGCGTCTCCCAAGGGATGTGATACGCGCCCGCTTCCATCCAGATCAGCTGGTCGCCCGGGCGGATCGCGCGCGGCAACGGACGCAAGGCCAGTTGATCAAATGCCATGCACGTTGGTCCGCACACCGCTGTCAGTGTGCGTGGGCCCTTGTGTTCGGGCAACGTGAGCAGTTCGTGCTGCTCCCAGTTCGAGACGAGCGCATTCATCGTGCGACCGCCATCGCAGATGAGTTGGCGGAGTCCGCGGCGCTCCTTCACATCGAGAACCTTCGTGACCAACACACCGCTGCCCGCGCTGACGAAGCGCCCGTTCTCCAGCCAGATTTCTTGCAGACCGGGGAAGAGTTTGGTGGAGCGGCTCAGCATCGCGGCAAATTCTCGCAAGTCACGCCAACCTGCGTCGAACCCGTCTCCAGAACGCGAGCGGGTGTGTCGCGGCGGCAAACCACCGCCCACATCAAGAAACTTGGGACTGACGCCCGCAGCTTGGCAGACATCGGCGACTTCTTGGATCGCGCGTTCGTAGATGGCCGGTGACGCGACGTTGGTGCGCAGGTGAAAGTGGACGATCTCCACCGCAACACCGGCCCGTTTTATTTTTAGCAGGGCAGCTTTTGCTTCCTCCGGCGTGAAAGCAAACTGCGTCGGAAGCTTCGGGTTCTCCGGATCAAATTCCTGACTTGTGCAAATGCGGAGACCAACTCGCCAGCCTAGCGTCTTCGCTAGTGGCAGGAGTGCGTTGAGTTCATTCGCGGAATCAAAATTCACGGACAGTCCGCGCAACGGAAGCTTGGGCAGCCAATGATGCTTGGCAGGTCCGTTGACGAGGATTCGGTCCGGCGTGTAACCCTCAGTCAAAGCGGCGCGCAGTTCGAATTCGCTGACCACTTCGATGTCGCCGCCGCGCTCGCGCCACCAGCGCAACAGCACCGGGATGGGCTGCGTCTTGCACGAAAGCCAATGGCGGATTGGCAATTTCGAATCTGCGAACGCCGAATCCAGTTCAGCAATGCGCTGAGCCACAGGTTTGGCTGAGAAGACGTAGAGCGGTGTGCTGCCGGAAATGCGAAGCGCCTCGCGAACGAGGCGCTTCCAGAAGCGGAGAGTTTCGGGCGGATGGCCGAAGTCTAATCCGGCCGGTTGGCGCGGCTTGGCGCTCACATGCCCATGATGGAGTAACCGCCGTCCACGTAGATCACTTGGCCCGTGATGCATGCCGCGCCATCGCTGGCGAGGAACGCCCCAGTGGCGCCGAGTTCTTCGGGCACGAGATTGCGCTTAAGCGGCGACTTCTGTTCATAAACCTTGAGCATCTCGGTGAAACCGGCGATGCCACGCGCAGCCAGCGTGTTGACCGGACCCGCGCTGATGCAGTTCACGCGGATCTTTTTCGGACCCAAATCGTAGGCGAGATAACGCGTGCTGCATTCGAGCGCGGCTTTCGCGACGCCCATGACGTTGTAATGCGGCACAACTTTCTCCGCGCCGTAGTAGCTCATCGCCACGATGCTGCCGCCTTCGGTCATCAGCGGTGCGGCGGCGCGCGACAGTGCGATCAACGAATACGCGCTGACATCGTGCGCCACGCGAAAGGCTTCGCGGTCGGTGTTCACGAACTCGCCTTCGAGCGCCGCCTTGGGTGCGAACGCCACGGAGTGCAGCATCAGATGCAGCTTGCCAAACTTTTGCCCAACCTCGGCGAACACACGGGCGATGTCCTCATCCTTCGTGACGTCGCACGGCATGATGAGCGTGTCGGCGCCGAACGTGCCGGCGAGTTCTTCCACGTTATCCTTGAGGCGTTCGCCCTGATAGGTGAACGCGAGCTTCGCGCCTTCCTTGGCCCACGCCTGCGCGATGGCCCAAGCGATGGAGCGTTTGTTGGCGACGCCGAAAACAATGCCGAGTTTGCCAGTGAGTGATCCCATAATCGTATTCGTTAGGTTCGGGTGAGGATGTCCGCAAATTCGCCCGGCGCGCAAGGCGGAATGCGAACCGCCGGTTAAATGGGTGTTGCCAACGCGGTGCCCTCGCGCAAAATCACGCCGTGAACTTCCGGGAGAAACTCATCACTTGGGAAAATCTGCCGCAGTGGCGGGAGAGCTTTCGCAAGACCGGCCGGCGGCTCGTCGTCACGAACGGCTGCTTTGACCTGCTGCACCTCGGCCACGTGACGTATCTCGAATGCGCGCGTCGCGAAGGCGATGCGCTGCTCGTCGGCGTGAACAGCGATGCCAGCGTGCGTGAACTCAAGGGCGACAGCCGCCCGGTGAATCAGGAAACCGACCGCGCGCTGGTGCTGGCCTCGGTGGAAAGTGTTTCGGCTGTTTGCATCTACGCCGAGAAGACCGCGCTGCGCTTCTTGGAGCGCGCCCAGCCCGACATCTATGTGAAGGGCGGCGATTACACGATTGACACGCTCAATCAGGATGAGCGTCGCCTCGTGGAGTCGGTGGGCGGCAAGATTGTCATCCTGCCGGTCGTGCCCGGACGCTCGACCACCTCGATCCTGGCGAAGATCGCCAAGCTCTGACGTCAACTGTGTCGAAGTCGGAACCCAAAAAAATCCTCGTCATCGCGCTCGCGGGCATCGGCGACGCGCTCATCGCCACGCCGCTGCTCCGTGAATTGCGCGCGTGCTATCCCGGCGCCGAGATCGACGCGCTGGTGTTCTGGGCCGCCTCGCGTGATTTACTGGCAGGCAACCCGCATTTGCGCCGCGTGCACCAGTGCAATTCCTTCGAAGTCGGCGCGCCGGCGTTCTTGAAGTTCATGTTCGGCCTGCGCAAGGAGCGTTACGACGTTTCGATCAATACGCATCCGCAGAGCAAGATCGAATACCGCGTGGTCGCCCGCATCATCGGCGCAAAGCAACGGCTCAGCCACACCTACGACAACTCAAACTTCCTCGACGAACTCCTCATCACGCGCAGCTTGCCGCAGGATTACGATATCCATTCGGCGGACAACAATCTGCAGTTGCTCTCGTTGCTCGGGAAAAATGTGACGCCCAAGGAGCGTGCGTATGAATTGTTCCTGACGACGGAAGAAATCGAGACTGCCCAACGCATCGCGGACGAGAACAAGCTCGCCGGACGACGCGTGGTCGGCATTCACGTTGGCTCGGGCAAGACGAAGAACCTGCGCATGAAGCGCTGGCCCGTGGAGAATTTCATCGGCGTCATCAAGAAGCTCACATCTGCGCGACCTGGTGTGACTGTCGTTCTGTTCGGCGGACCCGAAGAAAAAGAGGAGAACGCCCGCATCCTCGCCGAAGCCGCGCATCCGAATCTCATCGCGCCCAAGACGCGCAGCATCCGCGAAGCTGCTGCGTTGATGAAGCACTGCGAAGTCTTCCTGAGCGTAGACAACGCCATGATGCACTTTGCCGCCGCGATGAAGGTTCCCAAGCAGGTGTTGATCGAATCCATGGCGTTCGGCCCGACGCTGGAACCCTACGGCCGCCCATACCGGTTGGTGAAGAACCCGGCGGTGCACGGTCGCAACCTGGATTACTACCGCTACGACGGCAAAGGCATCCGTGGCACCGAAGAGGAACTGCGCCGGATCATGGAAGCGGTGAAAGTGGACGATGTGCTCACCGCCGTCCTTGAAGTGCTCGACCAAAAGTAAAACGCGCGGAGTTTGCACCCCGCGCGTTTGTGATCCGTTCCGGAAACTTCAAAGTTTGTAACCCGCCGCCTGCGCATCCGCAGAGAACATCTTTACCGTGTCCAGCGAGAGGGCCGTCAAATCCGTGCCCACCATCTTGATGGCCTTGGCCAGAATGTCATGCGGCACCGTGACGATCTTGCAGCCGCACTCATCGGCTTGGAAGATGTTCAACACTTCGCGCACGCTGGCCCAGAGCAATTCGGCCTTGGGTTGATTTGCGAGAATGGCGCTGCACGCGCGCATCATCGGCATCGGGTCCACGCCGGTGTCAGCGATGCGGCCGGCGAAAACGGACACCACGCTCGGCACGTCCTTAGTGAGCGCGGCTTCGACGCCCACGACTTGTTCAAGCGTGAGCAACGCGGTGATGTTGAGCTTCACGCCGGACGCCGCGAGTTCCTTGATGAGGGGCAGACAGGAAACGCCCTGATTGTTGGTGATCGGAATCTTGGTGTAAACATTCGGTGCCCACTTGGTGATCTTCAACGCCTGCCGCTTCATTTCGGTGAGGTCGTCGGTGAAGACTTCGAGCGAGATCGGCTTGTCCTTGATCGTTTGGAGGATGTCCTTGGCGAACGCCTCGAAATCCGTGATGCCCGCCTTCTTCATCAGCGACGGGTTGGTGGTCAAACCTTTGATGAGCGGGTTCGCGTAAAGGCTGAGCATGCCCGCCTTGTCGGCGCCGTCAGCGTAGATGTGGACTTTGAGGTCTTTGAGGGATTTGGACATAAATTGGTGAATTGTTGGCCGTCATCAAACGCCGGAAGCTTTGGTGGCGTCAAGGATGACTTCCGCCGCCTCGGCCAGATTCTTCACTTTGTAGTCTGGCTTCTGCCGCAGCACTTCATCGTAACTGTAATCAATGAACACCGTCCGGCAACCGGCAGCATGCCCGCAATCCACGTCGCGCCAACGGTCACCGACCATCCAGCTTTGCGCGAGGTCGATGCCCAGTTCGCGGGCGGCGCGCAGCAACATGCCGGGCTTCGGCTTGCGACAATCGCAGTCCGATGCGCCTTTGCCCGGATGAAAACACACTTCCACGCGGTCGATCGGCAGAACCTTCGCCATGTGCGCGTGAATCGAATCAACGACCGACTGCGCCAGCGTGCCGCGGCCGACATCAGGTTGATTGGTGGCGACGACGAGAAGAAACCCGGCGTGCTTCAACTTAGCGCAAGCCTCGGCCACGCCGGGAAGGATTTCAAACTCAGCCAGACTCGTGGGCGGATACGGTTTGCCGTCGCGCTCAAGGGCGCGATTGATTACGCCATCGCGATCAAGAAAGACAGCGCGCTTCACTTCGTGCTTTCCCACTTCGTGGCCTTCGCCTTGAGCTTGGGATGCGAGACGAACAGGTGCCACACGACGGCTTGAAACGCCTCCGAGTGCGGCGTGACGTGGTCGGGATTCACCGTGGGCACGATGACGCAGGCATTGGCTTCCTTCGCCGTGTAACCGCCGTCGCGGCCCACGATGCCGGTGACGGTTGCGCCGACTTGCTTGGCGACTTGGATCGCGCTGACGAGATTCGGGCTGACATTCTTTTCCAGGTTACCACCGCCAACGGAGAAGATGAGCAGGCCGTCCTTCGCGCTGATGCGACTGCCCTTGAGCCATTCGGCGAAGATCGTCGCCCAGCCTTCGTCATTGGTGCGCGCGGTGAGTTCGGAGACGTTGTCCGTCGGCGCGTAGGCTTCGAAGCCGCAGATCTTGCGGAAATCATTCACGGCGTGGCCCGCGTTGCCCGCGCTGCCGCCGACGCCGAGGATGAACAAACGCCCGCCGCGTTCGCGCACGGCGGCGAGAGCATCCACCATCTTCTCGATGGCGTTGGCGTCGATTTTGGCCGTGACCTGCTGGACTTCGTTGAGAAACTGCTGGGCGAATGTCATGCCCAGATGAAACACGGGACGCCGCCCGAGTTGAAGCCCGAAATTGTTGATTCAAGCGCGCTTGCTTAACAAGCCTTCCAATTCCGCCAGCCCGTCGTGCGAGCCGATTTCGTAAAACCGCTCCGGCACTTCGTATCCCGCGAGCTGTTTCTCCGTGACGAGCTTCGTCATCACATCGGCGAGATCGAACTTCTCATCGGCGGGATATTTCTCGAACACATCGGCGCGAAACAGGCTCAAGCCGTAATCAATGTGCCGCATCTCGGGCAGCTTCACCTTCTTGTCGTAAACGGCGATCTCCCCATCGCGGAAGACAACGTTGCTCGTGTCGTAAAGCCCTTCATTGCGATACACCGTCATCAAACCCGCCTTGCCGCTGCGCTCAAAGAACTCCGCGATGGGCGCGAACGGGCAGGTCAGATACGAATCGCCGTAGAGCACGAAGAACTCGCGCCCGAGCTTCGGCAACGCCTGCCGCAACGCCCCGCCCGTGCCCAGAAGCTTGGGGCCGTCGAAGGAGTATTCGAGCTGCATGTCATACGCGGCGCCGTCGCCGAACTCTTGCACGACCATTTCGCCGAGATGCCCGAGGCACAGCACCACACGGCGGATTCCCTGCCCGTGCAGCAGTTCAAGCTGGTGCGCAAGGAACGGCTTGCCCGCAACGGGCACCAGCACCTTTGGGACTTTCTCGGTGATGGGCCGGAGTCGTGTGGCGAGGCCGCCGGCGAGGAGCGCTACGGGAATGTTCGACAGGTTCATCAAGTCTTGGGTTTGCAAACGGGACATTCTTTGTGGCCCTTGCATTTGGTGCAGGTCACTTTTCCGTCACCGCCGCACTGGTTGCAGTTTTTCTCCCGATAACCCCTCCCGCTACAATTGGTGCAGGACCTCGAGGTCGTTGATCGGCGGGTCACTCCGAAAGAGCGAGTCGTCTTAGTTTCTGAGATGCGCCCGCTACCGCCGCAGCGTGTGCAACGTTCCCGTTCTTTTCCTGTGCCCTTGCAGCTCTGGCATTCCGTCTGACCAGAACCCTTGCACTGCTTGCACTTCTGCGTGCCGTGACAGGAAGCGCATACTGCCGGAGCGGGAGCGTTGGTCGTTGAATCCTTTTCAGCGCTCTGCGAAACACAAACCACGACGCTCAGAACGAGAACAACAACCCAGTGCAAACGGACGAATGATTTTTTCACGGCGCCATTCATGCCGTCGCTGGCAATTGGGAACAATTACAATTCTGGCGTTTGATTCGCGCGCTCACGAGTTCAGCAGCTTGGTCCCCTCGAAGTCGAAGCGGAAGCGCACTTCCTTCAGGCCCGCGCCGCGCATCGCGTGACGCAGCTTCGTCTTGTCGTCGGCATAGAACATCAGGAAGCCGCCGCCACCCGCGCCGATGAGCTTTCCGCCGAGCGCGCCGTTCGCCATCGCGAGGTCATACCACTCGTTGATCTTCGCGTTGCTCATACCGCCGGAGCGTTCCTTCTTCCGCTGCCAATGCACGTCCATCAGCCGCGCGAACTCGTTCAGGTTACCCGTCTCCAGCGCGCGCTGACTCTGGAAACCGAGGTCCTTCACGAAATGCAGATTCTCGATCATCGAGGAATCGGCGGCTTTGCTCTTCGAGTCCTGCTCCTTGAGGATCGCTGACGCCGAACGCGAGTAACCCGTGAAGAACAGCAGCAGGTTGTCCTCAAGATTGTAGAGCGTCTCCTCGGAAATCTTTAACGGCCACGCCTCGACCTTACCGCCGGGCAGGAACTTGAAGCACGTGATGCCGCCGTAAGCCGCGATGTATTGATCCTGCTTGCCGATGGGTTCATGCAGCCGGTTCAACTCGATGTCGCACGCCTGCTCGGCGAGTTCGGCGGGGTGAACGAGATTCTTTTTCCATGCATGCAGCGCCTTGAGCAGCGCCGTGGTGAAGCTGCCCGAGGAACCCAGCCCCGTGCCGGCGGGGATGTCCGCCATCGAAGTGAGTTCCATGGACTGGCCCTTGATCCCCAGCAACGCCATCGCCTCGCGGATGATGGGATGTTCCAACCGACCCGCGTCCGGCACGCGTTCGAGCTTGGAATACTTCACGATCAAGTCGGCGACGAAAGTGTCGTGCAGCGTGATGTAGACATATTTGTCGATGGCTGCCGCGATAAGGAAGCCAGTGTGCTGCTCGTAATACGACGGCAAATCCGTGCCGCCGCCGCCAAGGCTAATGCGAAGTGGGGAACGCGCGATGATCATGTTCGATTCCGTTATTTGCGTTTACCGTAAATCTTTTCGACGACGACGAGCGCCGCAATGGCTTCCTTCAATCCCGGCACCGGCGTGCGTTTGAGCCGGATGTCCTCGGCGAACTCCGCCATCTCGATCTTCCATGATTCGTCGCCTCGTGGGAATTCCCACACGGTCGTTTCGGGCGGGCCCATCTGCGGGAGCATCTTGTAGTAGGTGAGCCGCTCCAGGCCGTAGCTGCCGCCGAGGCCTTCCCAATGCAGCTTCCCGTCGCGCCCGTAGATTTCGAGGCTGAACATGTTCTTCCACTCAGAACAACTGACCTGCAACCAAGCGGTGTTGCCGATGGCGTTGCGCAGGCTGAGAAACGCGTTGTCGTCCACGGGCATGTTCCAGAAGTAAGTTGCCACGTGGCCTTCAACCGTCGTGAACTCGCCAAGGAAAATGCCCGCGAGGTCGATGAGATGGACGCCTTGGTCAATTAGTTCGCCGCCGCCGGAAAGCTTCGGGTCCGCGCGCCATTCCTTATCGTAACCGATGCGCCCGCCCTGACCGTAGCGACCGCGCACAAACATCATCGGCCCAAGCGCGCCGCTGTGGAAAATCTCCAACGCCTTCAAGCACGCCGGGTGATAACGGTGATTGTAGCCCGTGCGAACCAGCACGCCGTGCTTGGCGGCGAGCGCCTGCAGCTTTTCCAGTTCCGCCACCGTGATGCCTGCCGGCTTTTCGACGAGGACATGCTTGCCCGCTTGCACCGCTTGCATGGCGACGGGGGCGAGCGTGGAATTCAGCGTGGCGATCATCACCACGTCCACATTCGACGAAGTCACAGCTTGCTCGACGGAATCCGTCGCGATGCAGCCGAGGCTTTGTGCAGCGAGCTTCTTGGCGCGGTCGAGATTCAAGTCGCACGCCACGGTCACGCTACCGGGCGGCAGGTTGTTCAACCGCTTCTGGCCGATGAGGCCGCAACCGATCATGGCAACGCGAAAGCTCATTGATTCAACTCCATTTTTGGCCGCGGTCCTCGGGCACGATGCGGCGGAGGCAATAGATGTCGCTCTTCTGCAATTGCTCGCGATGCGTGTGCAGCGTGGCCCACGGATCCCACTGCGCACTGATGAGCCGACCGGTGATGCCGTTGCTTTCCGCGCTCGCAAGATACACTGCGAGACCTGCGCCCAGATGCAGTGGCGTCGCGCCCTTTTCTTTCCACTGCTTGTTCTTCTCGAAAAATGCGGCGCCGACTTTATCCGGTCCGGCGGCGAGAACTTCGTCCACGAGACGGGTCGCGAGCGCACCGGGTGCGATGGCATTCACGTCCACGTTGAACGCCTTCAATTCCTCAGCGAGCGTTTCCATCAAGCGCACGACCGCAGCCTTGGACGCGGCATAGGAGCTGATGTTTGGCAACGGGTTCGTCGCACCGCCACCGCTGAGGATAACGATCTTGCCGCGCTTGGCCTGTTTGAAGTGCGGCATCACCGCACGACACGGCAGAAGCACCCCGAAGAGATTGATGTCGATGGCGCGTCGCCACTCGGCGAGGTCCACCGATTCGGTCGGGCCCATCGGGCCGTAAACGCCGGCGTTCAACACGAGGGCGTGCAGCGAGCCAAGCTCAGCGAGCGTGTAGGCGACCAGTTCGTTGACTTGCGCCTCGGAGGAAACGTCGCAGGACTTGGCGAGAACTTTCTGGCCGGCACCCGCGAGCTTGGCGAGTTCGTCGCGCGTGGCGGCGAGTTCCTTGGCGTTGCGCGCGCAGAGGACAACATTCGCGCCCTCGCGGAGATAATGCTCGGCGATGGATTTGCCGAGGCCCTGACTGCCGCCGGTGATAAGGGCGTTGAGACCTTTGAGTTTCATAGACACGAATTGCACGAATTCTCACGAATGAAGTAAGCCAGCGCCACTCTGGAATTAGTGTTAATTCGTGGAATTCGTGTCTTCATTTGCGTCCGACGGAAAGATGCTCGACGCCCGCGGCGCCTTTCAATTCCTTTTCCAGAAATCGGTTGGCGTCCACGATGACGCGCCCGTGCATGGCCGCGACGGCCTCGGCCCAGTTCGCCTGCCGGAACTCCGGCCACTCGGTGCAAACTGCCGCCGCATCCACGCCACGAATCGCCTCGGCCACCGAACTTGCGAGGGTCACCGCGCCTAGTTCCGCTGGCATCCGCTTCACCACCGGATCAAAGGCGCGCACGGCGCAACCGGCTTTCAGCAAAGCTTCGCACAACTCGACCGCCGAACTGCGGCGCAGCGTGTCGGTGCCGGTCTTATAAGTGAGCCCAAGCACGGCGACGGTCTTGCCGCGCAGTTCGCCAAGTCGTGAGCGCAGGCGGTTGAACACCCAGCGGCGATGGCCGTCGTTGCTTTGCTTGATGGCGGGGATGAGCGTGACGGCTTCGTTCTTGGCCGCCGCCAATTGTGTCAGCGTGACGACGTCGCGCGCGAGTGTGCCGCCAGCGAACGGACCGCCCGGTCCGAGATACGCTTTTGGTCCGATGCGGATGTCGCTCTTGAGGCCGGCGGAAACTTCCTTCGCGTCGGCGCCAACGTGTTCGCAGAGGCGGGCGATCTCGTTGATGAACGTAACGCTAACCGCGAGGAAGGAGTTTAGCGCATGCTTCACCATCTCGGCTGATTCCGTGCGCATGAAGATGACTTGCGAGGTGAACGGCGCAAAAAGTTTTTCGAGCAACGCGCGCTTGGCGTCATCGCGGATGCCGACGATGAAGCGATCCGCCTGACAGAACACGTCGATGGCTTTGCCAAGGCGCAGATTTTCCGGCGAGCAGGCGAAGTGGAATTGCTGGAACTCCACTTCCAACTTCGCGCACGTGCCGACGGGGAGTTGCGATGAGATCAACACGAGGGCGCCCTTGGGCAGATGGGGCAAGGCGCGGCGTAAGTTGCCGAGGACGAAATCCACATCAGACACGTCATCTTCGTTCACCGGGGTGTCGTAGCAGAGCCAAAGGATGTCGGCAGTCGCGCAAGCGGCGGCGGCGTCTGTGGTGAAGGAGAGACTCTTCGCGGTAATCCCGGCAGCAATCAAATCATCCAAGCCCGGCTCAAACAACGGCGCCTTGCCGCTGCTCAGCTTGGCGATGGTGGACGCGTCGAAGTCGAGCCCGGTGACGCGAAAGTGTTTCGCGCAGCAGGCGGCGGTGACGCTGCCAAGATGCCAGAGGCCGAGGACGGTGATGTTCATTCGTCAGTTCTTAATCTTAATCGTAATCTTTCTCTCAATCTCCTTATTCCGCCGGAGCAGATTAAGATTAGGAGTAAGATTAAGAGTAAGAAATCTCCAGTTACTTCCGCGTTTCGTAAACCCACTTGTTCGCCTGCAACCATTCGAGCGTGCGGACGATACCTTGTTCAATCGTGAGCGTCGTTTTCCAGCCGGTGGCGCGGATTTTTTTCGTGTCGAGGAAGATGAACGGATTGTCGCCGACCCAGCCTTTGTTGCCGCCGGTGTATTCGAGCTTGGGCTTGAGGCCGAGCGCACCGCAGATGAAACGGATGGAGTCGTTGACCTGCACGTATTCGTCGCAGCCGAGGTTGTAAACTTCCACGCGATGCTTCGCCTTGAGCGCGGTGCCGGCGTTCATCACGTGCAGGATGGCGTTCACGCAGTCGCCGACGTAGAGGTAGCTCTTGCGCTGCGTGCCGTCGCCGAGCACGCGGAGATGATCAGGATGTTCGGCGAGCTGCTTATAGAAATCGAAGACGTGGCCGTGCGTATAACGCTCGCCAAGAATCGACACGAAACGGAAGATGTAACCCTCGAAACCGAAACCTTCGCAGTAGCTGTGGATGAGCGTCTCGCCTGCGACCTTGGACGCTGCGTAGAGCGAGGTTTGGATGGGGAACGGCGCGTCCTCGGGCGTCGGGATGATCTCGGCCTCGCCGTAGGTGCTGCCCGTGGAGCTGAACGCGATGCGCTTGATGCCGTTGGCGCGCATCGCTTCGAGGACGTTGAAGGTGGCAATCGTGTTTTGCTCCAGATCCTTTCGCGGATGATTCAGGCCGAAGCGCACATCGGCGTTCGCGGCGAGATGCAGCACGGTGTCGCAGCCAGCCATGGCTTTGTTGAGCGCAGCGAGATCCAGATTGTCGCCGCGGATGAGATTGAAGTTCGGATGCTTCAGCGCGTTCGCGACGAACGGTTCCTGTCCTGTGGAAAAATTATCCCAGCCCACGACGGTCTTGCCGTCGGCTAGTAGACGATCAACGATGCTGCTGCCGATGAAACCGGCGGCGCCGGTGATGAAGAAGGTCTTCATGAATGGTCGCCAAACTAGTCTGGCGGCGACGGGCTCGCCAGAATTTTTGCCAGTGTCGTGGTGTGCACGTCCGGATTCGGGTTTGCAGGGGTGGTGGCTTCCTGTTACAGACTGGCGAGCGTTTCACATGGCCAATTTCATCATCAAAAAGTTGCAGAGCATCGTTGCCACGTCGCGGCACCTTGGGGCCAACCGTTCGGACGATTGGGCAGGTATGACCGCGGTCAACCTGAACCCGGACAGCCTGCTCGATGTCGGCTGCGGCGACGGCAGCATGCTGTTCAAATACATAAAAAATAAGCCGCGTGAACTGGTGGGCGTGGAAGGCGCACCGGAGTTGGTCAAGAAAGCGGAGGCGCGCGGTTTCAAGGTGCACGGATTTGACCTGAACGGACGCTGGCCGTTTGAGAGCAATCACTTTGATGTCGTTCACAGCTCGCAGGTCATTGAACACGTGCATAACTGCCGACTGTTTGCCGATGAAGCGTTCCGGGTGTTGAAACCCGGCGGCACCGTAGTCATTGCCACGGAGAATCTGTGCAGTTGGCTCAACTGCTTCGCGCTGTTCATGGGATACACACCGTTCTCCCTGATGCAGACTTGTGGACGCTACCTCGGCAATCCGCTCGGCTTGCACTATGACAAGCCGACGTCCGAGCCGTTGCCGATTGATCATCCGGCATTCGCCGGCGTGTCCGGTCACATTCGGATCTTGACCGTCCGGCAAGCGCGGGAGCTGTTTGCTTGGAGCGGCTTTGTAGATATTGAGGCGCGCAGCATCAGCTTGCTGCCGCTGCCTGACGGTTTGAGCAAGATGCTGGAGGGCGTGTTCACAAATCGTGGGCACTATCTCATTCTAAAAGCCAAGAAGCCCACAGCGACGGGCAAGTAGTTCCGTTCGATTTGCACCTTGAACGTCCGTATCACAGCCGCTACAAAGCCCGACCATTGCCACCATGAGCTTCCAGAAAATCTACGAACGCCTGACGGCCAAGGCTGAATCGAGCGAGATTCTTTTCAACCAAGGCAAAGTCGTTCAGTTGCTGCTTCAAAAGGCGAAGGGGCTAACGGCTTTTCGCCGCCGCCGCATCGTGCGCGAATATGTTGCGACTCACTCCGTCCGAAAACTGCAGCTCGGCAGTGGTCTCAAGCTGATGGAAGGCTGGCTCAACACCGATTGCTCGCTGGTCTTCAAGTCGCCCTGCTTTTTGGATGTGACACGACCGTTTCCCATCGACGACGCACAGTTCGACTACGTCTTTTCCGAGCATCTGTTTGAGCATCTGACATTCAAGGAAGGACAGAATCTTTTGCGCGAGAGCTTTCGCGTATTGAAGCCCGGTGGCAAGATCCGCATCGCCTGCCCGGACTTGATGAAAGTCATCAGCCTTTACAACCGCCCGCAAACGGAAGAGCAAAAGCATTACATCAAGCATTGCGTGGATCATTCATTGGCGGACATCGGCGTTTACAACGAGTGCTTCGTCCTCAACAACGCCGTGCGCAATTGGGGGCACAAATTCCTCTACGACGAGCAGACGTTGAAGCTGGCATTTGAACGCGTCGGCTTCAGGGATGTCGTTCGTTGCGAAGTTTGCAAGAGCACGGACCCCGTCTACCAGAACCTCGAGAGCTTCGGCCCCGGTTGGGAAGCGAAGGTTTATGAAACCATCGTGATGGAAGCGCGAAAACCCGCCTGAGCGAGCGATGCAGCCTTTTGTCAGCATCATCATGCCGACGCTCAACGCGGCGGCGTTGCTAGAAAACTGCCTCAGTTCCATCACGCGGCAGACGTATTCGCGCGACCGTTATGAAATTCTGCTCGCGGACGGCGGCTCAAAGGATGGCACGCAGGACATCAGTCGAAAGTTCGGCGCCATCGTCATCGATGACCGTGCGAGTAAGAACATGGAGGAGAGCAAGCGCGTCGCGCTCGCGCAGGCCAAGGGCGAATACGTCCTCTTCGTGGATGCGGACAACGAACTGACGCACCCCGATTACCTCGAATTAGCGGTGCAGGCGCTCGCAGCGAACGCGCAAGCGCTAGGCGTTGAAGCCAACTACCCGCCGTCAGCAAAGATGACTTCGCTTTGCGCATACCTAACCCATCTGCTGCACATCAGCGATCCGTTGTGCTGGCTGATGGCAGTGAACCCAAGGCTGATCAAGCGGGATGGAGAGGTCGAGCGTTGGACCCTGCCGGACGGATCATTCTCGTATCCACTGGGTGCAAACGGATTCCTGTTTCGCCGGGCAGACCTCGAATCCGTCAAGGCGGACGAAAAATTTCAGGACACGCACGTGGCGATGTTCCTCATGCGAGCTGGCAAACGCGAGTGGCTGCGCATCCGCGACCGCGGCGTGCATCACTACTACATCACGACGCTCTGGAACTTCATCCAGAAGCGTCGCCGCGCCACCGTGCATTTCCTCCGCGTCCAGGAATCCATGCCGGTGAACTGGATGAAAGAGAAACCGCCGGTGCCGTTGTGGTTGGCGGGCGTGTATTGCGTTTCAATCATCGGCCCGCTTTGGCACACGCTGCGTGGATTGCTTGGCGACGGCGACGTGCGCTGGCTTTGGCACATCCCTGCTTGTTACGGCAGTGTGCTCGGCGCTGCGTGGGGTGTTTGGACGTATCGAATGAATCGGGGCGATGCCAAACTGGTGGCGAACCTGAAGCCAGACCAGAAACTGAAGTAGTTAGTGCTTCCGCTTTCCCAATTTTCAATTTCCGCTTTTTGACCCGCGCCCGTAGCATCTGCCGCACATGAGCACATCGAAGCGTTACGATTTGGCCGTCGCCTACCGGATCTATCCGGGCGTCTCCCGCGCCAAACCGCCCATCTACGCCGACGATAAACTCAAGCTGGCGCGCATGTGCCTGCGCTCCTTCAAGCTCGGCCTCGGTTCGCTCAAAGTGAAAGTGTGGGCCATCCTCGACACCTGCCCGCCGGAATACGAAGAGCTCTTCACTTCATTGTTTGCGCCCGAGGACCTCGTGCTTGTCCGCTGCCCGAAGGCCGGCAATTGCGCGACGTTCGCCAAGCAACTGGAGATTCTTTCCCAGCAGGAAGATTCTGATTTGGTTTATCTCGCTGAGGATGACTACGTGTATTACCCCGGCGCGTTCCACAAGCTGGTGGATTTCATGCGGCATCATCCGGACGCGGATTTTTGCTCACCTTACGACCATCCCGATTTCTACAAGCACGACTTTCATCTGCACAAGCAGCGCATCAAGGTCGAGGGCGGGCAGGTCTGGAAAACTCAAAACGGCACGGTGTGCAGCTTCATGGCGCGCAAAGGCACCCTCATCGAAACCATGCCGACGCTGATGAGCTACGCGAAGAAGAACACCGACGCTGGCATGTGGCTGAGCCTGACGAAGCAGCATGTCTTGAATCCGTGGACGTTGCTGACTCAACCGTTCATCTTTCCATTCCGTGGCTACAGCCTGGCGTGCGCGTGGTGGTTCAACTGGCGGCAGCATCTCTTTGGACGTCGCTACACGTTGTGGATTCCAGTGCCGTCGGTGGGCACGCACATGGTGGGCGGATTGCTCGCTGAACCGGGCGACTGGCAAAAGGAATTCGACCGCTGCGATCCGAACAAGCCGTTTGCCCCGTAAGCATTCGGTCGTGCGCCTGGTCGAAACATTTTTTTATTTCTCCCCGACACCTTTCTGTCGGCTTGCCCAAGTAACCGGTGAACAAAGTCCGGTTCGGCAGGTTCTGCGCCGGTTAGCGGATGCAGGGCAAAGCCGATCCTCCTGGTGTGTGACGGCTTCTCCCGTTACTGAACCGGACGACACAATTGAAAGGCTCCATGATGCAAACCAACGTCACGTCCAGTTTCAAAGTCGCCCGCATTCTCCGCCCCACCAACCCGCCCCGGTCGGCGCCTTGCGCGTCGACCGGGGTCATGCGTTGTCGCTCGTCGTTGAGGCCCCGTGCTGGCCCGGGCCTTTTGTTGTTCCTCCAAACAAAAAGGGCGGACGCCATCGCGTCCGCCCTGCGTCGAAATCGGTTTATCTTTACTTGATGAGGTCGGCGACGAGTGCCTTTTCTTCCTTCAACTCGTTTTCGGTGGCGGCGATCTTGGCCTTGCTGAACTCGTTCAGCGGCACGTCCTGCACGATGCTCCAGTTCTTGCCGTCGGTGCGGATCGGATAGCTGAACATGAGGCCCTTCTCGATGCCGTAATCGCCGGGCGACGAAACCGCGACGCTGAACCAGTCGCCCGTTTTGGTCGGCGTGACGAGGTTGCGGACGGTGTCCACAACGGCGTTCGCCGCGCTGGCAGCGGAGCTGAGACCGCGCGCCTTGATGATGGCTGCGCCGCGTTGTTGCACAGTGCTGATGAAATCTTTCTCCAGCCATTCGCGGTGGCCGATGACGTCCGTGACCGGGCGGGTGCCGATCTTGGCGTTGAAGAAATCGGGATACATCGTGGCGCTGTGATTGCCCCAGATGGCAAGGTTACTGACGGCGGTAATGTCCACGCCGGCCTTCTTGGCGAGCTGCGTCTTGGCGCGGTTCTCGTCGAGCATGGTCATGGCGAAGAATTGTTTCTCCGGCACACCCTTCGCGCTGGCTTTGGCGATGAGGGCGTTCGTGTTGCACGGATTGCCGACGACGAGCGTGCGGACGTCGCTGGCGGCGTTCTTAGCGATGGCCTCACCCTGACCGGTGAAGATCTTGCCGTTGATGCCGAGGAGGTCCTTGCGTTCCATGCCTTGTTTGCGCGGCACAGCGCCGACGAGCAACGCCCAGTTCACACCCTTGAACCCTTCATCGAGGCTGGACGTGGGCACGATGCCCTTGAGCAACGGGAACGCGCAGTCGTCGAGTTCC
This sequence comes from Verrucomicrobiota bacterium, assembly GCA_041181065.1. Lineage (GTDB taxonomy): Bacteria > Verrucomicrobiota > Verrucomicrobiia > Limisphaerales > DSYF01 > DSYF01. The sequence continues at coordinate 29,312 of JBEGQI010000116.1, read as the reverse complement.
ATGCAGACGCCTTGCAATGCGGTCATCGCCTTTTCGTCGGGGATCTCGATGAGGTGCAGGATGACCGGCTGGTTCGGCCCGAACATCGCGCCAGAGGCGATGCGGAACAGGAGGGAATAACCGATCTGGCCGGCAGCGCCGGTGATCGCGACACGGATGGGATTGCTCATAACTTAGTTTGCGTTTTCAAAGTTCCAAAAGGAGCCGTAATTATGTGTTGGTGTTCTGCCTCGCGCAAGCGTTGTTCCATGAACTCAATGCCTCCATGGGAGCCAAACTCGGACGGAAGCTTGATTTCAAGAAGGCATTCGTCCTTTATCTTGCAAAATACGCGGGCAGATTTGCCCAAAACACAATGACACCAGCTGAACAACAACGAATTGCCGGCGTTGGCGCCTATCATGAGGGCTACGTCTTTGAGGGACCGCGCATCGAGAAGGTGCGTCAACTCATAGGCGAGATGCCTACGGGAAGGAAGATTCTGGATATCGGCTGCGGTAACGGCACCGTGCTTGCGTGCCACGCAAACAAGCACGAAATCCACGGCGTCGAGATCAACGAGGAGTTGGTAACCCGCGCCAACAAAATCGGCATGAAGGCCGTAGTCCACGATGTGGAAAGCGGCCCGATGCCGTATCCGGACAAGACCTTTGACGTCGTTTTCTGTGGTGAGACCATCGAGCATCAAGTGGACACTGACTGGCTCATGGCAGAAATCAATCGGGTGCTGAAGCCCGGCGGCACCTTAGTGCTAACTTACCCGAACGTCCGCACCGCCCTTGGCATCGGCATGTTGCTAATCTTCGACCTTCCGCCGATGTATGCCGCGCGTTACCGTGCGCCGCACTACCGCGACTTCACGCTTAAAACCATCAAAATGGTTTTGAACAATAACGGCTTCAGCTTTTCCAAGGCTCTGGGAAGTGCGTTTTACCTGCCGGTGATCGGCGAGTATTGGTCCTGGCTAGCGACTTACTTCCCTTCGTGGGCTCATACCGTGGTGGTGTGCGCCACAAAGTCCAAGGATTCCGTGTATTCGGCCGAGGATGCGAAGCCTGGCGCGCTGTATGGCGGCTGGCGGCGCTGATTTGACCTGCGGTCGTTGGAGTAATCACCGATTTTTATAATGAAGACTGGCAATTCGCAGGGCGCCCCATTGCAGATTGGCGCCAAATTTTGGGCGGCAGCAGTGTTTTTGATCCTGCTGCTGAGCGTCCTGTTTTGGAAGAGTTTCCTCCCGGGTGTCGTGCATTTTTCCAACGACGGTCCGCTCGGCGCTTTGATGGCCGACCAGATGAACCCCAAGGACGGGATCACCGGCCAATGGATCGACCTCAACTCCACTGGTTACAGCGCTGGCAATACGCCGGTGGGCATCTGGTCATTCCTGTGGATGGCCATGGGGGCGGTGTGGTATTCCAAATTCATCACGCCCATTTGCCTACTCGTTTTGGGCATCGGCGCGTGGTTCTTTTTTCGTCGGCTCGGCTTTGCACCTGCCGCGTGCCTGATCGGCTCAACGGCTGCCACCTTGAACACATGCTTCCTCTCAGACGCTTGCTGGGGCGTTGCGCCTCATTCGACAGCCTTCGGTATGGCGATGCTTGCGATGGGACTTGTCGTGTTGGCGCAGTCCGAAGCCAAGATGCTCCGCAAGTGGGCGCTCATCGCGCTTGCTGGAATGGCGGTGGGCGTCAACGTCATCGAGGCATCAGACATCGGGGCCATGTTTAGCGTCATTGTGGCGGCGTTTGTGATCTTTCACGCGCTGACCGACCGGGAAGGCTCAGTGGCGGGGCGCTTGATCGGCGGCGGCGTTCGCGTCGCCGTAATCGCCGCCATGGCCGGGTTTATTTCGTTCCAGTCTGTTACGGGTTTGATTGGCTCCTCGATCAAGAACGTCTCTGTCGTTGAAGATGCGGACAAGGAGCAGAGCAAAGCCGCCAACTATCAATGGGCCACACAATGGAGCCTTCCGCCCAAGGAAACCATTACGCTGGCCGTTCCCGGCATCTTTGGTTACCGGCTTGATTCGCCCGAAGGCGCGAATTACTGGGGCATGATTGGCAGCGACCCTGTGTGGGACGGCTATCTGGCCGACGGACGCAAAGGGCCGCCGCCGCAGGCGATGGCGCGATTCTCCGGCACGCTGGGTTACACGGGCGTGCTGGTGTTGCTGGTCGGCGCTTGGGCGGTGACCATGGCCGCGCGCCGGAAGGATTCCATCTACTCACCGCAGGAGCGCAAGTTGATCGGCTTCTGGCTCGTCGTGGCCATCGTGGCGTTGCTCATGTCATGGGGACGATTCTCCGGTTTATACAAGTGTATCTACAACGGTTATGTCCCAATCCTCAGCGAGATGCCATATGTTGGTGAGGCTGTAAAATACGGCCTTGCCCCAATATCAAAATTTCTCTCTGTCAGTCGCAACCCGACTAAGTTTCTCTACATCGTCAACTTTGCGCTGGTCATCATTTTCGCCTATGGATTGAACGGTCTCTGGAAGCGCCATGTCGTTGCACCTGGCGTAACTCCGCGCGGGCTGTTTCGCTGGCTGGGTGAGTTGGGCGGCCCGGATCGTGGCTGGGTCATGGGTAGCTTGCTGCTATTCGGCGCGGCTTTGTTTGGCGCCTTCATTTATACCGGCTCGCAGCCCAAGTTGGAGTCGTTCCTCGCAGTCGTTGGCTTCCCGGGCAAAATTGGCAAGACCATCGCTACTTTTAGTATTGAGTCCACGTGGGTGTTTGTGGTCCTGCTGGCCGTGGCGATCGGATTGTTGTTTCTGACCATGAGTGGATCGTTCAGCGGGACGCGTGCAAAGTGGTTTGGTCTTCTGCTCGGTGGCTTCACGATTTTTGACCTCGGACGGGCCGGCAGCCACTTCATCATCCACTGGGACTACATCCAAAAATATGACCTGGCCGTCAAAAACCCCGTCATCGAATTCCTTTCTGCACATCCTTACGAGAACCGCGTCGCCGCGCTGCCGTTCCCGATGCCGGAGCAGTTCGATCTGCTGAACCAGATGTATCGCATCGAATGGACGCAACACCACTTTCTCTACCGCAACATCCAGTCGTTGGACGTCATTCAAATGCCCCGCCCGCCCAAGGACATCGCCGCCTTTGAATCCGCCTGGCGCGCGCACCAGAACGAGGGCTTGCTGCGCCGCTGGGAACTGACGAATACCCGATACCTCATCGGTCCGGCAGCCATTTTTGAAATGCTGAACCAGCAAATTGACCCTGTGCAACGGCGCTTTGCCGTGAAGCTGCCTTTCGATATCGCGCCGAAACCGGGTCTGCGCGAAACATCGAAGCTTGAACACCTCACTGCGGTCGCGAATCCCAATGGCGCCAATGCCATCGGCGAATTCCGTGGTGCACTGCCCCGCGCCAGCCTTTATGCAAACTGGACCGTCAGCACGAACGAATCGCTCATCCTCAGCAACCTCTTCGAGGCGTCGTTCGACCCGCATAAATCCGTTATTGTGATGAGTGACAAGCTTGCGCCCGGCACCAGCACGAACATCTCCGCCGGCACGGTCGAGATCAAAGGCTACAAACCGAAGCGCGTCGAGATTGCCGCCAACGTGACGGAGCCCGCCATCCTGCTGCTCAACGACCGTTACGATGAGAACTGGAAAGTCACCGTGGACGGTCAGCCTGCGGAGTTGTTGAAAGCCAATTTCTTCATGCGCGGCGTGAAGCTTGTGCCCGGCCAGCACACGGTTGTTTATACGTTCCGCCTCCCGGCGGGCGCGTTGAACATCACGCTCGGCGGCATCGCTGTAACGTTGTTGCTTATCGGCTATGTGGTCATCAGCCGGCCCAAATCCGATGCCACTCAAGCCAAGACGACTTAACCCGAACTTCGCGTGAAGATCGGCGTCAATTCACGATACATCCTCGAACGCGGCACCGGCGTGCCAAACTACGTCGCGTATTTGTTCCGCAAGTGCCTCGAACTCGATGTGCGCAACGAGTATCTGTTCTTCCAGACCAGCGACCGTAAGACGCTGGGCACCACGCTGGTTGAACCGGCGGCGCCTGGATTGTTCGGCGCCGCGCAGTTCGATTGTTTCCGCGTCCAGCGTCTCATCTGCCGTTCGAAGGTGGATGTCTATCACGCGCCCGCGCACATCCTGCCTTTGCGCAAGCTGCCCGGCGTAAAATACGTCGTGACCTTTCACGACCTCGCCACGCGCGTGCTGCCGCAGCAATACGGCTGGCAGCACAAACTTTACTACCGGCTGCAGATCCCGCGTTCGCTTAAGCTGGCGGATGCCATCATCGCGGACTCGCACAACACGAAGCGCGACATCATCAAGTTCTACAACACACCTGCCGACAAGATCCACGTCGTGCATCTTGGCGTGGGCGATCAGTTCATTGAAGGCGCAAAGCACGTTGGTGAGCGGCTGATCACGGAAAAATATTTCTTCTCCATCACCACACATCCCAAGCGCAAGAACGTGCTCGGGGCGTTGCGGGCTTTCGCGACCTTTGCCAAGCAGACCACCTTGAAATACGTCATCGCCGGGCTGATTGACGACGTGCAACGGCAGGAGGTCGTCGATCTCGCCGCGTCACTCGGTTTGAGTGATCGCGTCCAGCTGTTCGGTTACGCGGACGACCAGCAGCTCATCAACCTTTACCATCACGCGGAGTTTTTGATCTACCCGTCGTTCTACGAAGGCTTCGGCTTTCCTGTTGTCGAGGCGATGGCTTGCGGCACACCGGTCATCACTTCGAACACCAGTTCGCTGCCGGAGTTGATGCTGAATGATGAATGGCTGGTGAATCCGGCGGACATCGGCGACATCGCGTCGAAGATGCAGCGAATGATTACACTGGACCCGGCCAAACGTCGCGAACTCATCGAACGCAACGCCGCGCACGCGCGGACGTTCACTTGGGAGAAATGCGCCCGACAGACGATTGCCGTGCTGGAAGGCGTGGTTAAGCCGTAGTCTCGCGCAGCGCTTTCAGCGTCATGTCGGTGATGAGCTTCTCAAAGCTCGAAGTCCGTTTCCAGCCCAGCACGCGCTCGGCTTTCGCTGGATTTCCCACAAGCCGCGTCGGTTCTTCCGGCCGCATGAAACGCGGGTCTTGCTTCACAAACTTTTGCCAGTCGAGCCCGACGGCTTTGAATGCGGTTTCCACCACGTCACGGACCGAGTGGAGTTCGCCGGTCGCGAAGATGTAATCATCCGGCTTGGGCTGTTGAAGTGTGAGCCACATGCCGCGCACATAATCGCGCGCGTCGCCCCAGTCACGCTGCGCATCCATGCTGCCCAGCGAAAGTTCCTTCTGGTGGCCTTCTTTGATCGCAGCAGCGGCTAAGCAAATCTTTTGCGTCACGAAATTTTCGCCGCGCCGCGGGGATTCGTGGTTGTAGAGGATTCCGTTGCAGCAGAACAACCCGTAGGCCTTTCGGTATACGCCGATCATCTGCGTCGCGAACGCCTTCGCGCAACCATAAGGCGTCGCCGGTGCCATCGGGGTGGATTCATCCTGCGGCAGTTTTTCAGGCTGACCAAAGATCTCACTCGACGAGGCATGGAAAAGTTTCGGGGGCGTCGGCAGGTCGCGGATCATTTCGAGCAGGCGCAATGTGCCCATGGCCGTCATCTCACACGTCGATTCCGGGATCTCGAAGCTCAGGCCGACATGGCTTTGCCCGGCGAGATGGTAGATTTCCTCCGGCACCACCTTTGTCAGCGTGCGGCGCATCGTGGTCGGATCATCGAGGTCGGCGTAATGCAGGAACAGCCGCTGGTTGTAGATGGCGGGGTCGGTGTAGAGATGGTTCAGGCGCGAGCGGTCGAGGCTGCTGGTGCGGCGGACCAGGCCGTGCACGATGTAACCCTGTTCGAGGAGCAACTCCGTGAGATAGGAGCCGTCCTGCCCCGTGATGCCCGTGATTAAAGCGCGCTTGGCCATGAGTTGAAACAAGCTCACGAAGGTTGATTTCGTTGACAAGCCAAATTCCCCCGCCGATAACTTCGCCCGCATGAGAGCAGGATTCATCAAAGGCGCGTTGCGGCGCGCGTCCGCCATCCCGAAGCTGGTCTTCGGCGTGCGCGGGTGGACGCGGCTGGCGGCTGACGCGATGGGCCGCAAGCGCGGGCCTTATACGCTCCGCACTTCGTCCGGCTGCGGCTGTGAATTGCGTGGCGGCGCGTCCGACTGGTGGATCTTCCTCGAGATTTTCGTCTTCGGCATCTACTCGCGCGTCAATGACGACGTCCGCAAAGCGCAGGTGGTGATTGATGTCGGCGCGAACGTGGGATTGTTCGCCGTCTATGCCGCCTCGATGAATCGCAACGCCGTCATCCACGCGTTCGAACCGTTTCCCAACAATCTGGAACAGTTGAATCGGAATCTGGCCTTGAATCCTGGCCATCGCGTGACGCCGCATCTTGCGGCGGTTTCGGATAAATCCGGTTCTGCCACGCTCTACTTCACGCCCGGCGACGATTCCGGGTGCAGCTTGAGTCAGGCGAAGGGCGAGTCGCTCACGGTGAAAACGGTCGGCATCAACGAGCTGTTCCAGCATTGCGGCGTTAAGCGCTGCGACTTGTTGAAGATGGATTGCGAAGGCAGCGAGCTACCCATCCTCGAAGCGGCCTCGCCCGACGTGCTCGGGAAGATCGGCGCCATCATCATGGAATATCACAACGAAGCCGAAGTCCCGCGCCTCTGCGAAATCCTCGCTCAGAACGGCCTCAAGCCCGAGGTGCTCGCTCAGATTCACACCATCTACGCTGGGCGGGCTTGAAAGGCTGAAGGTTAGGATTATGCTCGGGCAGTCTCCATGAACTCCCAGCGAGCACGACGGTTGAAATTTGCTACGCCGCAAGGGTGGATCACCATCGCCTTGCTCATCATCGCGGCGTTTTGCTTCGGATACTCGATCGAAGAGGGTAACTACAGGCAGCTTTCCGAACTTGTCCCTCAGGCACTTTCGTTTCCACTTGGTTGGGCGTTTGCGTGGGTGGCAGCGGATTTGACTGTGATTCGGAATCCGAAAAACGTTTGTCTTTTTGTTGCTCTCGTGACGTTGGGCACCCATCTGAACTTGCGCGCCTGGGTAGCCATTGTTTTTTGGTTCCGCAAACATCGCGACGAGGTGCGCCCGCCCGAAGTCCGCGAAGCCGAGTTTCAAAAACTTCTCGCTGAGCATCGCAAGCAAAATGGCTGAAAGTCTTCTTTCGTCCGGTTGGAAACTCGTCATGAGTTTGTAATTGTGGTTCGCAGGTAAACTTCCGTTTACTAGGGCATGAAGAAAATCATGCACGCAAGGATTCTCAACGCTGTCATCGCCGTGGCTGCGGCCACTTTGCTCTCGGGCTGCTTCGATACGAAGGACGACTTCACGCTCAATCCCGACGGCTCGGGCAAGGTGGTTCACGAGACGAGCTTTCAGTCCATGAACCTGGGCGGCGAGAATGAGAGCGCCGAGGCGGCGCTCAAAGAAGCCGTCGCCAAGATCGTCGAGGAGGCGAAAGGAGTCGAGGCGTGGCGCGACGTGAGCTTCAAGCGGCTCGACGATGGCCGGATGTATTTCAAGGGCACTGCGTATTTCAAGGCGCTCTCGCAACTCGACCTGCCGAACCAGACGATGCTGGAGTTTGACTGGAACAAGACCGCCGACGGCGGCGTGCTCACCTTGCGCACGAACAAGGGTGATTCCAGCGGTGAGAAGGAGGGCTTCCGGATGGAGAAGAAGAAAGTGGATTACTCAAAACTCACGCCTGAGGAGCGGAAGAAAAAGCTGGCGGAGGAACGCGCCGGATTCCAGCAGATGAAACCAATGATGAACGGCATCTTGGGAGCGATGAAGCATGAGGTGACGTTCCATCTGCCAGGAAAGGTCGCGGAGAGCTCCAACTTCACCAAGGACCCCAACGGCTCGCTGGGCCTGAAGTTCGATGGCGCCAAGATGGTTGAGGCGATGGACAAGCTTGTGAACGACGACGTGTGGGCCATGAAGAACCTTGGCAACGCTGGTAGCCCGGATAAACCGGACATGGACGATGAAATGGCGGCGGTGATGTTCGGCAGCAAGGCGCCGGTCCGGGCCATAATCAGCGGTGGCAAATCGGCCTTTGATTATGCGACTGAAGTCGCGGCGGCAAAAACAGAGTTCGTGAAGATCAAGAAGCAGTTGGGCGCCAGCCCGGTCGAAGTGGCAGCGCCGGCGAAAGGCGGTGAGTTGAAAAGCATCAAGGTAGTGGGCGTGCGGCTCGTGAGCGAAACCGACAAACAGCGCGAGGTGCGGCCATTCAACTACGATGCGGGCTATACGCTCGCATTGCTCGCCGAATTGCCCGGCAGTGTGCTCGGTATCACGGACAAGAGCGGGCTGGATTCCGCAATCGCGGACGACGGCTCCGATCTTTTGCCAAAGTCCGAGTGGAATCGACGCTTCAGCTTTCCAAAGCTCACGAAAGACAAGTCGGGCGCCGTGCTGGAAGTGGAGTTGAATCCGCCCGGGCCCGGCGTGAAAGGGTTGAAGGAGTTGAGCGGGCATTTGGAATACAGCGTGGCCGGCGGCTCGAAGGAAGTTGACCTTGGATTCACCGAACTAAAGGCGGACGCTCAAGGCGGCGAACTCGGCGCAAAAATCCAATCCATCAAGGACGGTTGGCAGAAGGGAACACAGCAACTGGAGCTCAAGTTGAAGGTCAACAAGGACGCGCTGAAGGCGGTGTATCTGGTGGTTGATGGAAATAAAACGGAGCTCGATCAACGCGGCTGGGGTGGTGGCGGCAACAGCTATACCTTCACCTACGAAATCAAGGGAACCTTTCCTGCAAACGGCAAGTTGGTCGCCGAAGTCTTCGACCAGTTGCAGACGTTTACCGTGCCGTTCAAACTGGAGAACATCACGCTGCTTGGTGCGCCAATGCCGGCGAAATAGCGCTTACTTTTTCCTGTAACGAATTCGCGGCTTTGCTTCTGGGTTGGGCATGGACACAGTGAAGTTCAACCCGAACATGGCAGGCAAATGTCCACAATGCGGCTCGCCGCTTGCGCCCGATGCGCTCGGCGGGCTTTGCCCTGCCTGTCTGCTGCAAGCGGGCGCGACCGAGGACACCGTCACCGATGGCAAGCAACCGACCTTCACGCCGCCGTCCGCGGTGGAGATTGCGCCGCTGTTTCCGCAGCTGGAAATCCTCGAACTCATCGGCAAAGGCGGCATGGGCGCTGTTTACAAGGCGCGACAGAAGCAGCTCGACCGCCTCGTCGCGCTGAAGATTCTCCCGCCCGGCATCGGCAACGATCCTGCGTTTGCTGAGCGTTTCGCGCGCGAAGCCAAGGCGTTGGCCAAGCTGAATCATCCCGGCATCGTGACGTTGTTCGAATTCGGCAAGGCTGAGGGGCTTTACTTCTTCTTCATGGAATTCGTGGATGGCGTGAACCTGCGCCAGCTCATGCAGCGTGGGCGCATCTCGCCGCACGAAGCGCTGGCAATCGTGCCGCAGATCTGCGACGCGCTCCAATTCGCACACGACCAAGGCATCGTGCACCGCGACATCAAGCCCGAGAACATTTTGATGGACCGCCGGGGCCGCGTGAAGGTCGCGGACTTCGGCCTGGCCAAGATCATGGCGGCGGTTTGTGACGATTCAATCACCCAAGGAGGTGGAGTTCTACAATCGCAAGCCGCCGCCGAAAACATCACCGACGCCAACCGCGTCATGGGCACGCCGCAATACATGTCGCCGGAGCAGATTCAAGCACCGGGCGAAGTGGACCATCGCGCGGACATCTACGCGCTCGGCGTGGTGTTCTACCAGATGCTCACCGGCGAGCTGCCCGGCAAACGTATCGAACCACCATCGAAGAAAGTCGCCATCGACGTGCGCCTCGACGAAGTGGTGCTGCGGGCATTGGAGAAGAAACCTGAGTTGCGCTTCCAACAAGCCAGCGTGCTCAAGACGCAGGTGGAGACGATTGTTTCCACGCCGGGTGCGGAACAAGCAGTCGCGGGCGCGCCGCCGAGAATTCAGCGCTTCGGCGCGCCAGCCCAGGACAATGTGCCTTCGCGATACTCGCCGGTAGCCATCGCGGCAGCGGTATGCGCCGGCGTTGGAATCATGGGCATGTTGGTTCTGCTCTTAACCGTAGCCTGAGGAACGAACATGCATAACCACCTTCTGCCTCAGGCCACCCCGATGTTTGCCCTCTTCCAGATAATCAGCTCGGGGAAGTTGGTGTTCACCGCCATTTCGGTGATCACCATTGCGTCCTTGATCGCGGCAACAATCCTCGGCTGGGTGGCTGTCGGCCAGATTCGCCGATCATCCGGGAAGCTCCATGGCATGGGGCTCGCCGTTTTTGCGGGTTTGTTTCTGCCTTTGCTGGCGCTGGACTTCGTCGTCGGCCTGGCAGTCTTCACGCTTGTATGCCTCTTCGGTGGCGCCCTTGCTGGCGCACGCGGTGTCCCCAGCAGCATCCTCGTCTTGCTGTTGTCACTGCCCGTGATTGCCCTGCTGGATGTGATGATCGTCCGCTACGTCTGGCGCAAGGTGAATCCCGCTAGCGGCACGCCACCGCTGATGGATGGCTCAAGGCAATCCGGCGGCAGTTCCATCTTGCGCATCTTCGCGCTTGGTTGCGCAGGCATCATCGGGTTGGTCGTGCTACTGGTTTTGGGATTCGTGGCGCTCCGATTTGCCTTCATGCCGCGCTCGATGTCAGCGGGACCGCAGCCGCACATGATGTTTTCTTGGGCCTCAATCTTGTTGGTTGGAATCGTTCTGGTGGTGCTTGCGGCAGTCGTTGGCTTGGTTATTTTCCTGAGTCGCAAAAAAACTGCCGGCACGGGTGGCGCACTGGCGGTGGGTTGTGGCGTCGCCGCACTTGCCGGTGTTGTCCTACTAGTCCTTCTGGCGGGTGGATTGTTTTGGTCCTTTGGAAGTGAGCGTGTGGTTGTGCAGAACCACGATGCCCGACAGCAGCAGGAGCAAATCGAGAATGCCCGCGGTCGTGCGGAGCAGCAGATGGCGGAAGCTCGCGCCCGCGCCGAAGAACAAATGGCCGAATCCCGGGCGCGCGCAGCGCAACAAGCTCAACCCGCCCAACCGACGAAGCCATTCTTTCGCATCGAGTCTTCCCGCAGCTTGAACCAAGCCGATGCTCGCGAGCGCCGCATCCATTTCATGCGCCTCGATAACAGCGCCGTCATGACGCTGCGCCGGATGACGAACACGGCGGAGTTCCAGCCCGATGAGTTCGCTTGGATGCGGAAACAATTCGTGGATGTGCGCCCGTGGTTCACCCTCACGAACCAGCACATTCAAGAGGCGGGCCTCGAATCCGTGGACATGCTCGTGGCCAAGATCAGCCCGGCATATCCGAACGCTTGGGGTGCCATTACGCCCGAGGCCGTGTTGGGCGCGCTCCGCGAAGAAGCGAAGTCGTGGCCCTACCCGACCGCGACCCGAACGTTGACGATGCGCGACAATGCCGGGCAATCCATCGCGTGGGCCTTCCGCACGCGCAACGGCGACCAAGGCGTCCTGCAAATCACCAGCTTCAGCGAGAACCCGAACAGCGTCAGCATCCGCTACAAGTTGCTCAGCCCGGTAGCCGATGACTCGAGCTCGCCAGACAATTCGCCAAAGAGTTTCAAACCTATTCCAATCGAAGCCGCTCAATTGGTTTTGGCCATGGACAACCTGAAGGATGCGCCAGCGTTTGCAGGCAAAGACCTGTCAGAAAAAACCAACGTTCAGGCGTTCGCGCGCGAAATCCAGAAAATGGGACAAAGGGTCAAACAACTGGTGCGGGGCACGGAGGCCGAAGCGGCATTTGCTGAACAGGAAGCCCTGCAGGAAAAGTGGCGGCAGGAATTTGAAAAAAATGGCGCCGCCAGCAAGGCGTTAAACGATCAATTGAAGGCTCATGGCGATCGATTGAAGGCAATGATCCTGCAGGCAACAAACGATAATCCCAATCGCGTCAGCCTCCGCTACAAGGATGATACCGCGTCGTTCCAAAACGATTCACCCAAGGTGTTCAAACGCGTTCCAACAGAGGCTACACAGTCGGTTGTGGACGAGGCGGGCGAGGACGCTTTTCAATTCATGACCAACAAAGCTGCCGCACTGATTTTCAAGTATTTTCCAAACGCGCGTATGGTTGCCGCTACAAACGGAGCATTCGCTGCAAGCCACTCGCTTACGAATTATCAACTCGAGTATCAAATCCCCAGCAATCGTTTTCCGGGCGATTTTAAAATTGAGTGGGCTCAGCCTCGGGCAGAGGTCTGGCCGGGGCCATCCGCTGACGGCTTCAGTCTTACGTTTTTCCGTTCAAATGAAAAACTGAACACCTCTCTCGCAAGTCAAGCCAGGCGAGAGGTTGTGGTGACTCCAGGTTGGTATCGCCGGTTTTACTACTCATTTGATTCAGTTACGAGCAACGCAATAACTGGAGGGTTTGATTACGGCCCGAAGCTGAACGAATCCTTCAAAGTGGAAATCTTCACCCTTCTAAAGCTTGGCCAAATCCAGGCGCCTACCAACACTTTCATCTCCAAGGAGATCATTGCTGCTGACCTGAAAGCCCGGCTCAACGCAGCCAACAGCATCGTGGCGTTCACCGATCGTGATGAAGTGCTCGCCGCCATCGCCGCTGATGCCGCGCGTGCCGAGGATTTGGTGAACACCCGCACCGCCCTCCAGAGGATTACCGCGTTCACGACGCGCGACGAAGCCATCGTGAACTGCGCCCGGCAGTTGGTCATGGCGGGCCGGCGCAATGACGCGCTGGAACTGGCTAAGCTAGTCACGGCGTTCACGACGCGCGGCGATCTAATCAAAGAATTGGCAAAGTGAGAACCTAACTTAACCGCAGAGAACGCAGAGATTGATTCTGGCGGAGGAACTGTTTCCCTCTTTGCGTCCTTTGCGTTCTCTGCGGTTAAATCATGCCGACTGAATCTCATTCTTCGTCCGCGCCGGGCGATATCTTCGCCACGACGCGTTGGACGGTCGTGCTCGCGGCGGGCAACAAGACCACGCCTCACTCTGATCGTGCACTGGAGGAATTGTGCCGCGCCTACTGGTTCCCGCTTTACGCCTACGTCCGCCGTCGCGGGCACGCCAAGGAAGACGCTGAAGATTTGGTGCAGGCGTTCTTTGCGCGGTTTCTCGCCAAGAATTATCTCGCCGGCCTGAGCGCGGAGCGCGGGCGCTTTCGCGCTTTCCTGCTGGCATCGCTAAAAAACTTCCTCGCGAACGAATGGAAGAAATCCCAACGCCTCAAGCGCGGCGGTGGCGACACCGTGTTGTCGCTCGATTGGGAAACGGCGGATACGAAGTTCCAAGTCGCCGCCACGAATGAACCGAGTCCGGACAAGGCCTTCGACCGCGAATGGGCGGTGGCATTGCTGGCGCAGGTGATCGAGCGGTTGCGCGCCGAGTGCGCGGCGGACGGCAAGGCGGCGCAATTCGAGCAGCTCAAAATATTTCTCACCTCCGGCAAAGGCGCCGTTCCACACGCGGAGGTCGCCAAGTCGCTCGGTATGGATGAAGGTGCGGTGCGCGTGGCGGCGCATCGGTTGCGGAAGCGCTACCGCGAGCTGTTGCGCGACGAGATCGCCCACACCCTCGCGGACGCCTCGCAGGTGGACGAGGAGTTGCGGGCCTTGTTTGGGGCCTTTGGTTAATTCCTGTTTTTTGATCAGCGAATCCGTTAGGCTCGTCTCGTTCGTGCGAACATGCCTACGCTGATGATTCAAATACCCGGCTTCCCGCCGGCGGAGCATGTGTTGCTGGTCGATTCGTTCACCATCGGTCGCGCAGCCAACAACACCATCGTGCTCGATACGCCTTCTGTGGCGCCGTTGCACGTGGAGATCGCGCGCCGTGCAGAAGGTTTTGTGCTCAACGATCCTGGCTCGGCGAGCGGCACCAAACTCAACGGTCAGTCCGTCACGCAAGCCCAGCTGCAAGACGGCGACGTGCTGCGGCTCGGCGATGTCTCGGCGGTGTTCTGGTCGCAGCCATCCGCTCTGGTTGGAGGGGCGCCTTATCTGCCGCCAAAACCGATGTCGTCACCTGATGGCGGCCGATCAAAGTCAGACACCTCATTGCTTTCAGCCAAAGCCAAAACCTCGCGTCTGCGTCCGGTGCCAGCCAAAGCGGCAGCGCCCGCCAAACCGAAACAAACATCCGTTCGCAGCGGCCGCTCGCGCACGATGGCGGTCGTGTTTGGGGTTGTGCTGGTGGCGGTGCTCGGGGCGGTGGTTTGGAAATTGACGGTGAACAGGCCTGGGAAAGTTTCGGTTCAGCCTGAGCCGGTTTTAGCTTCGGAGTCGCAGGAGGTTTCAGTGCCGGCGCCGGTTGAAACGGCAAAGCCCGTTGAAACAAACGTCGCACCGCCGCCCAAGCCAGCACCGCTACGCGCGACCGTAGTTGTGCCGCCGCCGGCTCCTGCGCCTGCTCCGGTGCCGCCGCCTATAGCAGTGCCCGTGCCCGTCCCAGCTCCGGTTCCTGCGCCAACCTCCCCGCCCGCTCCGGTGGCATTGCCAGTCGCGACAAATGTAATTGCAGTTTCCAATCCCGTCGCACCGCCGGTTGTTGAAAAGCCAGTGGAGAAGACAAATGCGCCCGCTGTGATGGCGTCGGACAAATTGCCCGAGTTGTTATACGACTTGCGTGCGGCGGAGGTTGAGAAGCGGCGTCAGGCTGCAAGGTCGCTAGCCACCGTTCGCGAAGCTCCGGCAGATGTGCTGGTTAATCTGCGCGTCGGGTTGTTGCAGAACGAAGATCGTGAGGTCCGATTCTGGCTGGCGGTTGCGCTGGCCAATAACGATGTCCGCGACGCGGTAAATGCCAATGCATTGATCGAGGGATTACGATTTGAGGATGTTGCAACGCGGCGGATGACTTGTGAAATGCTGGCCCGCTTTCACGTGGACAAGGCCAGTCAGCGGAATTTGTTCATTGGACTGCGGGGGGCGGCCGAAGATAAGGATGAATCCGTGCGCAAGGCGGCGATCGCAGCATTGAAGGTGCTGGCGCTGGATGAAGCTTCAAGCCGTTGAGGCATCGGGCCGGCTCATCTGATGGTTAGCGAACACTTCTGGGTTTGCTTGCGCACCACTTCCGTTTTGACTCACCTCCCGCTTCCGATAAGCTGGCGTGCCCTGTTTTCAGGGCTTTTGAGAGAGTTGTATCCGAACCCGAACTTGAATTCCTGATATGGCCAAACTGTTCATCGAAGATGTCGAATTGAAGGGCAAGCGCGCCCTGATCCGCGTGGACTTCAACGTCCCGCAGGACAAAGTCACCGGCGCGATCACCAACACCAAGCGCATCGAGGCGGCATTGCCGACAATCAAATACGCCTTGGACAAGGGCGCCGCGGTCATCCTCATGAGCCATCTCGGTCGTCCCGATGGCAAGCGCATCGAGAAATTTTCCCTTAAGCCCGTGGCTGAAGCGCTCCAGAAGCTGCTCGGCAAGCCGGTGCAATTCCTTAACGACTGCGTCGGCGCGGAAGTCGAAGCCACTTGCGCGAAGGCCAAGGCCGGCGACGTAATCCTTTTGGAAAACCTCCGCTTCCACATCGAGGAAGAGGGCAAGGTGAAGCTCGAAGACGGCACGAAGCTGGCCGCCGAACCGGCCAAGGTGAAGGCATTCCGCGCGAGCCTCACGAGGCTCGGCGATGTTTACATCAACGACGCATTCGGCACGGCGCATCGCGATCACAGCTCAATGACGGGCGTGCAGCTCCCCCAGCGCGCGTGCGGTTACCTGATGAAGAAGGAATTGGATGCGTTCGGCGCGGTGCTCGACAACCCGAAGCGTCCGTTGCTGGCGATCCTTGGCGGTGCGAAGGTCGCGGACAAGATTCAGCTCATCAGCAACCTGCTCGACAAGGCGGACGAAATCATCATCGGCGGCGGCATGGCTTACACATTCCTCAAGGTGCGCGACAACATGGCCATCGGCGATTCCATCTACGATCCCGAAGGCGCGAAGATCGTGCCTGAGCTTTTGAAGAAGGCCGCGGACAAGGGCAAGAAGTTGCATCTGCCTGTGGATTGGGTCACGGCCGACAAGTTCGCGCCGGACGCGAAAGTGGGTTTGGCGACGCTGAACACCGGCATCGCTGCTGGTTGGCAGGGTTTGGATGTCGGCCCTGAAACCACGAAGCAATTCGGTGCCGTCATCGCGCGTGCGAAGACCATCATCTGGAACGGACCCCCCGGCGTGTTTGAATTCCCGTCCTTCGAGAAGGCCACGAAAGCCATGGCCGATGCGATCGTCGCGGCGACCGCAAGTGGGGCGACGACGGTGGTTGGTGGTGGCGACACGGCGACGGCGGCGAAGAAATTCGGTGCGGACAAGAAAGTGTCGCACACCTCGACCGGCGGCGGCGCGTCGCTGGAGTTCCTCGAAGGCAAGGTGCTGCCCGGTGTGGCGGCGTTGAGCGAGAAGTGATTTCAAAAATATTTTAGAACATTCCCATGAACAAAGAACGCAAGCTGATCATTGCCGGTAACTGGAAGATGAACAAAACGGTCGCCGAGGCGCTGGCCCTCGTGGAAGACCTCAAACGCGAACTCGCGAACGTGAAGGAAGTGGACATCGTGGTCGCACCGCCCTTCACGGCGTTGGAGTCCGTCGGCAAGGCGATCATCGATTCCAACATCCGGCTCGCCGCGCAGAACATGAGCGAAAACAACTTTGGCGCGTTCACCGGCGAGGTTTGTGCCGGCATGCTCAAGGAGTTTTCCACGCGCTACGTTATCCTCGGTCACAGCGAGCGTCGCCAGTATCAGAAGGAGGCGGATGCGTTGATCGCCAAGAAGGCGGCAGCTGTCCATGCGGCGAACTTGAAGCCCATCGTGTGCATCGGCGAAACGCTCGCGGAGCGCGAGGGCGGCCAGATGGAACAGGTGCTCGAAACGCAGACGCGCGGCAGCCTCGCCGGCTTGACCAAGGAACAGATGGCCGACACCGTGGTGGCCTACGAACCCGTTTGGGCGATCGGCACGGGCAAGACTGCCACAACGCAGCAGGCTCAGGACGCGCATGCGTTCATCCGCAAAGTTCTCGCCAACATGTTCGACGAGGCCACTGCGAAGAAGGTTCGTATCCAATACGGCGGGAGCGTCAAGCCCAACAACGCCAAGGAGTTGATGGGGCAGCCCGATGTGGATGGCGCCTTGGTTGGTGGCGCGGCACTTGAATCCCGCAGCTTTGCTGATATAATCCGCAACTCAATCTAACTGAGTTAATCGAAATACTGTTATGTCATTCATCATTGGTCTCTTGATGCTCGCGATGGTGCTGGTCTGCATCGCGTTGATCCTGCTTGTGCTCATCCAGCTTCCGAAGAAGGAAGCGGGCATCGGCGTGGCCTTCGGCGGCGGCGCGACGGATGCATTGTTCGGCGCTGGTTCCGGCAACGTGCTTACGAAAGCCACGAAGTGGTTTGCCATCGCGTTCTTCGGCCTCGCCCTGCTCACCGGATTCCTGCAAACGCATTACGGTGCAAAGGGCCGTGCGGCCGCCATCGGTGCCAACATTCAAGAGGAGGCCAGCAAGTTGCCCGGCGAGCCTGTGACCCAGCCGTCAGGAACATCTCCTGCTCCTGCGCCAGCCACGACTCCAGGCGCCGCTCCGACGACTGCTCCCGCGCAAACTCCGGCAAAGTAAAGCGGACACCATCTTCACGAACGCGTCTTCCGATTTGGAAGGCGCGTTTTGTTTTAATGCGGTTCAATCCTCCAAAAAGGCGAATGCCCCATAACCCACCACGCGGGATCGATTCCCCGTAGTATCGCCGGAATTACGGAGGTCGAGCGTTCGTGCGGTGAGTTTGTGATTACGTGCGGCACGCAGTAGGCCGTTCAGTGGATTGGCACCGCAGGCTTGTTCAGGGGTTACGGATTCAAGCGCCTCGACCTGCGCAGCGGTTTTCTGGTCGAGCTGGCGTGCTGTCCGATAATTGTGGAAGTGACTCAAGTCAGAGCTGACGATGATGCGCGTCTCCGGTCCGCCCCAAAGTTTTTCCAGCACGGCATTCAGCTGGGTTTCGTTCGTTTCGCCTACGACCATCGGCACGAGGGTGAAGTGACCAAGCACGGTTTGCAAAAACGGCAGCTGCATCTCAAGCGAGTGCTCTCGTGCGTGAGCCGCTTCCATACGGCAGACTCCGGGCACCAGAAGAGCGGCCGCAGTGCCCTCCTCATCAATCGGAATTTCTCCCAAGGGCGTAGTGAAGGCGGCCGCTTCGCTCAGTGCCAATCCATCAAACGCGACCCGGTGGGATGGTCCGAGCAGGATGATCCGCCGCACTGCGTCACGGTCCTTTTCGAGCAGTTTGTAACCGGTTCCAGCGACCGGGCCGGAGTAGATGAGCCCGGCATGTGGCAGCACCAATGCCTTCGTTATTCCATTGGGCTCATCAAACCGCATTGCGGCAGCGAGGCTGAAATGCACAAGCCGGCGCAGTTCGTCGGCGTCGGCTGGGTAAAACAAGCCGGCGACGGCGGGTTGGCGAACACATTTGAAGCGGCAGGCGCTCATGATTTAGTGGAGTTCAACTCGCTGGGGTTTGCGAGTGGCAATGCTTCCGCAGAGAACCTTGTCACCTTCAATTCGCCTAAGCTGACCGGGCCGTGTGTTTGCTGCCAGTATAGCTGCCTGATTTGAATCGAGGGTGAGACGACCAAATCGTGGGCCAGAGTTCATGAATCTGAAATAGTGTGCGCCCAGGCTCTAGGCTTGTCAAAAGACGGCAATTTCAAATCCGTCGTTAATATCCGTCTACATTTACGGCTGTGATCACCAGGTTTGTCTGAATGCCAGTTGTTGGGATGCTGTGTTCGATAAATGCTGTGGACGGGATGTTCACTTTTTTGGCCGCCATTGGAGTTGTGTGCCCGGGTATTTTTTGCACAGCGGCTTTTTGATTCACTTACGCATTGCGGATTTTCGGTTGAGATTTCTGTTTCTGTAACGTTCCGATTTTCAAATCGGCGATGGTGGCGAACATGAATGAAAATTAAATGTTCCGAATCAATCTACGCCGCTCGGTGCAAATGGTTGTCTCGCAACGAGAATCCTCCAGAAGTTTTTTTTGCCGGCAGATTTCCTTCGCGTTTGGGAATAACTGACACTTGCAGATGAATCGGGCCCCATTATTTTCCCGGCGCTCGACGCAGTAATAGCCCGGATTTTCCCCCGGGATGTTGGCGCGGGCAAAACCAAAACGCAGTTTCGGAAAGCAGATGGTGCAGTGGGCGGAAGCGGTAGTGATGGTCATTGGACGTTCGGTTCCTTGAGTCCTCACGGTGTCTTTCACGGCAGTGCCTCAGCGAGTGATCGTGCGTTTCAAGCATTACCGTGGATTTGAACAAACTTAGTCGAACCAGAAAATCAGGCTCGCTCGCATTATGGTGCGCGACGCTGGTATTTTTCATCACCAGCGCTTGTCTGGCGGAGCAGACAGTCACGCTGGCGTGGCGGTCCAGCTCTGACTCAACTGTGACCGGCTACTGTGTTTACGTGCGGGAGGAAAATGCCACGAATAGGACTCGTGTGGATGTGGGACCCAACACGCGCGCTCCGGTTGGCGGCTTGAAGGAGGGATTGCACTACGGGTTTTCAGTCACCGCATATAATGCAGCCGGCGTGGAGAGCACACCGTCTGTTGAAGTGGGGATTACGTTGCGTGTGCCGATAAAACTTGTGACAGGAACCAATGCCACGAGCCTGAAACGTGTCCAATTCCCTGCCGCGCCCGGAAAATGGTATGAACTTCAAGCCTCCACCGATATGAAGAACTGGACAACCATCTGGCAGACAGGTGTCGCCACCGCTTACTCGTGGACGGAATATCAGGATGTGCAGAGCGCGACGCTTAAATCACGCTATTACCGGCTGAAGGTTCACTGAGTTGGGAGCGCTAGCCACGTGGCTGCAAGACAGTCTGCACCCAGGCCTGATTGTTCAAATACCACTGCACCGTTTCACGGATGCCGCGCTCGAAAGTATAAGCCGGCAGCCAGCCCAATTCCTTCGCCAACTTGGAAGCATCGATGGCGTATCGGCGGTCATGGCCCGGCCGGTCTTTCACAAAGGTGATCAACGCGCGGGAATTCCCGCCGAGCTTTGGCGCCAGCTCATCCACCAAATCACAAATCAACTCCACGATGCGAATGTTTGGCCATTCGTTGTTACCGCCAATATTGTAGGTTTCTCCGTTCTTGCCGGTGTTCAAAACGCGCCACAACGCGGCCACGTGGTCCCCGACGTAAAGCCAGTCACGCACGTTCATCCCATCGCCGTAGACCGGAATCGGTTTGCGCGCCAGCACACTCTGGATGACGACCGGGATAAGTTTTTCCGGGAATTGATATGGGCCGTAGTTGTTCGAGCAATTGGTGATAACCGCCGGCAAGCCATAAGTGTGATGATAGGCACGCACCAGCATGTCGCTTGAAGCCTTGCTCGCCGAGTAAGGCGAATTTGGCGCATAGGGGGTCGATTCGACGAAATATCCGGTCGGGCCGAGCGAGCCGTAAACTTCGTCCGTGGAAACGTGATGGAAGCGGAACTTGCCGTCGGCGCCCGGCGCCCCCAGCCAGGCTTCGCGACAAGCTTCAAGCAGATTGAACGTGCCGACAATGTTCGTCTGGATGAAATCACCCGGCCCTTCGATTGAGCGGTCCACGTGACTTTCCGCCGCGAGGTGCAGAACATGCGTGATCTTGTGTTTTTGAACGACACTGCGGACGGCGGCTTTATCGCGCAGGTCCACGCGCTCAAATCGGTATTGTGGATTTCTTGCGAAGTCGGTGATGTTTTCCGGATGTCCCGCGTAGGTAAGGCAGTCGAGATTCACCACGGCTTTGGTCTCCGGCTGCCCGAGAATATGTCGGATTAGATTGGAGCCGATGAAGCCGGCGCCGCCTGTGACGAGAAGATTCATTGTGGTCAGTAAATCGCAACCCGCGCCGAGCGCCAGTAAGAATTGAGGCGGTCAGCGGCCCTCGCCGCGTGACTGCAGCAGGAACCTGAGGTAATTCCCGTAGTTGCTTTTCCCCATTTCTTGGGCCGTGCGTTCGATTTGCGCGTCGTCAATCCAGTTGTTCTCCCACGCGATCTCTTCGAGGCACGCGATCTTTAGGCCTTGTCGCTCCTCGATGGCCTCGATGAAATTTGCCGCCTCAATCAGACTGCGGTGCGTGCCGGTATCGAGCCACGCAAACCCGCGCCCGAGCTTCTCAACCTGCAGTTCGCCGCGTTCGAGGTAGATGCGGTTGAGATCGGTGATTTCCAGTTCGCCGCGCGCGCCCGGTTTTAGTCCGGCCGCGAACTCGCAAACCTTCGCATCGTAAAAGTAGAGCCCCGGCACGGCGAAATTTGTCTTCGGCTTCTGGGGTTTCTCCTCCATCGAGATGGCCTTGCCGGTCTTCGCATCGAATTCAACCACGCCGAATCGCTCCGGGTCGCGCACATAATATGCAAAAACCGTCGCGCCCTTTTGCAGCTGGGAGAGCCGTTGCAGCGTGGGGGTAAAGCCGGTGCCGTAGAAGAGATTGTCGCCCAGAATCAAGCAGGCAGGCTCGCCCGCGAGAAACTCGCGCCCGATGTGGAAGGCTTGTGCGAGGCCTTCCGGGCGCGGTTGTTCGGCATATTGAATCTTCATTCCAAGCTGCGCCCCAGTCCCGAACAGACGGCGGAATTGCGGCAGGTCGTGCGGTGTTGAAATGATGAGCACTTCGCGCAAGCCTGCGAGCATCAGCACGCTCATCGGGTAGTAAATCATCGGCTTGTCATATACGGGCAGCAACTGCTTGCTGACCGCCTGGGTAAGCGGATGCAATCGCGTGCCTGCGCCACCGGCGAGGATGATGCCTTTCATAGATTGCCGTGATTTTAGGGCTGCCGGACGCGCGCGGCAAATTCTTCTGCAAGGGGCCATGGATCTGTCACTGCCCCGGGCTTTACTTTTGTCGTGGTAATCGGCATCACAACGCGCAATGCAGCTTAATTCTGTCCTTGTCAGCGCGTTTCTCCTGTTCTTCACGTTCGCAGCCCCGGCTTCGGTTCAAGCTGTCGGACGCGCAAAGTATTTCGTGCTCGTCGTCTGGGATGGCATGCGGCCGGATTTTGTCTCGCCGGAACTGACGCCGACGTTGTGCTCGCTGCGCAGCAATGGAGTTTGGTTCGCCAATCATCACAGCGTTTTCCCACAGCGACCGAGGTGAATGGCACCGTGCTGGCCACCGGCGTTTTCCCCCGTCGAAGTGGCGTGATGGCCAACAAAGAATACCGCCCTGAAATTTCGCCGCTCAGCTTTGTGGGCGCCGAGGCGTTATCCGTTGTGCGGCGGGGAGATGAATTGTCCGGTGGCAAGTATCTTGGCGTGCCTACCGTTGCGGAACTGGTGCAGTCCAACGGTCAGCAGACAGCGGTCGTAGGGTCCAAACCGGTTGCGCTGCTACACGACCGGCGGGAGCGTTCGTCGTCGGCGAATCCGGTGTGGTTCGCGACGGGCGCATTGCCTGAAACCTTGTTACCCGTGCTGACGAACCGACTCGGTTCGTTTCCGGTGGCGGCATCACCAAACACGGGGCGTGACCAGTGGGCGGTGCGGTGCTTGACGGAGGAGTTTTGGGCCAATGTCGTTCCACGCTACTCGGTGCTCTGGCTGAGCGAGCCCGACGCTTCGCAGCATCAGCACGGGCCCGGTTCGCCTGAAGCGCTGGCAGCCATCAAGGGCAGTGATGCGCGGCTCGCAACGTTGCTGCGGGAACTGGACCGGCGCGGAATTCGGGCGGAGACGGACATCGTAGTGGTCTCGGACCATGGGTTTTCAACGATTGGTGAGAATGAGTCGGTGACCAAGGAACTGCTTGGGATGGGGCTTAACGCGCAATCGGTATGGAAGGTCCCGCCGCAAAATGGCGATGTGGTGGTGGTGGGCAATGGTGGCTCTGTGCTTCTTTACATTGTAGGCAGACCGCCGCTTGTCGTTGAAAGAGTCGTGCGAGCGTTGCAACAGCGCAAACCTTCGGGCGTGATCTTTACGCGCGACGGTTTGCCAGGAACCTTTCCGCTTTCCGCGGCCATGTTGAATTCCTCGACCGCTCCGGATGTATTGGTCGCTTCAGCCTGGAAGATGTCGGTTTTGTCTTCTACCCATCCTCAAGTTGCTATCTTCAATGATGGCTACAACGACTACCAGCCTGGCAGTGGCATGCACGTTACGCTCAGCCCGACCGATTTGCATAACACCGCCGTCGCGTCAGGCCCCGATTTCCGGTCCGGTTTGGTTTCCACACTCGCCTCTGGAAATGTGGACGTAGCCCCCACGCTGCTTTGGTTGATGGGTATCACTCCTCCGCAGCCCCTCGACGGACGGGTGTTGAGTGAATCGCTGGTGGATGCAAAGCTTCCATTGGCTGGTGAAAAGCCCGGTTGCTTGGAAGCCAAGCGGGACTTGTCCGGGGGGCATTGGCAACAGCGCTTAAAATATACCGAGGTAAACGGGGTGCGATACCTTGATGAAGGAAACGGGAGCTGGCAGCCGTTGAGGGGGACAAATTTCCCATCGGCCAGAACGGGCAACTAATTCAAGGCAGAAAGTTGCCGCCGATGGCCGTGTTCACACATTGCGGGAAAGTGGCGGGAGTGGCGGGGCTCGAACCCGTAACCTCTGCCGTGACAGGGCAGCGCTCTAACCAATTGAGCTACACCCCCGCAAGGGGCGCAAACAGTAGTCAGCCGCCAGCAGAGCGTCAAGCCCCACGGCGGCTGGAAAAAAGGGTTCGAGTGGCAGACGCCAAGGAGGTGGGGGTGGGGAACCCCGCTGAAGAAACGTGCTACCACTCGAACTGTGACCATGGTAGCCCTCGCCCCGGCTATGTCAACATGTCAGTCACCACATGAATTGGGGACTCGCCAGCCGGGTATCCTTCCAACATTGCAACCCCGACGCCCCCTGCTTAGCATCTGCGGTCCCGTAAACCAGACCGGACGCTGATGCCCGAATACAAAGTCCAATTTGAAGTTTTTGAGGGTCCGCTCGACCTCCTTCTTTATCTCATCAAGAAGGAGGAGGTTGACATTTACGAGGTCAACCTCACCCAGCTCGCATCCAAGTTCATCGAATATATCGAGACCATGCGCCTGCTGGATCTCGAGGTTGCCGGCGAGTTCCTCGTCATGGCCGCCACGTTGATGTATATCAAGAGCCGCGAACTTCTGCCGAAGGAGCAACAAGTCGAGGCTGAAGGCGAAGAAGACGGCGAAGATCCGCGCTGGGAACTCATCCGTCAGCTGGTCGAATACAAGAAGTTCAAGGACGCCGCTGCGAAGTTGCAGGAACTGGAACTGCGCCAGGAAGGCATCTTCCCGCGCCTGCCGCCCAAGCTTGAATTCGAACGTGACCCCGCGGCCAAGACCGAGGCGTCCATCTTCGATCTCGTCAATGCTGTCAGCAATATCCTCAAGCGCTTCTCCGAAAAGGAAGATCTGCGCGACATCTTCGAGGACAAATATTCCGTCAGCGAGAAGATCGAATTGTTGCGCCGCCGCATTTCCGCCGCGCCCAGCATCAAGTTTTCCGAGTTGTTCGCCGATGCCACCAGCCGCACGGAGGTCGTGGTGACCTTTCTCGCCATGTTGGAATTGATCCGGCTCAAAGTCCTCGTTGCGCTGCAGCCCGAGGAGTTCGGCGACATCGAATTGGGCCGCGGCCTCCAGACCAATGCCGGTCCGGTGATGGAGCCGAATGCTGACAACAAGGCTTGGGAACTCGACCAGGCCAGCACTCAAACCGCTTAACGATGGAGTTGAAATTCATTCTCGAAGCGCTGCTGTTCGCCGCGCAGAAACCGCTCTCGACGCGCGAACTGCGCGACGTCTTCGCTGGCGCGACGGAACACGCCGAAGGCGACGAATCCGTTCGTTCCCTACGCAAGGTAAAGGAAGCGGAACTCGAAGCCGCGCTCCAACAGCTTGCGATTGAGCACGAGCAAGCCGCGCGCAGCTACCGGCTCGCATGCGTCGCCGGCGCGTGGCAATTCGTCTCGCAACCTGATTACGCTCCCTGGCTCAAGGCGCTCGTCGGCCACAAGGCCCGTCCGCCGCGGCTCTCGCAGCCGGCCCTTGAAACGCTCGCCATCATCGCCTATCGCCAGCCGTTGACGCGTGCTGAGATCGAGCAAGTGCGCGGCGTCGCCGTGGATGGCGTGATGCAGACGCTCCTTGAACGCGGCATCGTTGAGCAAGTGGGCCGTGCGGAAGTCGTCGGTCGTCCGGCGCTTTACGCCACGACGCCGCTGTTCCTCGAATACTTCGGTCTGCGCGCATTGGAAGATCTGCCCGCCGCCGATGAGCTGCGCCGCCTGCCAATCGAAAAGCCGCCGCTAACCACTGCGGAAGCCGGCTTGGCCACCGTGCCGCCGGAGCAACTCGCGCTCGACAAGAATCCTGCGGAAGCCGCCGCTCCCGAAGCGCAGCCCGCTGAACCTCCGGCCGAAAATCCGCCGCCCGCTTAACCCGTTTTGCACGCCGCGTGAACATCCCCGAACATCGCAAAGCCATTGACGCGCTCGACGCCCAGATTGTCCGTTTGCTCAACGAGCGGACCAAGCACGTCCTCGAAATTGGCCACTTGAAGCGCAAGAACGGCGAGGAGATCTACGCGCCGCACCGCGAGCTCGCCGTCTTCAGCCGCGTCTGCAAGCTCAACGATGGCCCCATCACGAACGACTCCATCCGCGCCATCTACCGCGAGATCATGTCGAGCGCGCTCTCCGTCGAGAAGAGCATGACCATCGCGTATCTCGGGCCGGAAGCGACGTTCACGCATCAGGCAGCCATCAAGAAATTTGGCTCCAGCCTCACCTACTCATCGCAAAAAACCATCGCAGACGTTTTCGCTGACGTCGGCCGTGGGCGCGCGGAATATGGCGTGGTCCCTGTGGAAAATTCCACCGAGGGCGTCGTCACCCACACGCTCGACATGTTCGCCGACAGCGAACTCAAGGTCGTCGCGCAGATCGTCCTGCCTATCCAGCAATGCCTGATGAGCCGCGTCACGCGCGAGCACATCCAGAAACTTTACGTCCATCCGCAATCCCTCGCGCAATGCCGCATCTGGATCAGCAAGAAGTTTCCGCAAGCCGAAATCATCGAGACTTCATCCAACGCCCGCTCCGCTGAACTTGCGGCGAACGATAAAAAAGCCGGCGCCATCGGCGGCGCACTGGCCGCCGCGCAATATGGCCTGACCGTGCTGGAACAGGACATCCAGGACAACTCCGCCAACGCCACGCGCTTCCTCGTGTTGGGCCGTAAATGCCCGCCCGCCACTGGCAATGACCGCACCAGCCTGATGTTCAGCATCAAGGATGCGGTGGGCGCGCTGCATCGCTCGCTCGCTCCGTTTCGTCGTTACCGCATAAACATGACGAAGATTGAGTCGCGTCCGAGCAAGCGGAAGGCTTGGGAATACTACTTCTTCGTCGATTGCGACGGCCACCAGACCGACGCGCGCGTCGCCAAGGCCATCGATCAACTCAAGCAGCATTGCAGCTTTGTGAAAGTGCTCGGCTCGTATCCGAACGCGGAGTAACGGGCGCTAAGCTTGCCAGCCAGCAGGCGTCGCATGGTTAATCTGCGGTTGAATTCGCCGCGCCTTCGCAACATCCTCGCCCCATGAGCCACGTTGCCAAAGCTCGCGAAGTCTTCGACATCGAACTCGCCGCCGTCCGCGCCGTCCGCGCGCAGCTCGACGAGCAATTCGAGAACGCCGTGGAGATCGTTGCCAGCGCCCTTCGCAATCGCGGCAAGGTCGTCGTCGTCGGCATCGGCAAATCCGGTGCCGTCGGACGCAAGATCGCCGCCACACTCACCAGCACCGGCTCCACCAGCGTCGTTCTCGACAGCGTGGACGCGTTGCATGGCGACCTCGGCATCATCAGCGACGGCGACGTGATCCTTGCACTCAGTTACTCCGGCGAGTCCGAGGAATTGTTGAACCTGCTTCCGGCCATCAAACGGTTCTCCGTCAAAATCATTTCCCTGACCGGCGTCGTGAAGTCGTCGCTCGCCAAGCACAGCGACGTGGTCCTGAACGTCCGCGTGCCGAAGGAGGCGTGCCCGTTCAACCTCGCGCCCACGGCCAGCACGACGGCCACGCTCGTGATGGGCGACGCGCTGGCGATGGCGGTGTTGCAGGCGCGCGGCTTCAAGCAGAGCGATTACGCCAAGTATCATCCGAGCGGCGCGATCGGCCGCGCGCTGCTGTTGCGCGTCGGCGAGATCATGCGCAGCGGCGATCGCAATGCCGTGGCGCCTGAATCGCTCACGGTGAAGGAGGCGCTCTTCGTCATGACCAAGGCCAAGTCCGGCAGCCTCGCGGTCGTGGACAAACGCGGGAAGCTGGCCGGCGTCTTCACCGACGGCGATTTCCGCCGCCGCATGTCCGCCGACAACGATCTGCTTAGCCGCCCGCTCAAATCCGTGATGACGCCGAAGCCGATCACCGTGCGCGACACCGCGCTGGCGGTCGAGGCGTTGAAGATCTTCAACGAGCGCAACATCGACGACTTGATCGTCGTGAACGCGAAGGGGCAACCTGTCGGCTTGGTGGATTCGCAAGATTTGCCGAAGTTGAAGATGATGTGACTCAGCGCGGCATTTTGTCGCGCAGCGGTCTGAAAGTTCCCATGAAAACGCCAACCCCGATCCTGGCGGCACTCGCCTTCTGTTTCACCATGCACGCCCAAGCCCAATCCACGAACCCGCCCGTCACCGCCAGCAGTTTCAATTGGCAAAGCCAGCGCGGCGGCGAGTTGAAGTATTTGCTCTATCTGCCGCCGGAAACCGCAGCGAAGCCGGGTGAGCGCCAGCCGTTGATGCTCTTCCTGCACGGCGCCGGCGAGCGCGGCACCGATGTGCAACGCGTCGCCATCCACGGCCCGATGAGCCTCGTGAAGCGCGGCACGAACTTCCCGTTCATCATCGTCGCGCCGCAATGCCCGGAGAACCAGCGTTGGGACGCCGATGCGTTGATGCAGTTGCTGGCGCATGTCACCGCGCAGCATGCCGTGGACACGAACCGCATCTACGTGACCGGCCTGAGCATGGGCGGGTTCGGCACGTGGAGTTTGGGCGTGAAATACCCGGAGAAATTCGCGGCCATCGCGCCGATCTGCGGCGGCGGCAACCTCATCGACATGGTGCTGGCCGGGCCGGAGCACGAAGCCGCGTTGCGCGCGCTGCCGATTTGGGCGTTTCACGGCGCGAAGGACCCGGTCGTGCCACTGGTCGAATCCGAGCGCATGGTCAGCTTCCTCAAGACGCGTGTGGGACACCAGAACGTGAAGCTCACCGTCTATCCCGAAGCCGAGCACAACTCGTGGACGGAGACTTACAACAACCCGAAGTTCTACGAGTGGCTACTCGCCCAACGGCGCGGCGGGCGTTAGAAGTTCAGCCGCAAACTCACCGCGACCGTGCGGCCGCGAGGGAGATCAGCGTGGAGGTTCAGCGGATTCAACCGGTAATCTTCATCAGTCAGATTCAACAACCCCACGCGCACTTCGGCCTGACGACGCGGGAAGCGGTAGCCGAGCATGACGTTGTGCTGCCAGAAGCTTTCGTCCGCGAGTGCCGGCGTGTAACCAGAGTTGCTTTGCCGATACCAGACCGATTCCCACTGCGCGAACACGCCGCTGCGATGATGGTAATTCGCCGTCAGCGAAACCTGATGCAGCAACGCCCGCTGGTCTTGCTCGAGCAGATTCAAGTTGATCGTGGTGTCGGGCAGTTCAGGAAAGCGCCCGGTCAATTCCGCTTCACTCAAGCGATAGCGCGCGCTGAGCGAGAAGTTGTCGCCCAGCAACTGCGCGGCGTAAACGGACAGATTGCGCTCGCGGAAGTCGAGCGTTTGGCGCGTGCTCCCCGGCGAATCGGGCAGCGGGATGAACGGGATGGAATTCGTGAGCGTGCCGACGGAGCGATCGCCGCTGGATGTCAGCCACTCCGCCTCGATGCCGAACCAAGTCCCGGTGGGCAGCGATTGATCGAATCCGACTGCTGCCGTCTCAAATTCTGTTCCTGCCACAAGACCCGCAACGCTCTCCGGAATCAAGCTGCGGAAACTCTGGTTGAAGCCGGTGATTGGCCCCCAACGGTCATACCACTTTAGATGAGATGGTTTCCGGTGGTTTCGGTTTGTTGTTTTGCTTCCACTCAAGGTTCTGGTGGAAGGCGGGCGTAGCCCCTTATCTTGAGCGGCGGATTCAACTCGTCA